>NZ_LT605203.1:3785085-4096585 GCF_900089495.1 Thiomonas sp. X19 | reverse complement strand
GCGCGTGTTCAAGAACATGCCGGCGCCGGACAACCTGCCCGTGCCCCCGTATCACTACATCAACGACCGAAAAATTCTTCTCGGTGAATACAAGGCCTGAAGGCCCCAAACGGAGATCAAGCCATGGCTGATCAGACTCTGCCGGATCCCGGCGTGCCTGCCGAAACTCCACGCGGCGGCTTGCGTCAATGGATCGACGACCGTTTCCCGTTCTCCGCGCTTTGGGCTGCACACCTGAGCGAGTATTACGCGCCGAAGAACCTGAATTTCTGGTACTACTTTGGCTCACTCGCCATCGTCGTGCTGGCCATCCAGGTCATCAGCGGCATTTTTCTGGTGATGCACTACAAGCCCGATGCGGCACTGGCGTTCGGCTCGGTCGAATACATCATGCGCGACGTGAGCTGGGGCTGGCTGATTCGCTACATCCACTCCACCGGGGCATCGGCGTTCTTCGTCATCATTTACATGCACATGTTCCGCGGCCTGCTCTACGGCTCATACCGCAAGCCGCGCGAGTTGGTGTGGATTTTCGGCTGTCTCATTTTCCTGTGCCTGATGGGCGAGGCTTTCTTCGGCTACCTCCTGCCCTGGGGTCAGATGTCGTTCTGGGGTGCGCAAGTCATCGTCAACCTCTTTTCCGCCATTCCCTTCATCGGTCCCGACCTCTCGTTGTGGATTCGTGGCGACTATGTGGTGAGCGACGCCACGCTCAACCGCTTCTTCGCCTTCCACGTCATCGCCATACCACTGCTGCTCATCGGGCTGGTGGGGGCACACATCATCGCGTTGCATCAAGTGGGCTCCAACAACCCGGACGGCATCGAGATCAAGGCCAACAAGGACGCCCGCGGCAATCCGCGCGATGGCATTCCCTTCCATCCCTATTTCACCGTGCACGACCTCTTCGGGCTGTCGGCTTTCCTCACCATTTTCAGTGCCGTGCTGTTCTTCGCGCCGACCTTCGGTGGCTACTTCCTGGAGCACAACAACTTCATCCCGGCCGATCCGCTGAAAACCCCGCCGCACATCGCCCCGGTCTGGTACTTCACGCCCTTCTACTCCATGCTGAGAGCCACCACCACCACCTCTGTCCATCTCTGGATGGCCGTGCTTGCAGCCGCTGCGTTATGGGGAGCCTGGCGCCTGCGGCGCAGCCCCCTGCGTTTGGCCGCGCTGGCTGCAGGCATGGCTTTTCTGCTGTGGGCTATGGCCACGGTCGATGCCAAGTTCTGGGGCGTCTTGGTGATGGGTGGCGCCGTCATCTCGCTGTTCTTCCTGCCTTGGCTGGATCACTCCCCGGTCAAGTCCATCCGCTACCGCCCGAAATGGCATTTTTCGCTGTTGATTCTGTTTGCGCTTGACTTCATCGTGCTTGGCTATTTCGGCATCTCCGAACCGTCTCCCGTCGGTTACTGGATCTCGGTGACCTGCACCTTCATCTACTTCGGCTTCCTTTGGCTCATGCCCTGGTGGAGCCGTCTCGGCGTGTGCAGAGCGGTGCCCGAACGCTTGGTCTATCACCCCCACTGAGCATGATCATGATCCATCCATTCCGCTGGTTGCTGCGCCTGGCGCTCGCGCTGGGGCTGAGTTGCGCTGCCTTGACGGCACACGCGGCAGCCGAACAAGAACGTATCGCGCTACAGCATGCTCCCTATCGGGTCAACGATTTGCTCGCTCTGCAAAACGGTGCGAAGCTTTTTGTCAACTACTGCCTCAACTGCCACAGCGCCAAGTACATGCGCTATGAGCGTTTGCGCGCCATTGGCTTGACGGCAGACCAGGTGCAGAAAAACCTGATGTTCAGCGAATCCAGGCTCGGGGACACGATGAAAGTCGCGATGACGCCAGCCCAGGCCGAGGCCTGGTTCGGCGCTTCCCCGCCGGACCTGAGCGTGATCGAGCGGGCACTGGCCTCCCATCGTGGTTCTGGCGCCGATTACCTGTACACCTACCTGCTTTCGTTTTACCGCGACCCCACGCGCCCGACGGGCTGGAACAACTTGGTGCTCCCCGGAGTCGCCATGCCCAACCCGTTGTGGCCCTTGCAGGGCGAGCGCGCAGCGAAGTTCGTGCTCACGAAAGACCCAGCCGCCGCGGGCCTCCAACTCAAGCGCTTTGTCGCGTACGAACAGCTCACGCCTGGAAGTTTGAGCCCGACGCAGTATGATTCACAAATTGCCGATCTTGTGGCCTACATGCAATGGATGGCCGAACCGGACCAACTCGAACGCAAACGACTGGGCGTTATTGTGTTGCTCTTTTTGGCCCTGCTCACCTTCATCACCTGGCGCCTCAAGTCCGAATACTGGAAAGATGTGAGTTAGTTGAACCGAGTCCCTCCAGGGACCCGGCAGCAGTGTCCATAGGCCCGCCTTTTTGGCCGGCTGTCGCGGGGGTGAGCATGCTCACTCCCTTCGCTTTTTCAGGAGTCGCCTCTTATGATGGTGCTTTATTCAGGCACGACCTGCCCATTCTCGCAGCGTTGCCGTTTTGTCCTGTTCGAAAAGGGCATGGATTTCGAAATTCGTGATGTCGATCTCTTCAACAAACCTGAAGATGTGAACGTCATGAACCCCTATGGTCAGGTGCCCATTCTGGTCGAGCGTGACCTCATCCTGTACGAATCCAACATCATCAACGAGTACATTGACGAGCGTTTTCCGCATCCCCAGCTCATGCCGGGTGACCCGGTGGCGCGTGCCCGGGTGCGTTTGTTCCTGTTCAATTTTGAAAAGGAATTGTTCGTGCACGTCTCCACACTCGAGTCTCGTGCCAGCAAAGCCAATGAAAAGGCCATGGAAAAGGCCAGGGCCGCGATTCGTGACCGCCTGACCCAGCTGGCGCCGATTTTTACCAAGAATCGTTTCATGCTGGGTGATGAATTCTCCATGCTCGACGTCTCCATCGCGCCCCTGCTCTGGCGCTTGGACCACTATGGCATCGATCTGCCCAAATCAGCCGCGCCGCTCTCCAAGTATGCCGAGCGCATTTTTCAGCGCCCTGCCTACATCGAGGCGCTCACGCCTTCGGAAAAGGTCATGCGCAAGTAATTCCGGCAGCAGGAAGAGTCATGACCAACTCGGCTGAAAATCCAAGTTCGACCAAGCCCTACCTGTTGCGCGCCCTCTACGAATGGTGCACCGACAACGGACTGACACCCTACCTGGCAGTTCACGTGGACAGCCAGGTGCGGGTGCCGCGCGAGCATGTCAAGAATGGCGAAATTGTGCTCAACATCAGTTTCGGCGCGACCACGGGCCTGAAGATCGGACATGACGACGTGCGTTTCAAGGCGCGCTTCGGCGGAGTAGCCCGCGACATACTCGTGCCCGTGAGCCACGTCACTGCGATCTACGCCCGCGAGAATGGGCAGGGCATGGCGTTTCCCATCCCCGAATCCGGCGCTGGTGATCCTGCTGCCGCCGGCTCAGTCGAAGGCGAAGATGCGCAGACGCCTGAGACAGCGCCAGCAAGCCATCTTCATGCCGTGCCCGACAGCACTCAAGCCGCCGCAGAGATCCCTGAGCAAGCTTCCCGCTCAGTCGATGCATCCAAGGCCGAGGGCGAGCCGCCGGCTGATCCCCCCCCGCGGCCTTCCGGGGGACATCTCAAGCGCGTGAAGTGAACGTTTGAGATCGCAACCCGAAGTCGCCGCTTCACCAGGGAAGTCCCTGCCGCTTTAGCTCAGTTGGTAGAGCAATCGCCTTGTAAGCGATAGGTCGTCTGTTCGAGTCAGACAAGCGGCACCAAAAAAACCTGCAAATAGAACCTCGATATTGCATCGCTCCCGGGTTTGAAGAGCTGGACAATGCAAACTTTTTGTATCAGAATGTGACTGAGCTCTAAACAGCTCTTTCAGGGAGTGTGCAATTCACCCGGGCTCTGCCCGGGTATTTTTTTGCTCGCCAGACTCGTGCAGCCCGGCAGCGTTCTCAGTCTTGCAAAAGTGCAGTCGGCTTGTCGTGCTGTTGCGCAGCCGCATGAACGTGTTTTTCGAACGCTGCAGCAGTCCGACGGCTGTTGGCGTACACGCGTATGGACGCAGACGCATAATTCGCTATTGCAAGTCAGCGCGACAAAGGTTCAAGTTCATGGCTCACACAGTCCCCCACCCAACGCAATTGACGGTTCACCGCCAGTCGCGTGATCTGGAAATCGCCTTCGATGATGGCGCGGTGTTTCGGCTTCCGTTCGAACTGCTGCGGGTGTGTTCGCCTTCAGCCGAGGTGCGTGGACACGGTCCTGGCCAGGAAACCCTGCAGACAGGGAAACGCGATGTCTTGATCAATCAGCTGGAATACGTGGGCAATTACGCCGTGCAACCGACTTTTTCCGACGGTCACGACACGGGCATCTTCACCTGGGAATATTTGTATTTCCTGGGTTCGGAGCAGTCGCAGTTGTGGAGTGACTACCTGGAGCGACTTGCCGCGGCTCAAGTGGACCGCGATGCCGCAATGGTGACGGCTGATGCCCCATCGAGCGGTGGCTGTGGGCATGGAGCGCACCATGGCCATTGAGTCCGGTGAAGCAACTACACACTTCGGCTTCGAGACCGTGGCCGAGCGTGAAAAGGCGCAACGCGTGGCGCAGGTCTTTGACTCGGTCGCGCCCCGCTACAACCTGATGAATGACTTGATGAGTGCCGGCCTCCACCGGGGCTGGAAAGCCTTCACCGTGGCGCTGGCAGCCGTGCGTCCCGGGCATCGTGTGCTCGACATCGCCTCCGGCACTGGTGACTTGGCCCGTGCATTCGCGCCGCAAGTCGAACCGGGCGGCATGGTCGTGTCGACCGACATCAATGGTGCCATGCTGGCCGAGGGGCGAACCCAGCTGGAAGATGCAGGCTTGTGTGTGCCGGCAGCGCTCTGCGACGCCGAAATCCTGCCATTTCCCGATGGCAGCTTTGACCGCGTGAGCGTGGCTTTTGGCCTTCGCAACATGACCCACAAGGACCTTGCGCTGGCGGAAATGCGCCGCGTGCTCAAGCCAGGCGGAAAACTGCTGGTGCTCGAGTTTTCTCGTCCCTGGGAACCGCTGCGCGGCATCTATGACTGGTACTCCTTCCGCATACTGCCACGCCTTGGACAATGGGTCGCGGGCGATGCCGACAGTTACCGCTACCTGGCTGAATCCATCCGCCAGCACCCGGATCAAGCCAGCTTGAAGACTCTGATGCTCGAGGCCGGATTCGCCAAGGTCGACTGGTATAACCTTTCGGCCGGAGTCGTCGCGTTGCATATTGGCCTCAAGGCTTGAAGGAACATAATTTTTTCGAGATGCGTGAACTTTTCCGGTGGTTTTAGTAACAAAATGTAGGCATCCACAACCGGGCATGATCATGAACAAGCATTGGACCCTTCTCGTTCTCGGCGTCAGCCTCGTGCTGGCCTCCACTCTTTTTGCGGCCGAGGCACAAGCCAAGCGCATGGGAGGAGGCAAAACACTGGGGCGTCAAAACAGTGGATTGCTGCAACGTCAGCAGGCCACACCCGCCCCTGCCGTGGCGCCACGGCAGGCAGCCGCACCTGCGGCAGCCACCCCACGCCCTGCCAGCCGTTGGGGCGGCATGCTCGGCGGCTTGGCGGCTGGCATCGGGCTGGCAGCGTTGTTCCACGCCTTCGGCCTGGGCGCAGGCCTGGCCTCGTTCGTCACAGCCCTGCTGATCGCAGGCTTGGCGGTGGCCGTGGGGATGTTCCTGCTCCGACTTTTCCGCCGTTCTGGTGCCTCATCCATGCCGCAACCGGCCGGAATGCCGCGTGGTGCTTATGACGCGGCCCAACTCGGGTCGGAGTCCTATCTATCCCCACAGCGTTTCGAGGGGATGCAAGCCCCAGTTGGAAGCGCCGCCACGGCTCAGGGCTCGATTCCGGCAGACTTCGATCAACGTGCATTCCTGAACAAGGCGCGCGAGCATTACTACCAACTGCAGAAGGCGTGGGATGCAGGCGACTTGCACGGCATCGAGTCGTACAGCACGCCGGAATTCTTCGCGCAGCTAAAGGCCGAGATCGAACAGCGTGGGGGTGCGCAGAATCAGACCGATGTGGTCACGCTCGAAGCCGTGCTGCTCGATCTGCAGGAGTTGGGCGGTGAATACCTCGCCAGCGTCGAATTCTCCGGGTTGGTCCGCGAGGAAAGCTGGGGTGGTGCGCAGCCCGTGCGCGAGGTGTGGAATCTGGTCAAGCCGGTTTCCGGCAATGGGGGTTGGCTGCTGGCCGGAATTCAACAGCTGGCCTGAATCTTGTTGCGGCCTGAACCCGTTGTCCAGGCCGCAACGTTTTCGCCGGCCAGTTTGGGATTGACATTCCTAGTCGGGCCCATTCTTCGGGTACCGAGATGACTCGAGGGTGCATGGTCACAATGGCCTTGCACCCTTGATCTTTGCTGGACGTCGCAAGCCAGTCTTGCGCGGCTTTGGGCGATGTCTTCTCCAGAGTTCCACAGGGCTTCGGATTCGGCCCGGCATGTACTTGGTACGCGACATGTGGCGCAACGCTGGCTTGCTGCTCTGAGGTTACTCCAGACTCCTAGAATGATCGCCGGATTGCACACCTCCTATGTCCAGCACAGACCCAAGCCCAACTTTGCAGTGGCCAGACCGCATGCAGCAACGCGCTGTGCTGCATGTGACCCAAGCCATCAACCACCTCATCCGCCAAGAGCCGCAGGCTGAGGAACGCATGCGAGCGCATATCGGCAAGCACCTGGCCCTGCATGTTGCCGGTCGAAGTGCCGTATTGCAGATATCCCCGGCGGGCGGGTTTGCACCGGGGCCGACCCAGGAGGTCGCTCAGCCTTCTGAACTCAGGCTCGATATCGACGTCAGCGCCGTTTTGGCGGCTCGATGGCGCGGACAAGCACTGGGGCTGACGGGAGTGCGCATCACGGGCGATGCCGAATTTGCCCAGGCAGTCTCCTGGCTGCTCGGCCATCTGCGCTGGGATGCGGAAGATGACCTTGCCCAACTTCTCGGCGACCTGGCTGCGCATCGGCTGGTACGCGCCGGGCGAGGAATGCTAGCCCAGGGGCGACGCCTACGCCGGCAAGTCGAAGCCGACACCAAGGACTGGCTGGCCGAGGCGCCACGCGCACTGGTTGGCCGCGCCGAGTACACGGCCTGCAGTGTCGAATTGGCGCAATTGCGTGACGCGACGGCCAGGCTCGACAAGCGCGTTCAAATGCTCGTGCGCCGCACCGATACAACGGCGCGGAACTGAGGGATGCGCCGCCTGCTGCGTTTGTTGCGCATTGCCACCGTTGCCCATCGCTACGGACTTGATCAGCTCGTGCTCAGCGGCTTTCGCCATCGCTGGCTGCGGCTCCTGGCGCGCATCCTTGCCGTTGGCCGCAAGCTCGATGCGCCGCGTGGGCAGCGCCTGCGCTTGGCGCTGGAAAGTCTGGGGCCGATCTTCGTCAAGTTCGGACAGATGCTGTCCACCCGGCGCGATCTTCTGCCCACCGATATCGCCGACGAACTCGCCAAGCTGCAGGATCGCGTCCCGCCGTTCGACTCCGATCAGGCCGTGATGCTGATCGAGCAGGCCTTGGGTCAGCCGTTGTCGCAGCTGTTTGCCAGTTTCGATCGCACACCGGTTGCCAGCGCCTCCATCGCCCAAGTGCACTTCGCGATGCTGCCGGTGGAGCAAGGTGGACACGAGGTGGCGGTCAAGGTGCTGCGACCTGGCATGCGCAAAATCATCGACCAGGACCTGGAGTTGATGCAAACCCTGGCCGCCTGGGTTGAGCGCGCCTGGTCCGACGGCAAGCGCCTCAAGCCGTGCGAAGTGGTGGCCGAGTTCGATAAATATCTGCACGATGAGCTTGACCTCGTTCGCGAAGCGGCCAATGCGGCGCAACTGCGCCGCAATATGGACGGCCTGGGCCTGGTCCTGATTCCGCAGATGGTCTGGGATCTCTGCACCGAAAGCGTGATCGTGATGGAGCGCATGCATGGCGTGCCCATCAGTCAGATCGACCGCTTGCGTGATGCCGGTGTGGACATCCACAAGCTGGCGCAGAGCGGGGTCGAGATCTTTTTCACCCAGGTGTTTCGCGATGGTTTTTTCCATGCCGACATGCATCCGGGCAACATCATGGTCAGTCTCGCGCCTGAAACTTTTGGCTGGTATATCGCGCTGGACTTCGGCATCATCGGCACCCTGTCAGAGTTCGACAAAGACTATCTGGCGCAAAACTTCATCGCCTTTTTCCGGCGCGATTACCGGCGCGTGGCTGAGCTGCATCTCGAATCCGGCTGGGTGCCGGCCGAGGTGCGTGTGGACGAGCTGGAGGCCGCTGTTCGCACCGTGTGCGAGCCGCAGTTCGAGCGTCCGCTGAAAGATATTTCCCTGGGACAGATTCTGCTGCGCCTGTTCCAGGTGTCGCGCCGCTTCAAGGTGGAAATCCAGCCGCAGCTCGTGCTGTTGCAAAAAACCCTGCTGAATGTCGAAGGCCTCGGACGTCAGCTCGACCCCGACCTGGATCTCTGGAATACCGCCCAGCCCTTCCTCAAGCGCTGGATGCAAAGCCAGGTTGGCTGGCGCGCTTTGCGCGATCACCTGCAAAAAGAGGCGCCACGCTTCGCCCAGTACTTCCCCGCCTTGCCTCGCTTGGTTCATCACGCCTTGGAACAAGCGCAACAGCCAGTCGAGCGTGAGCTGACGCGCCAGTTGTTGCAGGAACAACGGCGCACCAATGCGTTGCTGCAGGGCCTGATCGGTTTCGTCGTCGGGCTGGTGGTGTTTCTCTTGTTGTTGGCCTTGTGGAATGCGCGCCACTGGCTTGGGGCATGAACCGATGAACCTCGTACAACTTGGGAGTGGAGAGCAGTGGCCCGCGCTCGGCCTGGGTACATGGCGCTTCGGTGAAGACACGGCACGCCATGCCAGCGAAATCGCCGCCGTGCGCCGTGCGCTGGAACTCGGCTACCGCGTGTTGGATACCGCCGAGATGTATGGCGAGGGCGGTGCCGAGCGCGTGGTGGGCGAGGCCCTGGCCGATGCCATGCATGAGGGCGTGGTCAAGCGCGAGCAAGTGCTTGTGGTCAGCAAGGTCTATCCGCACAACGCCAGCGCAACTGGAGTGCAGGCTGCTTGCGAGCGCAGTCTGCGCCGGCTCGGCTTGGAGCAGATCGATCTGTACCTGTTGCACTGGCGCGGCAGTGTGCCCCTGGAAGAGACGCTGGAAGGATTCACCCGCCTGGTGGCTTCGGGCCGGATCCGCCATTGGGGCGTGAGCAATTTCGACCTGCAGGACATGCACGAACTGCTGCGACTGGGCGGCGGTACCCATTGCGCGACGAACCAGGTTTATTACGCCGCCAGCAGTCGTGGCGTCGAATTCGACTTGCTGCCCTGGATGCAAGGCCAGCGCATGCCGCTGATGGCCTACAGCCCATTGGACGAAGGCAAACTCGCACACGACACGCGCCTGGCTGCGTTGGCTCAAGCGCTGGGGCTCAGCGCGGCACAACTCGCTTTGGCCTGGGTGTTGCGGCAGCCTGGGGTGATGGCCATCCCCAAAGCAGGCAGCCAGCAGCACCTGCGCGACAACCTGGCCGCTGCCTCGACAACCTTGGACGCGGCCACCTGCAAAGCCATCGATCAGCTCTTTCCCTCGCCACGAGGCAAGCAGCCACTGGCCATGATTTGAGCTTTGATGTGTCGAGCGCCCCAGATCAAGCCAATGCGGTGTATTGGTGAATTTCGGGAGCTGCGGCCAAGTGCGCGGACCCGCCTGCACCATGGCTGCTGCAATATGCGCGCGGCGCAAGTGGGCATCGGCGCTGGCTTGGTCGAGCCACTGCTCCGCGGTCATGAAAACTGTTGGTTCATCTTCGCGCTGGAACAGCGTGCCGAGCTTGCAGCCGGGTTCCCGCCTTGTGTGTTTCACCAATTCGAGCAGAGCTGCGCGAATGCGTGCCAGGATATGAATCCTGGTTGTTTCCTCGATTCTTGGTTGGGGAACTACATGCTGCGCCGGTACTGCCCGCCGACTTCAAACAGTGCGGTGGTGATCTGCCCCAGGCTGCATACGCGCACCGCGTCCATCAGCACGGCGAACACATTGCGGTTGTCGATCACCGCCTGTTGCAGCGCCTGCAGCATGGCCGGCGCTGCGCCGGCGTGGCGCTGGTGGAAGTCGGCCAGGCGGCGCAGCTGCGACTCTTTTTCGTCCTCGGTGGAGCGTGCCAGTTCGAGGTGAGCCGACACCGTGTCGCCATGCGGGTTGCGGAAGGTGTTGACGCCGACGATGGGCAACTCGCCGGTGTGCTTGAGCATTTCATAATGCATGCTCTCTTCCTGAATCTTGCCGCGCTGGTAGCCGGTTTCCATCGCCCCCAGCACGCCGCCACGGTCGGCAATGGCCTCGAACTCCTTGAGCACGGCTTCTTCCACGAGGTCGGTGAGTTCCTCGATGATGAACGCACCCTGGTTCGGGTTCTCGCACTTGGCCAGCCCCCACTCGCGGTTGATGACGAGCTGTATCGCCATCGCCCGGCGCACGCTTTCTTCCGTGGGCGTGGTGATGGCCTCGTCGTAGGCGTTGGTGTGCAGGCTGTTGCAGTTGTCGTAAATGGCGATCAGCGCTTGCAGGGTGGTGCGAATGTCGTTGAACGCAATTTCCTGCGCATGCAGGCTGCGACCGCTGGTCTGCACGTGGTATTTGAGCTTCTGGCTGCGCTCGTTCGCGCCGTATTTGTCGCGCATCGCCACAGCCCAGATGCGTCGCGCCACCCGGCCCAGCACGCTGTACTCCGGGTCCATGCCGTTGCTGAAAAAGAAGCTCAGGTTGGGGGCGAAATCGTCGATGTGCATGCCCCGCGCCAGATACGCCTCGACGAAGGTGAAGCCGTTGCTCAGCGTGAAGGCGAGCTGCGAAATGGGGTTGGCCCCGGCCTCGGCAATGTGGTAGCCGCTGATGCTCACCGAGTAGAAATTGCGCACCTTGTGGTGCACGAAATACTCCTGAATATCGCCCATGACCTTGAGCGAGAACTCGGTGGAGAAGATGCAGGTGTTCTGCCCCTGATCTTCTTTCAGGATGTCCGCCTGCACCGTGCCGCGGACGTTTTCCAGCACCCAGGCCTGGATTTTCTGCGCCTCGTCGTCGGTCGGTTCGCGGCCGTTGTCGGCCTGGAATTTGGCCAGTTGCTGGTCGATGGCGGTGTTCAGGAACATCGCCAGGATGGTCGGTGCGGGGCCGTTGATGGTCATGCTCACGCTGGTGGCGGGGTCGCACAGATCGAAGCCGTCGTACAGCGCTTTGAGGTCGTCGAGCGTGGCGATGCTCACGCCCGAGTTGCCCACCTTGCCGTAGATGTCGGGGCGGCGGTCGGGGTCGGCGCCGTAGAGCGTCACCGAGTCGAAGGCGGTGGACAGGCGCTTGGCGGGCATGCCTGCGGAGAGCAGCTTGAAGCGGCGGTTGGTGCGGAACGGGTCGCCTTCGCCGGCGAACATGCGGGTGGGGTCTTCGCTGCCTTGACCAGAACCACTGCGCTTGAACGCAAAGGTGCCCGCGGTGTAGGGAAAGCTGCCGGGTACGTTGTCGCGCATCAGCCAGCGCAGCACCTCGCCGTGGTCCTCGTACTTCGGCAGCACGACTTTGCGCACCGTGGTGCCTGACAGCGTGGTGTGGGTGAGGGCGGTACGAATTTCACGGTCGCGGATCTTCACCACATATTCACGGCCCGCGTAGGCCTGCTGCATCTGCGGCCACATCGCCAGCAGCTTGCGCGCAGCGGGCAGCATTTTCGTCTCGCGTTGTTCCGCCAGATCGATGACGGCTTCGACCGCGGCGACCTTGGTGGGGTTGGCCGCGCGCAGCATGCGGCCGCTGGCGCGCAACTGCTGCGCTTCGCGTGCGAGTGCCGCCTGCGCGGCGACGCTGTGGTGATAGCCGCGCACGCTATCGGCAATTTCGGCCAGGTAGCGGCCACGCGCGGCGGGAACGATGGGGGTCTGGTGGGTGCTGTGGCGGGTGGCCGCAATCGGCAAACGTCCCTCTTTGAACCTGAGGCCGTGCTCGGCCAGACGCGGCTTGATGGCTTGATACAGCGCAGTCACGCCGTCGTCGTTGAAGCGGCTGGCCATGGTGCCGAACACGGGCAGCTCTTCGGGCTTGGTGGTCCACGCTTCGCGGTTGCGCTGCAACTGCTTAGCCACGTCGCGCAGCGCATCCATCGCGCCCTTGCGGTCGAACTTGTTGATGGCGACAAAGTCGGCGAAGTCGAGCATGTCGATTTTTTCGAGCTGGCTGACCGCGCCGAATTCCGGTGTCATCACGTACAGACTGACATCGGCATGCGGCACGATGGCGGCGTCGCCCTGGCCGATGCCGGAGGTTTCGACGATGATGAGATCGAAGGCCGCCGCCTTGCATGCGGCGATCACGTCGGGCAGCGCCTTGCTGATTTCGCTGCCTGCCTCGCGTGTGGCGAGGCTGCGCATGAACACCCCTCGCCCGCTGGCCCACGGGCCAATGGCATTCATGCGGATGCGGTCGCCCAGCAGCGCGCCGCCGCTCTTGCGCCGCGAGGGGTCGATGCTGATCACGCCGATGCGCAGGGCGTCGTCCTGATCGAGCCGCAGGCGGCGAATCAGTTCGTCCACCAGGCTGCTCTTGCCGGCGCCGCCGGTGCCCGTCACGCCCAACACCACGCCATGCGCGGCTTCGGCACTGGTGTGCAGATCGCGCAGCAGCGCAGCGTCGGTCGTCCCATTTTCGAGTTGGGTGATGACGCGCGCCAGCAAGCTTGCATCCGCCCCAAGCGCCTGCAGCGCCTGTTTGCTGTCCAGCGCGGGCAGCGCCTTGTCTGCGCGCATCAGCATGTCGCCGATCATGCCCTGTAGCCCCAGGCGCTGGCCGTCCTCGGGGCTGTAGATACGGGTGACGCCATAGGCTTGCAGCGCGGCGATTTCGTCGGCCACGATCACTCCGCCGCCGCCGCCGAACACCTGGATATGCCCCGCGCCCTGCGAGCGCAGCCGGTCGATCATGTAGCGGAAAAATTCCACATGCCCGCCCTGGTAACTGGAAATGGCGATGCCGTGCGCATCTTCCTGAATGGCGGCGGTGACGATGTCATCGACCGAGCGGTTGTGGCCGAGATGCACCACCTCCGCGCCCATGCCGATGAGGATGCGCCGCATGATGTTGATGGCGGCGTCGTGCCCGTCGAACAGCGCCGCGGCTGTGACAAAGCGCAGCCGCTGCTGCGGACGGTAGGCGGCCAGCACTTTGGCGTCGGACAGGTCGGTCATCGCGGTCTCCTTGGGCACGGTGTGCATCGCACCGCGCGCTTCGGTGTTCATCGGCATCACCCACGGCTTGTCGCGGCAGGGGTTGTGATTGACGTATACGTCAATTTGGCAATGTAGCGGATTCCGTGACGTTCCGAAATGCCTGCTTTCCGCGGCGAACTGCCGAAAGGGCGATGAATGCGGCTGCGAACACCAACGCATTCAGGCGCAGCAGGCGGCGCCCCAGCGGTGAAATGCTTGAGATGGCCGGTCGATCAGCGACTTGGCCCTGAAGAGAGGCCGCATTCCGGCTTGGCTGGCGGCGTTGCCCAGTAGCCGAGTTTGCTGGTGCGAAGGCTCAGGGTGGCAAGTGACTCCGCCAGTTTCACAGCCACAGCGACGCCGTCAACGACCGGTGCGCCGATCTCGTCCGACAGGGGTCGGCACAGGTCCGACATCCCCGCACAACCGAGCACGATGGACTCGCAGCGGTCTTCGTGCAGAGCACGCAGCCACTCATCTCGAATCAGTGCGCGAGCGTTCTTGGCTGGGTCTTCGAGGTCGAGTACGGGCAGATCAGCGGCACGGCCGTTTTTGCAGAAGCACCGCGTGCCGTAGCGCTCCGCCAGATGCCAGGCCGTGCCGACGGTCGAGCCCGTCAAGTTGAACCCCGATGCCATGGGCGTCGACAATGACGGGGTCCATTGGCAGTCGATGTGCGCGTGAGGTGAATCCGGGCGAATTGCCACAAGGGCAAAAAACCCGGCACGCAAAAAATGTGCCTAACGGTATACAAGAATGCATCGGATTTGTGCGCCGGTCGATGAGGGCAGATCACGCATCGATCCCCTGCTTTTTTCCTCCCCATCGCGAGGTTGTCATGGTTGGGAAATCAAGCAGTTGGAATGGAGTCCTTTGCATGAAAGATAGATCACTGCCGCAGAATTTGTATACAAAAAATGTCAAGTGTCTACAAACGGAACTGGCATGAACGGCAACGGTTTTCACGGATGACTTGTGAGCCTGAGACGCTGCCTGTAACGATCGATCGACGCGAATCCAGATCCTTGTGCACGCGTCATGCGACATTTGCTTGGATTGCGGCTCTGGTATGGTGCACGGGACTGCGCCTGTACTTCCTATGACTCATCTCCTTCTGCTCGACATCGGCAACACCCGTCTCAAGTGGGGTATCTGGGCGGGTGGGCGCGCGGCGCCGGAGCCTGAACTCCTGGCGCACGGGGCCATGCCGCAACAGTCCATCGAGCAGCTCGGCAAGGAGCTTCAGGCTCATCCCAGGCCGCAGGCGGCCATTGGCTGTGCCGTAGCCGGTGTCGTGGCCACGGCGCGGGTGGAAGCGCAACTCGCCAGCCTGGGTTTGCGCTGCGACTGGATCCACTCGCTGCCGCAGCAATGTGGCGTGCGCAACGGCTACACCAATCCTGGCCTGCTCGGGGCCGACCGCTGGGCGGCGCTGATCGGGGCCAGGGCGCGACATCGCGCCGAGCCGGTGCTGGTTGTGAGCGTGGGCACGGCCGTGACCATCGACTGCCTGGCGGCGGATGGGCGCTTTCTCGGCGGCGTCATCCTGCCCGGATTCGGGCTGATGCTCAAGGCGCTGGAAATGGGGACCGCGGGGCTGAACGTGCCCGAAGGCGCGTTGCGCGAGTTCCCCAACAACACCAGCGATGCGCTGATGAGTGGCGGCGCCTTGGCCATATCAGGCGCCGCACGGCAAATGCACGAGCGGTTGAGCCGCCTGGAGGGCAGGGCACCCGTGGTGCTGCTGACCGGCGGCGCAGCGCCCAAGCTGGAACTGGCGCTGGGCTTGCCGCATCAGACCGTGGACCATCTGGTGTTCGAGGGTCTGCTGTGCATTGCCCAGCAGCGCGGGTTGCTGCGGCCCGATTTGGCGCTGCGGGCTTAGGGTGACGCCGAATCAGTTCCCGTGATGCAAGGCGCAAACCACAGCCATAGCCCAAGCTATGGCGCGGATTTGCAACGCAGCAGAGACCGCCCGAGGCGCGGATGCGATGCGCACGATGGACTGGTTCAGTGTTGTCTTAGCGCGCCCAAACCCGCCGCGTCGCGTCAGGCCCCCGCGAGATGGGCTCAAGAAGCACTCGGGGCGGCCCGGCATGTATCTTGAGGGCCCTCACCTCAGAGCACGAAGCGCGACAAATCTTCGTCGGCGGCGATCTCGTTCAGACGCTGATTGACGAAGGCCGCGTCGATCGTCAGGGCATGCGGCTTGCTGCCGTCAGCCTGGAACGACACATCCTCCAGCAAGCGTTCCATCACGGTGTGCAGACGGCGGGCGCCGATGTTCTCGGTTTTCTCGTTCACCGCATACGCCACCTCAGCCAGGCGGCGTATGCCGTCGGAGCCGAACTGCAGGCTCACGCCGTCGGTGTGGAGCAGGGCCTCGTACTGCTTCACCAGGCTGGCATCGGTGGCGGTGAGGATGGCGACGAAATCGTCCACCGAGAGGCTTTGCAGTTCCACGCGAATGGGGAAGCGTCCCTGCAACTCCGGAATCAGGTCCGAGGGCTTGGCAACGTGGAAGGCGCCGCTGGCGATGAACAGCACATGGTCGGTACGCACCATGCCGTACTTGGTGCTCACCGTGGTGCCTTCCACCAGCGGCAGCAGGTCGCGCTGCACGCCCTGGCGCGAGACATCGGCGCCCTGGGCGTTGCCGCGCGAGGCGATCTTGTCGATCTCGTCGAGGAAGACGATGCCGTTCTGCTCCACGCGTTGCACTGCCTGGCTGCGAATCTCGTCTTCGTTCACCAGCTTGGCCGCCTCGTCATCGACCAGCAGGCGCAGCGCTTCGCGCACCTTGAGCTTGCGGCGCTGGGTGCGGCCCTGGCCCATGCCGGCGAACATCCCCTTGATCTGCTCGGCCATGTCCTCCATGCCGGGCGGGGTCATGATGTCCATCGTCGCCTGGGGCTGGGCGACATCCAGTTCGATCTCCTTGTCGTCGAGCTGGCCTTCGCGCAGGCGCTTGCGGAAAATTTGCCGCGTGTTCTCGTCCGACGTGGGCAGGAGCTGGCCGGCGGCGTCGTGCGGGCGCGGCAGCAGCACGTCGAGAACGCGGTCTTCGGCAGCGTCCTCGGCGCGGGCGCGATGCGCCTGCATGGCCTGCTCGCGCACCTGCTTCACGGCGATGTCCACCAGATCGCGGACGATGGTGTCGACGTCGCGCCCGACATAGCCGACCTCGGTGAACTTGGTCGCTTCGATCTTGATGAAGGGCGCGTTCGCCAGCCGCGCCAGGCGGCGGGCAATCTCGGTTTTGCCGACGCCGGTGGGGCCGATCATCAGAATGTTCTTCGGCGTGATTTCATGGCGCAGCGGCTCGGCCACCTGCTGGCGGCGCCAGCGGTTGCGCAGCGCCACGGCCACGGCGCGTTTGGCATCGGCCTGGCCGATGACGTAGCGGTCGAGTTCGGAGACGATTTCGCGTGGGGTCATGTTCATGGATCTGCTCGGCAGTGGGTGGCGCTCGGCGCTGTTCGCGCCGAGCGCCATGGAATACGGTGGGGCGCGGTGGGACCGATGGATCGGGGAGCGAGCCGCGCCCTCAGTCGCCCAGGGTTTCGATGCGCAATTCGTGGTTGGTGTAGATGCACAGATCGGCGGCGATGTGCAGCGATTTTTCGACGATGCTGCGCGCATCCAGCTCGGTGTTCTCCAGCAGCGCGCGTGCCGCCGACTGCGCGTAGGCACCGCCCGAACCGATGGCCAGCAAGCCGTGCTCGGGTTCGAGCACGTCGCCGTTGCCGGTGATGACCAGTGAGGCGGTGGCGTCTGCCACGGCCAGCATGGCCTCGAGGCGGCGCAGCATGCGGTCGGTGCGCCAGTCCTTCGCCAGTTCAACGGCGGCGCGCAGCAGCTGGCCGCGGTGCTCGTCGAGCTTGGCCTCGAAACGCTCGAACAGCGTGAAAGCGTCGGCCGTACCGCCGGCGAAACCGGCCAGCACCTTGTCGTGGTGCAGGCGGCGCACCTTGCGGGCGCTGGCCTTGATGACGATATTGCCCAACGTCACCTGGCCGTCACCGCCAAGGGCGACACCGGCGCCGCGGCGCACGCTCAAGATGGTGGTGCCGTGATATTGCTGCATGGGATAGGAGGGTTGTGCGCGGCGGCGGGGCAGCGCGGAATCGGAACGCAGACTGGAACTTAAAACTTGCGCAACTGGATTTGAGCCACCGAGTTGATCCCGAGAATGACGAACAGCCCGGCGATGAGCCGGTGCGTGCCTTCGAACTGCACCGCGCGCCCGGCGCTGCTCTGCGACATCACCCAATTGAGCATGATGCCGGCGCTGGAGAAGTCGAGCCGGCGCAGTTCGCTGAGGTCGACGACCACGGCGCCATGGCCGGCTGCGGCCTGATCCAGCGGCTTGAGGAAGTCTTCGCTGCCGCCCTTGATGTCGCCTCGCAACTGGGTGAACGCCACGCCTGTGTCGGTGTTGCCAAAATGGGTGCTGAACTGGCTGGGAAACAGGCTGCTGGCCTGCGCTTGCGAGGGCCGCGAATGCTGCGACATGGGCCGGCTCAGGCCAGCGGCGTCGGCAGTGAGCACATGGACCTTGGCGTGGCTGGGTTCCCAGGTTGGCGGAGAAATTTCGTAAGTGACGCAATAGTCCAGCGCGACGTTCTCATAGGCCTCCTGTTCGCCCGCCATGCGCAAGGCCTCCAGGCGCAGACCCCACCAGCCCGGGTCGGCATCGCGCTGCATGGGAGGCGCGGCCGCGGCACAGGCCTCCGTCAGATTGGAAATTCCGGCCAGTTCGATGACGCAGCCACTGGATGCGTTCAGCACCTTGAAGGCCTCCAGCGAGAAGGTCTGGGCTCCCGGGGCGATGCTGGTCAGGCCACTGAATTCGAGTACGACCTGACGCACCCCGCCCCGCGCCAGCAGCAGCAGGGCGCGGGACTGCGCCGCATCGAGCTCGCCCAGGGCGGTGAAATTGGACGAAGGTCCCGCAGCGGCGGGCTGAGCGGCGGGCGCGCGGGCGGCTGCATGCGCGGCGCGCAAATTCTGGGGTGCCGGCGTATCCCAGGACGGCGCCGAGGACTGGAAGCGATCGACGTAGTCGTTCACCAGAGCCTCGAATTTCGGGTTGTCGCCGCCGGCGCGATAGAGGTCGAACAAGGCCAGCCAGAACTCGTTCTCCAACTCGCGCTCGGGAGAGCCGGAGATGGCGTCGAGCAAGGCGCGCTCGGCGTCGCGGTCGTGGCCATTGGCGAAGTCGATACAGGCCTGGTCGAACAGCGGGCTGGACGATACGCCTTCCTGCACGTCCACGGCCATGGGACTTGAGGATGCGAAGCCGCCGGTTTTCATCCAGGTATCCATCGGCGGATGATCGGCGGCGAGTTGCGTCATGCCCATCATGGTCGGTGCCATCTGGGTTGGAGCCATCTGGGTCGGGGCCGGCATGGTGGCCTGGATGATCTCGCCGGGCGCGGCGGGCGTAGATACAACCGGCGGCGGTGGCAAATGCCGCGAGAGATGATCGGTCGGTTGGAAGCCCAGCCCCGGCGCCAGCCCGGGCTGGGGGGCGAATGCCTGTTGTGCGCCCGGCCCAGATGCAGGCGCCTGGGGTGCTCCACTGCCCAAGCGAATCTGCTTGGCCTGTAGGCCTGGCCGGCTGGGACCACCGCGCCCCTGTTGCCCGGTTTCCTGCACCATGGACTGCTCGATCTCGTTGATCTTGCGCAGCGTGGCTTCGCGCTCGGGCGCAGATGGGCCGGTGCCGGTGCCGGTGTCGGGCACGTCGGTGTAGGCGTCGTCGATCGGCAGGCCGTCGGCCTGGCGCTTGCGCAGGCGCCGCAGCGAGGCCAGCTCGCGGCGGCGGATGAAGGCATCGAGCTTGCGCTGTTCTTCTTTCGCCTTGACCTGCTCCTGCTCCTGCATGTCGCGCAGGGCGTTTTCGTGGCGTGTGAGCGACCAGTCCTGTGTCGGGTTTTTGACGAACTCACCGACCCGGCCCCAGAAGCTGCGCGGTTTCGAATCACTCATCGGCATGCCTGTGCTTGAAGCGGGGTGGCCGACCAGGTTCAGTCCCCGAACATCTTTTGCTTCATCTCGCGCCGCTGCTGCGCTTCCAGCGACAAGGTGGCCGTGGGCCGTGCCAGCAGGCGACCGATGCCGATGGGCTCGCCGGTTTCCTCGCACCAGCCGTACTCGCCAGCGTCGATGAGCAAGAGAACCTGCTCGACCTTCTTCAGCAATTTGCGCTCGCGGTCACGTGCGCGCAGCTCCAGCGCATGTTCTTCCTCGATCGTGGCGCGATCGGCGGGATCCGGCACCAGCAGGGTGTCTTCGCGCAAGTGCTCGGTGGTTTCGCCGGCGCTACGCAGGATATCGTTGCGCAGTGTGCTCAGCCGGTGCTTGAAGAACTCCAGCTGGACGGCTTTCATGTACTCGCTTTCGGGCATGGCGAGCACTTCAGCGTCGGTCAGATCCTTGGGCGCCTTGGTTTTCCAGGCATTGGCCAGCTTGGGATCGGCTTTCGCCGGGGTTTGTGTGGGGGCGAGACTGCTCATGGATTTGGCTGCTGAAGATGCTGAAATGGGCGCGGCAACCTGGGGGCGGTTCGCCACGGCGGTTGCAGGTTTTTGGGCTTGGGCGGGCGGCAGTGTAGCCCGAACCGGAGTTGGGGTTTTAGGCGCGGCTGCCGTGGCGCGGGTCTTGATGGATGGGTCGTTTTTGGTCACTGCTGGAGGCGCATGGGCCGATGCCTTGGAGGCTACGGGAATTGCTGCCTTGGCTTTCGTCAAGGGTTTGGCCGGGCTCGCTGTCGTGGTCTTCCACGCCTTCAGGCCTGCGGGCGATGTCGCCCCGGCCGTGCGCTTGGGTGCTGGCGCTTTGGCCGCCGGCGCCACGGGGCGTTTGGCCACGACGGCCTTGACAACGGTCTTGGCTCCCCGAGCCGGTGTGGTTTTGCTGGCCGCGCTTTTTGCCCGGCTGGTTTCTGGTTTTGCCGCCTTGACCACAGTTCCTCCTGGAATCTGATGATGCCCGCGTTGTGCCACGGATGAGCGCAACCGCTCAGCAGTGCGGACAGGGCACCGCTGAAGCCGGCCGATTGTAGTCAGATGCATGGAGCTGGCTTCGGGGGCTTTGTGCCATGCACGCGGGATGTCGCGTCAGCGCAACGCGGCAGTGGCAACCGAGGGGCCGCCAGAGAGGCCAGCCTTGACCGATCAACTCACCAGCGATTGCTCCAGCCCCTGCAGGATGATGTCGCGCGGCAGGTCGATGCCGATGAACACCAGCTTGCTCTGGCGTTGTTCCTGCGCGCCCCAGGCCGAGGCCAGGTCGCTGCCCATGAGCTGGTGCACGCCCTGGAACACCACCTTGCGGTCGATCCCTTTCATGTGGAGCACGCCCTTGTAGCGCAGCATGCGCGGACCATAGATCTGAACGATGGCGCCGAGAAAGTCTTCCAGTTTGGCGGGGTCGAATGCCTTGTCGGAGCGGAAGACGAAAGACTTCACATCGTCGTCGTGGTGGTGGTGATGCGGGTGATTGCAGGCCTCGCCGGGCGCATGGTCGTGGTGATCGTGCTCATGGTCGTGATGGTCATGCTCGGCGGCGTCGGCCTTGAGAAAGTCGGGGTCGATGTCGAGCTTGGCGTTGAGGTTGAAGCCGCGCAGGTCGAGCACGTCTTTGAGCGGCACTTCGCCGAAATGCACCACGCTTTGTTTCGCCCGCGGGTTCATGTGGGCCAGGCGGTGCTGCAGCGCGGCCAGTTCGCCGGCGCTCACCAGGTCGGCCTTGGAAATGAAGATCTGGTCGGCGAAACCCACCTGGCGTTGCGCTTCCAGCCGGGAGTCGAGCTGCTGGCCGGCATGCTTGGCGTCCACCAAGGTCAACACCGAATCGAGCAGATACTGGCTGGCGATTTCGTCGTCCATGAAAAAGGTTTGCGCCACCGGGCCGGGGTCGGCGACGCCGGTGGTTTCGATGATGATGCGGTCGAACACCAGTTCGCCCTTGCGGCGGCGCGCGGCGAGGTCGGCCAGGGTCACGCGCAGATCGTCGCGGATGGTGCAGCAGATGCAGCCGTTGGACATCTGCACGATCTGCTCCTTGCTGTCCTGCACCAGGATGTCGTTGTCGATGTTCTCCTCGCCGAACTCGTTCTCGATCACGGCGATGCGCGAGCCATGCGCTTCACTCAGCACGCGCTTGAGCAAGGTGGTTTTGCCGCTGCCGAGAAAGCCGGTGAGGATGGTGGCGGGAATCAGGGGTGTGGACATGGTGGTGATGGTTGGCAGTGCGGGAGGCGGCGGGTGTGCTTGAAACCCGCCACTGGGCAGTTTAAAACTGCCGTTGAGATGATGCCGCTCAGCGGGTTTGCAACAGCAGGCCCTTGAGGTATTCGCCTTCGGGGAAGGACAGCAGCAGCGGGTGGTCGGCGCCCGCGGCGGCGCGCGCGACGATGTCGGCCTCCACCCCGGCGTCGAGCGCGGCGCCGGCGACGATGCTCTGGAACAGTGTGGCGTCAATCCCGCCCGAGCAGGAAAAGGTGAACAGCCAGCCGCCCGGCTCCAGCAGCGTGAGCGCGAGGCGGTTGATGTCTTTGTAGGCGCGTGCCGCACGTGCGGCCGCGGCCGCGGTGGGGGCGAGCTTGGGCGGGTCGAGCACGATGGCGTCGAAGCGCCGGCCCTCTTCGCGCAGGCGCCGCAGCGTGGCATTGACGTCGGCGTCGAGCATGGGCGCGCGCGCGGTGTCGAAGCCGTTGAGCCGCACATGGGCCTCGGCCTGGGCCAGCGCCGGCGCGGAGGAATCCACCGTCAGCACCTGTTTGGCACCACCCGCCAGCGCCGCCAGGGTGAAGCCGCCCGTGTAGCCATAGCAGTTCAGCACCTTGCGCAGCCGCTGTTCGCGCACCAGCGTGGCGAAGCGCGCGCGGCTGTCGCGCTGGTCGAGGTAGAAGCCCGTCTTGTGCCCGGTGGCCACGTCCACGCCATAGCGCAGGCCGTTTTCGGCGATGTCGACGCGGGTTTCACCCTCGCCTTGCAGCCAGCCGCTGACCGGCTGCAAACCCTCCAGCCCACGCACGCCGGCGTCGGAGCGCTCGTAAATGCGCACCTGCGGCAGCAGCTCATGCAGCAACTCCGCCAGCATGGGTTTGATGCGCTCGATGCCGGCGGCCAGCGCCTGCAGCACGACGATGCCGCCATAGCGGTCGACGATGCAGCCGGGCAGACCGTCGGACTCGCCATGCACCAGGCGCACCGCCTGCATGTCCAGGCCCAGGCGGGCGCGGCGGGCGATGGCGGCCTGCAGCCGCCCACGGAAGAAGTCGCGGTCGATGCGCTGCTCGGCGTCGAAGCTCCACATGCGCAGGCGAATCTGCGAGTTCGGGCTGAACGCTGCCCAGCCCAGCACCCGGCCGTCGGACGCGTCCACCCGCACCGTCTCGCCACTGTCGCCGCCGCCGCGCGCAACCGCACCGGCGAACACCCAGGGATGGCGGCGCAGCAGGGCGCGTTCCTTGCCTTCGTGCAGGCGGATGACTTTCATGGCGGGTTCCGTGGCGAGCCGGGTTGTGCCGGCTCGGGGTGATGGGGCCTGGGAATCAGCGCTTTTTCGCGCGGGGATGGGCGGCGTCGTAGACCTTGGCCAGATGCTGGAAGTCGAGCCGGATGTAGATCTGGGTGCTGGCGATGCTCGCATGGCCCAGCAACTCCTGCACCCCGCGCAAATCGCCGCTGGACTGTAGCAAATGCGAGGCGAAGGAATGCCGCAGCATGTGCGGGTGCACGGCCGTGGGCAGGCCAGCGGCGCGGGCGCGTTCGCGCAATTCCACCCAGACGCGCTGCGTGGTGATGCGCCGTCCGCGCGGCCCGAGGAACAAGGCCGCCTGGTCACCGCCGTCGCCGCTCGATGCCGGGCGCAGCGCCAGCCAGTCGCGCAGGGCTTGCATGGCGGGCGTGCCCACCGGCACGCTGCGGCGCTTGCCGCCTTTGCCGAGCACGGTCACTTCGGCGGCGTCCCAGTCCACCCAGCCGGCCGATTCGTGGCCGGGGGCGCGGGTGTAGCGGGTGTCCAGGCTGGTGAGTTCGGAGACGCGCAAGCCGCTGGAATAGAGCAACTCGGCAATCGCCCGGCCGCGCGCGAGGCTCAAGGCCTGGGTTTGTTGTGTGCGGCGATCGGCGGATGCGGGCGCATGGTCCTGTGGCGCATACGCGGCCAAGGCCACGGCCTGATCCACGCTGATGGCCTTGGGCAAGGGCCTTGCGGCGCGCGGGGCACGCACGTCTTGCAGCGGATTGCTGGCCACCAGGCCTTGCAGCCCCAGCCACGAGAACAGCCCGCGCCAGGCCGACAAGCGGGCGGCGATGGCGCGCGGCGTCATGCCGCCCCCATGCAGCGCCGCGACCCAGGCGCGGATGTGTTGCGGGCCGATGCCACCAAGCCCGGCGCCTGCCAGCTGGGCGCGCCGGCGCAGGTCGCCCAGGTCGCGCTCGTAGTTCACCAGGGTGCGTGGCGAGAGGCGACGCACATGCCGCAGCATGTCGAGATAACGAACGCAGGCGCCGGCGAGATCGTCTGCCCCGCCGGGCGCTGGAACTTGGGCGGGAACGTCCGGCATGCGTGCGGCCGTGGCTATGGCCCGGCGTGCCCGGCTTCAGCCGCCGCGCACCAGGCGCTGCAAGCCTGCCGAGGCGAGGTGACCGATGCGGGTGAGGAACTCCGTGCCCATGTCGGCGGTGAAGCGGTCGGCATGGGGCGAACCCAGGACCAGCAGGCCAAAGGCGGGCGCCTCGTCGGTTTCGCGCAGGGCAATCATCGCCATCGACTGCGGCGGCGCGCCCGCGCCCAGCCAGCGTGCCGCTTCGAACCCGGCATTGGCGCCGCAATACGGCTGGCTCAGGCTGTTGGCCAGGACCGGGATGTCGGTGCCCACATCGGCGGCGTAGTCCTGTGTGGTGTAGGCCGGCAGCAGGTTCCACAGCCGCAAGGCGGCCTGCGGCAACTGAAACTGCTGCTGCATTTCGCGCACCAGGGTGTGGGGCAGGGCGGCGGGGTCGGCCTCGCGCAGCATGGCGCGAACCCAGTCCAGCAAGCGGCCGGAGATCGCCTCGTTCTCCGCGGCGTTGCGCATCATGTCGGCCAGGCGATGTTCGAGCACGCGCATCTTGTCGCGCAGCATCTCGATCTGCCGCTCTTGCAGCGACACGGCGCGGTTGCCATGCGGGCTTTGCAATTGCACCCCGGCCAGCAACTCGGCGTGGCGCTCGAAAAAGTCGGGATGTTCCGCCAGATAGGCGGCGAGGTCCTGTTCGGTCAGTTGCATGGTCGGTGTCTCGGTCATGGTTGTTCGTTTCGCGTTCACAGTTCAATGTTGCCATCGAACACATGGGCCACCGGGCCGGTCATGTACACCGGGCTGCCGGCACCGTCCCAGGCGATGGTGAGCCGGCCACCGTGGATATCCACCTCCACCGGGCTTTGCAGCCAGCCGTGGCGCATGCCGGCGACCACGGCAGCGCAGGCGCCGGTGCCGCAGGCCAGGGTTTCGCCGGCGCCGCGTTCCCACACCCGCAGGCAGATGTGGTGCGGGTTCATCACCTGCATGAAGCCGGCGTTGACGCGCCGGGGGAAGCGCCGGTGGTGCTCGATGCGCGGGCCGAGCGTGGTGACAGGCGCGGTGTCCACCTCGTCCACGCGCTGCACCGCGTGCGGGTTGCCCATGGACAAGGCGCTGATCCAGATGGTGGTGGAACTTGTGGCGGCGGCCGAGGCGTCTGCTGCGCCCAGCTCCAGCGGCCAGCGCTCGAAGCCGGCTTCGAGCCGCGGGGCCAGGCCAGCGTTGTCGAAGGGAATCTCTGCCGGAGTGAAGCGCGGCGGCCCCATGTCCACGGTGACGCGGCCATCGTCTTCCAGGCGAGGCTGGATGATGCCGGAGCGGGTGAGCACGCGGATGCTGCGCTTGTCGGTGAGGCCGCGGCGGCGCACGAAGGCGACGAAGCAGCGCGCGCCGTTGCCGCATTGCTCCACCTCGCCGCCGTCGGCGTTGAAGATGCGGTAGCGGAAGTCGATATCGGCCGAGGGTGCGGGCTCCACCATCAGAATCTGGTCCGCGCCCACGCCGAAATGCCGGTCGGCCAGCAGGCGCAGTTGCGCCGGCGACAGGGCCAGCGCCTCGCGCGTGGCGTCGAGCATGATGAAATCGTTGCCGGCGCCGTGCATCTTGGTGAACTGCAGTTTCATGCGCGTGCGATTGTGGGGGCGGGATCGGTGGGGCGGGCGTGCGTGCAGGCCACAGAGCCCGGCAGCATTCAGTACAACGAGGGTTCGCCGGGCGGCCGGGTCTTGAAGCGTTTGTGCACCCAATGATATTGCTCGGGCATTTCCAGCACGCGCTGCTCGATGAAGTGGTTCATGCGCAGCAGGTCGGCGTCGATGTCGGCCAGGCGGCCATCCTGCAGGGTGGGGAAATGGTCCCAGGCCGGATGGATGGTGATCTCGTAGCCGGCATAGCCCGGCAGCATGCGCGCCACCACCGGGTAGACCCGCGCCTTGCTCGAGGCCGCCAGGCGCGGCACGGCGTCGAGCGTCGCGGCGGGCACGCCGAAAAACGGAATGAAGCGCGAGTGGCGCTCGCCGAAATCCATGTCCGGCAAGGTGTAGAACGGCGTGCCGCGGCGCAGCGCGCGCAGCATGCCGCCGGCGCCCTCGTGGCGCGAGACGATGCGCTCGGTGTGAAAGCGGCTGCGGCCATCGAGCACCCAGCGGTCCAGCACCTTGGACTTTTGCGGCGTGTACATGCCCGACAGCGGGCGCTGCGCCGCCAGGGTCAGCGCCGTCCAGGCCGCGTCCATGCCCTCGAAATGAATGCCCAGCAGCAGCACGGCGCCCGCGCCATGCAGCGCTTCGTCCACCGCGCCGCGCAGATGCAGCACCCGTTCCAGGCGCGCAGGACTTGCCCACCACAGCACCACGCGTTCGAGGAAAGCGCGGCTGACGCAAATGAAATGCGCCCGGCCCACCTGCTCGCGCCGCGCCTGGGTCCAGTCGGGAAAGCAAAGCTCCAGGTTGCGCAGGGTGATGGCGCGGCGTTTGCGCGCCAGCGGCCATAGCACAACCCCCATGGCGGTGCCGATGCGCCCGATCACGCCGTAGGGCAGCAGGTGCAGCAGCCAGAGCAGGCCAAGGCCGATGCGGCTCATGATGCGGCACCCGGTTGCGCGGCTTGGCCCGATTGCGCGCTGGGCATGGGTAGCGACCCGGGCGGAGCCTTGTAGCGGTTGTAGCCCCACAGGTATTGCTCCGGGCGCATGCGAATCAGGCCCTCCACCGCCAGGTTGATGCGCGTGGCCGCCTCCACCGGGTCGTCCGGCAGGGTTTCGTCGAAGGGCAGGAAATGCAGCACATAGCCCTGGCCGCGTGGCAGGCGCTCGGCAAACGCCAGGATGATCCGCGCGCCGGTGAGTTGCACCAGCCGTGCCGGCAAGGTCATGGTGTAGGCCGGGCGGCCGAAAAACGGCGCCCACACGCCTTCACCGGCACCCGGGGCCTGGTCGGGCAGCAGGCCGACGGCTTCGCCATGGCGCAGGGCGCGCAGCAGCGGGCGCATGCCGGTGACCGTGGCCGGGGCGGTGCGCAACTGCCCGCGCGGCCTGGCCTGCACCAGGCTGTCCAGCCAACGCTTGCGCGGCGGGCGGTACAGCACCGTGATGGGCAGCCATTCCGACACCACCTGGGCCGACGCCTCGAAGCAACCGAGATGCGGGGTGAGGAAGAGTATGCCGCGGCTCTCGCGCTTGGCCTGCTCCACATGCTCCTTGCCCACCAGCTGCACCCGGCGCACGGCTGCGCTGGGGCCGAAGCGGAACCACACATAGGGCATTTCACCCAGCATGCGCCCGGTGCCGCGCGCCACGTCGAGCGCCAGACGGCTGGGGGCGTAGCCGGCCTGCGCCAGATTGGCGCGCAGTCGCTTGCGGTAGGTGGGCGAGGCGGCATAAACCGCCAGCCCGAGCAGGGCGCCCAAGGCCTGGAGCAGGCCAAGGGGCAGATGGGAAAGCGCACGAAACAGGCGCAGCATGGGTGGGCGCGGAGCGATTCGGGTGGATGGAACGAAACAATGCCGATGAGGCCAGCGATGCTGGCCAAGCACCCTGGACGAATGATGCAGCCCCGGCCTGACATTCCGGGCAGCGGGCTGCAGTGCCAACTCGGCAGTGCCGCGTCGAATCGCTCATCATGGGCAACTTCACCAGACCGGCAATGTTACGCATCAGCAGGTGGCGAGTTCGAGGGTTAGAATTCGGCCAGGTCGCCGAGTTAATGACAACTTGCGGGGCGACTGGCAGTGCGGGGTAACCCGGAGCTGCCGAAACCAAACCGCTAAAGCGTCGCCGTGCGGGGTCTCAAGCGGTGACGGAACTGCAACCCAACTGGAGCACTGCAATGGCTGATTCATTCTTCTTCACGTCCGAATCCGTGTCCGAAGGCCACCCCGACAAGGTGGCTGACCAAATCTCCGACGCCATCCTCGACGCCATTTTGGCGCAGGACCCCACCTCCCGCGTTGCCGCTGAAACCCTGGCCAACACCGGCCTCATCGTCCTGGCCGGCGAAATCACCACCAATGCGGTGGTCGATTACATCCAGGTGGCGCGCAACACCCTCAAGCGCATTGGCTACGACGACGCCGACTTCGGCATCGACCACAAAAGCTGCGCCGTGCTGGTGGCCTACGACAAGCAAAGCCCCGACATCGCCCAGGGCGTGGACAAGGCCCACGACAACAACCTCGACCAAGGCGCCGGCGACCAGGGCCTGATGTTCGGCTACGCCTGCGACGAAACCCCCGAGCTGATGCCTGCACCCATTTACTACGCCCACCGCTTGGTGGAACGCCAAAGCCAATTGCGCCGCGACGGTCGCCTGTCCTGGCTGCGCCCGGACGCCAAGAGCCAGATCACTTTCCGCTACGAAAACGGCCGCCCGTCGGCGATCGACACCGTGGTGCTGTCCACCCAGCATGCCCCCGACATTGCCTTGGCCGATCTGCGCGAAGCCGTGATCGAACACATCATCAAACCCGTGCTGCCGCCCGAGTTCATGCGCGGCGAGGTCAAGTACCTCATCAACCCCACCGGCCGCTTCGTCGTCGGCGGCCCGCAGGGCGACTGCGGCCTGACCGGGCGCAAGATCATCGTCGACACCTACGGCGGCGCGGCCCCGCACGGCGGTGGCGCGTTCTCCGGCAAGGACCCGAGCAAGGTCGACCGCTCGGCCGCCTACGCCGCACGCTACGTGGCGAAGAACATCGTCGCCGCCGGTCTGGCGAAAAAGTGCCTGGTGCAAATTTCCTACGCCATCGGCGTGGCCCTGCCCACCAGCATCATGGTGACGACACAAGGCACCGGCGTGATCGATGACGCCAAACTCGAACAACTGGTGCGCCGCCACTTCGACCTGCGCCCCAAGGGCATCGTCAACATGCTCGACCTGCTGCGCCCCATCTACGCCAAAACCGCCGCCTACGGCCACTTCGGTCGCGACGAACCCGAATTCAGCTGGGAAGCGACCGACAAGGCGGCGAAGCTACGGGAGGACGCGGGCTTGGGGGAACTGCGCGGGGTGGGGGTGGTGACGGCCTGAGAGCTGTAAGCAGGGTCAGTTGGCGTCGCTCGACCCTCGTCTTGACACGCCTTGGCCTCCCGAGTAGAGTTCCTTACAAGCCGTAAGGAGGCTCCATGCCCACCGCCACCCTCACCAGCAAAGGCCAGATCACCCTGCCGCTGGCCGTTCGCAAGGCCTTGGGGGTGAGCACGGGCCAGCAGGTGGATTTCGTTCCGGACAAAGATGGATTCCGCGTGGTGGCTGTCAGCCATGACGTGGCGACGCTCAAGGGGCGCTTTGCGGGGCGGGTGGGCAAGCCCGTCAGCCTGGAGGCGATGGACGAGGCCATCGCTGCCGGTGCGGCAGCGCGCGCGCGCAAATCCGCATGATCGGTCTGGACACCAATATCCTGGTCCGTTATCTGACGCAGGACGATGCCCGCCAGTCGGCATTGGCCAGCAAGTTCATCGAACAGAGCCTCTCGGCCAGTCAACCGGGGTTCGTGAGCCTGGTCGTGCTGGCCGAGTTGTGCTGGGTGCTGCAGCGGCTCTATGGTGTGACGCCAAACGAACTGGCCGATCTGATCGCAGATCTGTCGAACACGCCGCGATTCGTGTTGGAGCAGCGCACCGCGGTGCAGGCCACGCTGACGCATTTCCGTGGCCTCAAGTCGCGCAAGTCCGGGCTGGTGGACGTCCTGATCGCTCAACGCGCCGCAGCAGAAGGCTGCAGCCAGACGGTGACATTCGACAAAGCTGCGGTGCGCGCGGGCGGAATGGCCTTGCTGGCGTAGCGCACCGCATACCCTGGACGAACATCCACTTCGAGTTGTCCGATCTGCTACCAAACCTCACGCCGGGGGCGGACATGCAGTTCATGCTGAGTAGGGCCTGTTCACGCCATTTCTTCACCTGCGATGGGGGACTGGGCAGATGCAGTGCAAGGTGCAAGGTGCGAGCCGCGCCGCGATGTGCTACCCAGTCCCCCGTCCCGCAGGGTTGCCCCCAGACGAGGCGTCTGCGGCGTTGTCGGTCTTGGCAAGGGTTCACCCTTGCCGGCGCCCTCCGCCTTGCAGCCATCCCCGTCTGGGGGCAACGCAGGTGAAGAAATGGCGTGAACAGGCCCTAATGTGCTGAACCCGAAAATCATGCTGTTCTTCCTCGCCTTCCTGCCGCAGTTCGTCGATCCGGCGCACGGCAAGCAGGGCTGGGCTCTCCTGCTGCTGGGCGTGGCGTTCGCGTTCAACGGCACGCTGTTCAACCTGGCCGTGGCCTGGGTTGCGGCGCGCGCCCGCAGCCGCCTGGGGCGCATGCAGCGGCTGGTCGTCTGGGTGCGCCGGGTGACGGGTCTCGTCTTCATCAGCCTGGGGCTGCGGCTGGCGCTGGCGGCGCGGTAGGCTGGTGCGGCAGCACAGGCGGCCACATGGGCATTCGTGCACGCCAAGGCGCCGAGCCTTTTACAATAGCCGCCTTTCCTGAGGAGCGTTGCAACGCACGGCTGGCTGTTTGACCGCCAGACCCGTCGCCAGGCTCGGGGACTTTGATCGCAGGCTGTCTTTGTCAATGCGGCTTTCCTTCAACGGCGCTCACCCAACCCGTGCCGGGCGCGGGATGCGGTGCGCATCCGTTCCCGGCCACTTTGTTCGGAGTTTGTATGAACGCTGTGGTCGATTCGAAAACCTCCCCCGACTTTTGCATCGCCGACATCGGCCTGGCCGATTGGGGCCGCCGCGAAATTGCCATTGCCGAGAGCGAAATGCCCGCGCTGATGGCCATCCGCGAGGAATATGCCGCCCGGCAACCGCTGCGCGGCGCGCGCATCACCGGCAGTCTGCACATGACCATCCAGACCGCCGTGCTGATCGAAACCCTGCAGGCGCTGGGTGCGCAGGTGCGCTGGGCCTCGTGCAATATTTTTTCGACGCAGGATCACGCCGCCGCGGCCATTGCCGCCAGCGGCACGCCGGTGTTCGCGGTGAAGGGCGAGTCGCTCGAAGACTACTGGCTCTACACCCACCGCATTTTCGAGTGGACCGACGGCGGCTACTCGAACATGATCCTCGACGACGGCGGTGACGCCACGCTGCTGCTGCACCTCGGTGCGCGCGCTGAAACCGATGCCGCCGCGCTCAACCACCCGACCAGCGAGGAAGAGCGCGTGCTGTTCGCCGCGATCAAGTCCAGGCTGGCGGCGTCGCCCAAGTGGTATTCCACCCGCCTGGCGCGCATCTTGGGCGTGACGGAAGAAACCACCACCGGCGTGCACCGCCTGTATCAAATGCACCAGCGCGGCGAACTCAAGTTCCCCGCCATCAACGTCAACGACAGCGTCACCAAGAGCAAGTTCGACAACCTCTACGGTTGCCGTGAAAGCCTGGTGGACGGCATCAAGCGCGCCACCGATGTGATGGTCGCGGGCAAGATCGCCGTGGTCGCAGGCTATGGCGACGTGGGCAAGGGCTCGGCGCAGGCCTTGCGCGCTTTGAGTGCCCAGGTGTGGGTGACCGAGATCGACCCGATCTGCGCGCTGCAGGCGGCGATGGAAGGCTACCGCGTGGTGACCATGGACTACGCCTGCGAGCATGCCGACATTTTCGTCACCGCCACCGGCAACTACCACGTCATCACCCACGACCACATGGCCCGCATGAAGAACCAGGCCATCGTCTGCAATATCGGCCACTTCGACAATGAAATCGACGTGGCCAGCATCGAGAAGTACCAGTGGGAAGAGATCAAGCCCCAGGTCGATCACGTCATTTTCCCTTCAGTTGACGGAAAACCGGGCAAGCGCATCATCCTGCTGGCCAAGGGGCGCCTGGTGAATCTGGGCTGTGGCACCGGCCACCCCAGCTATGTGATGAGCTCCAGCTTCGCCAACCAGACCCTGGCGCAGATCGAGCTGTTCAGCAAAGCCGCCGATTACCCGGTGGGCGTCTACACCCTGCCCAAGCACCTCGACGAGCATGTGGCGCGCCTGCAGCTCAAGACGCTGAACGCGCAGATCACCACGCTCACCGACCAGCAGGCCAGCTATATCGGCGTGCCCAAGAACGGGCCGTACAAGACCGAGCATTACCGCTATTGATTGACGCGGCGCCAGAACGGCTCCAAAATGAAACCGATGTTTCATTCCGGAGCCCGATCATGACCGTCAGCCTCTCCATCAAAGAAGTGCCGGAAAGCCTCGCCGAACGCCTGCGCCAGCGCGCGGCGCGCAACCATCGCTCGCTGCAAGGCGAGTTGATGAGCATTCTCGAGCGCGCTGCACTGGACGATGCGTCGTCCAACACCAGATCGGCGCCGCCTTCGAGTTCGCAGCAAGATCAGCCCCAAACGGCCAGCGCGCAACGCGGCTGGAAAAGCATCGAGCAGATTGCCGCCGAGCACCTTGCCCGCTTTCCCAAGCCCATCGCGAGCGGACCCCGCGCGGTGGACATCATTCGCGCCGAGCGCGATTCCAGGTAACGGCGCCGATGACTTTGCCAAGCGCCACGCTTTACGTCGCCGAGCCGCCCGAGATCTATCTGGCGCGCACGCCTGCTGTGGTGGATTGCAGCGTGCTGGCGGCCGTCCTGTTCGAAGAACGCGAGCGCGACTTGGCGCTGGAACAGCTACGCGGCAAATCCCTGCATGCCCCCGGGCTGCTGGGTTACGAGATGGCCAGCGTCGCCCGGAAAAAGCGCGCAGGGGGTTGGCCCGAAGCCTCGGTGGCGCTGGCGCTGGAGGATTTCGATGCCCAGCGCATCCAGCTCCATACGCCGTTGGCTGCGGAACAGGTCGACCTGGCCTTGCGCTACGGTTTGTCGGCCTACGACGCGGCCTATCTCTGGCTGGCCGCCAGCATCAAGGCGCCGCTGCTGACCTTCGACCGCCTGCTCGGCGAGGCGGCGCGGCAACATCTCGCCTCCCTGGCCTAGGCCCTAGGCCGCGCATTGCCATGGCCTCGTTGTCCAAGCGCCGTACCTGAACCCCGATCCCGCATGAGCCTCTCCCATCTCAGCTTCGAATTCTTTCCGCCCAAGACGCCCGAAGGCGCCGTGAAGCTGCGCGCCGCGCGGCAGCGGCTCTATGTCCACAAGCCCGAGTTCTGCTCCGTCACCTTCGGTGCCGGCGGTTCCACGCAAGACGGCACGCTGCACGCCGTGAAGGAAATTGCCGAGGAAGGCGTGGCCGCCGCGCCGCACCTCTCCTGCGTCGGCGCCAGCCGCGACAGCGTGCGCGCCATGCTGCAGCGCTACCGTGCCGAAGGCATCCGCCGCATCGTCGCCCTGCGCGGCGACTTGCCTTCGGGCTACGGCCTGGGCGGCGAGTTTCACCACGCGCGCGACCTGGTGGAATTCATCCGCACCGAGACCGGCGACTGGTTCCACATCGAGGTGGCCGCCTACCCGGAGGTGCACCCGCAGGCGCGCAGCCCGCAAGACGATCTGCGCCACTTCGTCGAAAAAATGCAGGCCGGCGCGAACTCCGCCATCACCCAGTATTTTTTCAACAGCGACGCCTACTTCCGCTTCGCGGACGACGCCCTTGCCGCTGGCGTGGACGCGCCCATCGTGCCCGGCATCATGCCCATCACCAATGCCAGCCAGTTGCTGCGCTTCTCGGAAGTGTGCGGCGCCGAAGTGCCGCGCTGGGTGCGCCTGCGCCTGCAGAGCTTCGGCGACGACCGCGCCAGCATCCTCGCTTTCGGCCGCGAGGTGGTGGCCGACCTGTGCAACCAGCTCGTGTCCGGCGGCGCCCCGGGACTGCACATCTACACCCTCAACCAGGCGGAGCCCACGCTCGATCTGCTGACCGATCTCGGCACGCGTTGAGCCTTGCGGCGCGCGCCGAGGCGTCTGAAGATCGGCTGATTCAGACGCCCGGCCTGGGGTGAGATTGGCGCGACGGAACGAAGATCGGGCCGCCCTCAAGCACCGCAACCAGCGGCCGGCATGTCGGGTTCGCGCGAAGGCGCTTGCGCAGCCCTGGTGCCGGCAAATGGCCTTGTGGCCATGCCGGCCTGGCCCGTTTGCGGCGCTTGCCACATGGAAGCTGCATCAACGGCGACTGGGCTGGGCCGGGCGTTTGCGACCATGGCGCTTGCAGCCGGGGACGTTGCCGCGACCACCCGCAGGTTGATGGGTCCCCAGGCGCTGGCCACCATGCGCCCATGGCCGCGCAGCACATGGCTTTCGCCCGGGCGCAGGAACACATCGTCCGGCTCGCCTTCCTCGGTCAGCCACAGCAGCGGCGCGTTCTGCCCGGGGCAGGGCGGCGCGGCCGCTTCCACCCGCAGCCCGAACGCGCCGCGCAACCGCAGCGAATCGCCGGTTTGCAAGGCCACCCAGGCGCGTTGCACCTGCAGGGTATCTGTATTCCATTCGCGCATGATGAACTCCGTCGTTTCCAGGCTCGGGCGCAGTGGAGTTTTTCCTTTCCGCGCCCAAGACTACCTTGACATGGATGCAAGCATAGGTGCCGGACGACGCTTGCAAAAACGGTCATTTCGTATTCTCATGATGCACAGAACGCATGATGAAGGAAGCCGGATGCCACCTCCAGCCACAACCCCGCCACGGCGCCCGACACGGCGCATCGACACCGGCTTCCTGCGCGCGTTCGAAGCCGCCGCGCGCCTGGGCAGCTTCACCGCGGCGGCGCATGAGTTGTCCATCACCCAGTCGGCGCTGAGCCGGCAGATCCAGGCGCTGGAGGCCGAGGTGGGATTGGCGCTGTTCACGCGCGACGGCCCGCGCATCCGCCTCGCCCCGGCCGGCGAACGCCTGGCCGCGACCCTGCGCCCGCTGCTGGCCGCGCTCGACGACATGGTGGCTGCCCTGCGGCGCGGCACGCAGCGCCCCAGCGTGCGCATCACCACCTTCCCGTCCTTCGCCAGCCTGTGGCTGATGCCGCGCCTGCCGCTGTTCCAGGCCGAGCACCCGGAGGTGGACATCGCCGTGGAAGCCTCCGACCGCATGGCCGATCTGGAGACTTCCGGGCAGGATGTGGCGCTGCGCCTGGTGCACCCCGACAACCCGCTGGCCCGCGCGCCGGGCACCCGTGCCCTGTTCGAGGAGCGCATCGCTCCGGTTTGCAGCCCGCGCCTGCAGGCCGAGTTGCAGTCGCGCGGGGGTTTGCGCCGGCCTGCGGATTTAAGGAGGGCCACGCTGATTGCCGATGTTGGCTCCACGGGCGGGCAGGCAGGCTTCGGCCAGCAGCACATCGACGCCCTGTCCTGGCCCGGCTGGTTCGCCAAGATCGGCCAGCCGATGGTGGAGCCGCAGAGCTGGCTGCACCTCAACTTCACCCACCAGGCGGTGCAGGCGGCGCTGGCCGGCATGGGCGTGGCGATGGGGCAGATGGTGCTGATGCGCCACCTGCTGGCCGACGGCAGCCTGGTGCTGCCGCTGGGCGAGCCGCAGGCCAGCGGCTATGTCTACCACCTGGCCCTGCGCAGCGACGCCACGCGGCGGCCCGAAGTGGCGGCTCTGGTTCAATGGCTGCAGGCGCAATTGCTGCCGGATGGCGCGGGCATGGGTTGACAGCCCCCAGCCTCTTGCGAAACTTGTTTCAAGCTGCCGAAGCAGCAGACCGAGTCATTCAGGCAGCAGGTCTTCAGAGTCATCGGCAACGTCAGCAACGTCTTCAGCGACACCCATCCAACATGTCCCACCCCACCGCCCCAAGCACCCAACACACCAGCGCCGACAGCGCGCTGGCCCAGGTTCAGGCCATTTACGCGCAGGGCGTGGCACGGCTGCATGACGCGCTGCACCGCTTTCTCGCCGGCGACGAGCCGGCGCAGCCGGTGCACGCCTTCTACCCCTGCGTGCGCATTCGCACCACCAGCAGCGCCCATGCGGACTCGCGCCTGAGCTACGGCTTCGTCTCGCGCCCCGGCACGTTCGAGGCCACGCTCACCCGGCCCGACTTGTTCGGCGACTATTTCCGCGAGCAGTTCCAACTGCTGCTGCGCAACCACGGCGTGCCGCTGGAAGTGAGCGAGAGCACCACCCCCATTCCGCTGCCCTTCACCTTCGCCGACCACGAGCCCTTCCAGTCCCAGCTCACGTTGGCGCAGCGCGACCGCCTGCGCGAGTTGTTCGACGTGCCCGATTTGTCGGTGATGGACGACGGCATCGCCAACGGCACCTTCGAGCCGCAGCCCGGCCAGCCGCGCCCGCTGGCCCTGTTCAACGCCCCGCGCGTGGACTACTCCCTGCACCGCCTGCGCCACTACACCGGCTGCGATCCGGCGCATGTGCAGAACTTCGTGCTGTTCACCAACTACGGTTTCTACATCGACGAGTTCGTGCGCTTCGCGCGTGAACTCATGCGCACGCCGGCGCAAGGAGCGGATGACTACATCGCTTTCGTCGAGCCGGGCAACGTCGTCATCCGCCGCGTGGGTGAGGCCGCTGAAAGCCACGACGCCCTGGGCGCAGGACCTGCGCGCATGCCGCAAATGCCCGCCTACCACCTGCTGCGGCGCGACCGCAGCGGCATCACCCTGGCCAACATCGGCGTCGGGCCGGCCAATGCCAAGACCATCACCGACCACATCGCCGTGCTGCGCCCGCATGGCTGGATCATGCTCGGCCACTGCGCCGGCCTGCGCAACAGCCAGCAACTGGGCGACTACGTGCTCGCCCACGGCTATGTGCGCGAAGACCATGTGCTCGACGAAGACCTGCCGCCCTGGGTGCCCATCCCGCCGCTGGCCGAAGTGCAGGTGGCCATCCAGGAGGCCGTGGCCGAGATCACCCAGTTGCAGGGCTACGAACTCAAGCGCGTGATGCGCACCGGCACCGTCGCCACCACCGACAACCGCAACTGGGAGCTGCAGCCTTTCCACGGCCCCCTGAGCACACCCGAGCGCCGCTTCAGCCAGAGTCGCGCCATTGCGCTCGACATGGAAAGCGCGACCATCGCCGCCAACGGCTTCCGCCTGCGCGTGCCCTACGGCACCCTGCTGTGCGTGAGCGACAAGCCGCTGCACGGCGACATCAAGCTCCCCGGCATGGCCGACCGCTTCTACCGCGAGCGCGTGGACCAGCACCTGCGCATCGGCATCCGCGCCCTCGAAAACCTGCGCCGCCAGCGCATGGAACAACTGCACAGCCGCAAGCTGCGCAGCTTCGACGAGGTGGCGTTTCAGTAAGACTGCGTCGGCAGTCCCCAGCGCTGCGCAGACGATCGTGAAGCCTATGAAGATGAAAGACTATTTCGGCAATCTTTGGATCAGAGTCGGCTTTGCGCTGGTCGTGTTCGGGTGGGCGCCGCTGTTGGCCATCACGCTTCTGGTCGCAATCGGTTTTTGGCCCCATCTCAATCCCATCGTGCCGAGGCTGCTGTACTTTTTCACTGGATGGCCTGCGGTGTTCTGTCTGGTCATCGGTTTTTTTCAGGTGAAGCGCGATCGCGTGCCGGGGACGGCGCAAGTGGGCGCGGTACCCGCGCAAGCGCATGAAGACTCGCCGCCCTGGAGGGAACACCCTGCGGCTCGCGTCGTGTTGGGGCTCGTCGGCATGGGGCTCGTTGTTTATGGCACGAATGCGATGCTGCACGGTGAGGGGCGGGGGGCTGCCGTGGCCCTGGCCGTTGGCGTCGTCGCCGTGTACTGGGCCTTCGTCGGGCGCTTGCCATTCTGGTTCTGGCGCTGAACTGCACGGCTGGCGGACTCGCATCGCCCAAGCCAAACGCATCGCCCAAGCGAAACACGACCAGGCCAAGCAGCTTGATTGCGCAGCGGGCTGAAGCCGCCAAGGGGTGGCATTCACCTCGCGTCGATCAAGCCCTGGGTGGCTCGCCCCGCAGCGCCCGGCGCAGGCCGAAGCGGCCTGGCGCCAGGGCGGCCAGGAGGTCGCGTTCCACCGGCGCCGGCTCGCCTTCGATGTGGCTGGCGATGCATTCGGCAGCCAGTGTCGCCAGGGTCAGGCCGCGCGAGCCCATCGCGGTGTTGAGGTAGAGCCCCGGCAGGGGCGGCAGTTCATCGGCTGGACGCTGCAGGACGGCGGGCTTGGCGCGCGCCAGCGCTTCCCAGTCGGGCCAGGGTCCGGCGCAGGGCAGGCGATCAACGGCCACGGCGCGCACAGCTCGAAACACACGGGCTTCGGCGGGAGGCGCAGCGGGCAACGCACCCACAAGAGGTTCAAGCCCTTGGGCGATATGCGCCCAGGCCGCCTCGATCGGCATGAGCGCCGCCGGGTCGTCCTCGTAGGTGGCGCCGAGGAGTTGCCATGTTTCTCCGGCAGGCAACCCCAGCGACTGCAGGGCGGCAGGCGGCAGGGGCAGCACATAGGCGTCGCCCGCCAGTGGCCGTTGCAAGCGGGCCAGTTGGGGCAGCGTGGACGCAGGCACGAGGAAGGCCTGCCCGGCCTGGGCGCGCAATGGCAAGCTCTGCAAGTTCTGCAGGCACGGACCGCTTGGGGCGAGGCCGCTGGCGCTCAGCAGGCGGGCCGCGTCCAGCGCGGTGGCCATGATGCAAACCGGCGCTTGCGCCAGGACACGCCCGGCCGCGTCCAGCGCTTGCCAAGGGGCGGTGGCATGACCGGAGCTGTCAGGGTGGGTGACGGTGAAGATCGGCGCGCGCCGCAAGCGATGCACCTGGGCGTCGCCTTGCAGCCGCACGCCGGGGGTGGCCAGCCAGGCGCGCACCAGGCTGCCGGCCGCGGCCACGCCACCCGCCGGCCACCAGCCGCCTCGGGTGACTTGCGCGCCAGCGCGCAAGCTCGCCTCGCCAGCATCCACGGCCTCGGCGACGCTCGGCGGAAGGGCCAGGGCTGCGGCGATGGCGGAAAGATCAGGCGGGGCGGAGTCGGGCTCGGCCAGCAGCAGCCCGCCGCCTTGCCAGACGGCGTGGCGCTCGGGCTCGGGCAGGGCGGCGAGCAGGGCTGCCAGCCCGGCGCGGCTGAGGCGGGCGAGACGATCGTCGTCCGGCGAGATGCGCGCATGCGCCAACCCGGCCGGCAGCGCCGAGGCACCTGCCGCAGCGCCGTCGGCGTCGAGCACGTCCACCGTCCAGCCCCGCCTGGCCAGGGCCTGCGCGCATGCCGCTCCCGCCAGACCCGCGCCGATGACCATGGCGTGACGCTCAACCGATGTTGCAGCGGCGCGCGGCTCCAGCCGCCGGGTCCGCCAGCGCGGTGCATACACGGCCTGCAAGCGTGCCGCCTTGCCGCCGTAGCCGGGTGGCCTGCTCACGGCGAACCCGGCTTGCACCAGCGTGGCGCACAGGGCATGCGCCACGCTGGTGCTGGCCAGCCGCGCACCGGGCCGCGCCAGCCGGGCCGCGGCCTTGATGACACCGGGCTCCCACATGGCAGGGTTGCGTGCGGGGGCGAAGCCGTCGAGGTAGATGGCGTCGGCGCCCAGATCGAGCCGGGGCAACAGTTCGCGCACATCGCCCAGTGCCAGAGTGAGCTTGACGCGCCCTGCGGCGAATTGCAGTTGGTGCAGACCGCGAACGGCGGGCGGCCAGGCGGCGGCGAGTTCGTGCGCCAGCGGCAGCAGGGACGGGTCGGCGCAGGCCGCGATCAGGTCGGTGGCCGCGAGGGGATGCAGCTCCACGCTGACGAAGTGCAGGGTGTCGGGACGTGCCGCGTCGGCCAGCCACGCTTGCCAGGTGGCGAGGAAATGGGTGCCCAGGCCGAAGCCGGTTTCCAGCACCACGAATTGCCGCCGCCCGGCCCAGGCCGAGGGCGTGTCGAGCAGGCCGCAGCCACCGAGGAACACGGCGCGCGCCTGGTCCAGCGCCGCGGCGCTGCTGGCGTCAATGTCGCCATGGCGTGCGCGGTACGGACGGCCCTCGGCGTTGCGCGCCAGCGGCTCCGGATGGATGGGCGCGGGGAGACTCAAAGCTCCTCGTCGCCCAGCAGGCCGGCTTCCAGGCCGAAGCTGCCGGTTTCGGTGAGGATGAGGTCGAGCAGGTGGTCGTGCGGTTCGGCGCGCAGGTCGTCGAGTTCGCAGAGATCGAAGGCCAGGCCGATGGTGTAGACATCGCCACGGCCGGCCATGTAGCGGTCGTAGTAACCGCCGCCATAGCCCAGGCGCAGGCCGGCCTCGACGAAGCCGACGCAGGGCACCAGCAGCGCGTCGGGTTCCACCGTGCGGCTCTGGTCCACCGGCACGGCAATGCCGTAGGCGCCGGCTTGCAGCGCCTCGCCCGGCGCCCAGGCCACGAAGCGCATCTGCCGCGTCGCCGGGTCCACCACGGGCAGGGCGAATTGCACGTCGGGCAGGGCCTGCGCCAGTTGCCGCAGCGCCGGCAGCGGGTCGAACTCGCCGCGCGTGGCGCAATAGGCGCCGAGGCAGATGGGTTCGAGCGCCGTGACGGCGCGCACCACGGCGGCGGTGAGGGCGGCTTCCTTCGCGCTGCGGTCGGGCAGTTGTTCGCGCCGGGCGATGAGGGCGCGGCGCAGCGCGGCACGGTCTTCACCTTCGTTTTCGCGGGGAATGGGTGTCAGGGAGTAGGGGCTCACGCTAAGCTACGGGGTATGGAGTTTGCCGACATGGTCTTGCATATTGTGCCCTCGCCCAAGCGCCCCCCGCGGCGAGGAGGGTGGTACCGGCTGAGGCGGCTTGTGTTGAGCCTGGCGTTGAGCCTTCCGTTTCTTGCCGGCATGGGCGGCACGGCCCGGGCACAGATGCCGGCCAGCGCGCCTGACACCATGCAGACGGCGGCCAGCCAGCCTTTCGCCAACGACGCCGCCGACCAGCTCATTCTGCAAGCCTCGCAAGGCTTCCAGCGCGGCGACCCCAAGCCGGCCCAAGAGGCGCTGCCGCAGCTGCGCGGCAATCTGCTCGAGCCCTGGGTGGCGTATTGGGCGACCCAGCCCAACCTGATGCGCATGACCCAGGCTGACTTCGACCGCTTTGCGCAGCGCTACCCCAACACCTATGTGCTCGACCGCCTGCGCAACGACTGGCTGCTCGAACTCGGCCGGCGGCAGGACTGGGATGACTTTGCCAAGGTCTACCCCGACTTCATCATGCGCGACGACCCGCAGGTGCAGTGCTACGACATGCAGCGCCAGTTCGAGACCGAGAACCGCGACACCAGCGCTGACGTGCTCAAGCTCTGGACCGAGCAAAAATACGGCGGCGCGGGCTGCAACAGCGCCGCGCGCAGCCTGCTGGCAGCGGGCAAGATCAGCCAGCAGCAACTGTGGCTGCGCCTGCGCCGGTTTTTCGAGGACGAGCAATTCAAAACCGCCTTGAGCTTCGCCCCGAGCCTGCCGGTCGGAGCCTGGCAAGGCATCGACGCCGCCGCCCACAACCCCTTGCGCCTGGTGCTGAACGACGCGCGCCAGGGTGTGCCGCGTGACGCCATGCAGCGCCAGTTTCTGGTGCTGGCGCTCCTGCGTCTGGGGCAGCAAGACCCGCAACAGACCATGCACCTGCTGCTGGGCAGCTTCACAGCACTGCCCACCGCAGACCGCGCTGCAATCGCCTACCGCGCAGCCCGCAGCGGCGCGCTGCAACTCTCGCCCAACGCGGCGCTGTGGTTCGCCCAGGCGCGGCACATCGACCCCGAATACCGCCCCGCCGACTCCACCCTGGAATGGATGGTGCGCGCGGCCCTGCGGGCGCATGACTGGAAGCTGGTCGAGCAGGCCAGCCGCCAGTTCACCGGAGCCGATGCGCAGCGCCCCGACTGGACTTATTGGCACGCCATGGCGCAGCGCGAGCTGGGCCACCCCATCGAGGCGCAGGCGCTGTTCGCGCAGGTGGCCAACCCCTGGACTTACTACGGCCAACTGGCCACCGAAGCGCTGGGCATGAAGATCAGCCTGCCCGCCAGCCTGCCGACGCCGCCGGCGCGGAAGGTGCTCGAGCAGGTCCGGCAGGCGGGCTTCCAGCGCGCGCTCGCGCTGTTCCAGCTCAACCTCTACACCCCGGCGGTGCGCGAGTGGAACTTCACCTTGCGCGGGCTGAGCAACGAGCAGTTGCAGGCCGCGGCGCAAGTGGCTTGCGACCAGCAGGTCTGGCTGCTGTGCATCAACACCAGCGAGCGCGTCAAGGGTGGTGTCGACTGGTCGCAGCGCTACGCCATGCCCTACCGCGACGCCATCGGCGCCGCGGCGAAATCCACCGGCGTGAACGAGGCCTTCCTGTTCGGCCTCATCCGGCAGGAGTCGCGCTTCATTGCCGGCATTCGCTCCTGGGTCGGCGCCAACGGGCTGATGCAGCTCATGCCGGCCACGGCGCGCTGGGTGGCGAACAAGATCGGCATGGGCGACTACGCGCCCGACCGCATCGCCCACGTCAACACCAACGTCACCCTGGGCTCGGCCTATCTCGACATGCTGCTGCAGCGCTTCGACGGCTCCGAGGCGCTGGCGGCGGCGGGCTACAACGCCGGCCCGGGGCGCCCGGCGCGCTGGCGCAATATGGGCCTGCCCGACCAGCCCGACCTGTCCGGTGCCATCTTCACCGAGAACATTCCCATTCCTGAAACGCGCGACTATGTGAAGCACGTGCTGGCCAATGCCACGGTGTACGCGGCGCTGCTCACCGGCCAGCCGCAATCCTTAAAATCGCGTCTGGGCCAGGTGGGGCCGCAAGCGCAGCAGCAGGCCAACGTCGAGGCGCTGCCCTGATCCGCTGCGGCCCAGGAAACGGCCGACAGCATCAGCGGTCAGCCGGCACGGGCGGTTGGCGTTCAACGCATACAAGCAAACAGCAAACAGGGATATCGATGCAGAACATCGTGGTCTTCGGGGGTTCGGGTTTCATCGGTTCGCAACTGGTGGCGCGTCTGAGCGCAGCGGGTTGCCGGGTGCTGGTGCCCACGCGCCGGCGTGAGCGGGCCAAGCATCTGCTGCCCCTGCCCACGGTGGACGTGGTGCAGATCGACACCTTCGACACCGCCACGCTGGAGCGCCTCATGCAGGGGCAGGATGCGGCGGTGAACCTCGTCGGCATTCTCCACGGCCGCGGCGGCAAGCCTTACGGCGGCGACTTCGCCCGCGCCCATGTGCGCCTGCCGCAGAACCTGGCCGCCGCCTGCATGGCCACCGGCGCCAGCCGTCTGGTGCATGTCAGCGCCATCGGCGCCGACGCGCACGGCCCATCCATGTACCTGCGCTCCAAAGGCGACGGCGAAGCCGCCGTGCGTGCGCAGGACGGCCTGCGCTGGACCATCCTGCGGCCCTCGGTGGTGTTCGGCCCCGGCGACAACTTTCTCAACCTGTTCGTCCGGCTGCAGCGCCTGCTGCCGGTGGTGCTGCTGGGCGGGGCGAACGCACGCTTCGCCCCGGTGTATGCCGGCGACGTGGTGCAGGCCATTCAGCACGCGCTCATCGGCCCGCAGGACGACGCCACCATCGGCCAAACCTACGAACTCACCGGCCCACGGGTCTATACCCTGGCCGAGCTGGTCAAGCTCTCGGGCCAGTGGGCGGGCATCAACCACGGCCGTGGCCGTCCGGTCATCGCTCTGCCCGCGCCGCTGGCCAGACTCGCCGCGCTGCTGATGGAATTCGCCCCCGGCGAGCCGCTGATGAGCCGCGACAACCTCGACTCCATGCGTGTGCCCAATGTGGCCAGCGGCCAGCTTCCGGGCTTCGCCCGCGAACTCGGCGTGACCCGACCCTACGGCCTGGAGGCCATCGCCCCGGACTACCTGTCCGGGCGCGACCCCGAGACGCGCTACAGCCAACTGCGCGCCACCGCCGGGCGCTGAGGGCGCGCAAACCCATGCTCACCCTCATCATCGGCAACAAGAATTACTCGTCCTGGTCGATGCGGCCCTGGGTGTTGATGCGCCACTTCGGCATCCCCTTCACCGAACGCAAGCTGCGCCTCGACAGTCCCGAGTTCTACGCCGCGCTGGCGCCCATCACGCCCACCCAGACCGTCCCCGTGCTGCTGGACGGCGACCTCGTCGTGCCCGACACCCTGGCCATCGTCGAATTCCTGGCCGAGCGTTTTCCGCAGCACGCCATCTGGCCTGCCGACGCCGCGCAGCGCGCCCGCGCCCGGGTGCTGTGCGCCAGCATGCACGCGGGGTTCCAGAATTTGCGCCAGCAGATGGGCATGAACATCGAAGCCAGCCTGCCGGGCCTGGGCTGGAACCTCGCCGTGCAGCGCGACATCGACCGCATCTGCGCCCTATGGGATGGCGCGCTGCGCGCCAGCGGCGGCCCTTTCCTGTTCGGCGCCTGCGGCGCGGTCGATGCGTTCTATGCGCCAGTCTGCGCCCGCTTTCGCACCTATGCCCCCAAGCTGCCCGACTTCGCCGCCGCCTATGCCAGTCGCGTGCTCGACGTGCCGGCGGTGCGGCAGTGGTGCGACGAGGGCCGGGCCGAGCACGACTTCATCCCCACCGACGAGCCTTATCGTTCGCGGCCGGACTGGTCCTAGCCGCCACCCTCGGCATCGACGCCACACACGGCCAGCCGTGTCGGGCGCTTTCCCCATTCGCTCTCGCGCCATCCCAAACCCCCATGCTCAACGCTGCCCAGGAACGTGCCGTCTCGCATCTCGGCGGCCCTTGCCTGGTGATTGCCGGCGCCGGCAGCGGCAAGACGCGCGTCATCACCCACAAGATCGCGCGCCTGCTCAAGGCCGGCTACGCGCCGACTGAAATTGCCGCCATCACCTTCACCAACAAGGCCGCCGCCGAAATGCGCGAGCGTGCCAAAGTCCTGCTCGACGACCGCAAGGCGGCCCAGGGCTTGGTCATTGCCACCTTCCACGCCCTGGGCGTGCGCATGCTGCGCGAGGACGGCCAGGCGCTGGGCTTGAAGCCGCAGTTCTCCATCCTGGATGCCGACGATGTCGGCGGCCTGCTGCGCGAGGCCGGCGGCACCACCGACGCCAAGCTGGCCCGCAGCTGGCAGTGGCGCATCAGCCAGTGGAAAAGCGCGCTGCTCGACCCGATGGATGCCGCGCGCCAGGCGCAGACGCCGGAGGACGCGCAGGCCGCCAAGGTCTGGCTGCGCTACGCCGAGCAGCTCAACGCCTACCAGGCGGTGGACTTCGACGACCTGATGGTGCTGCCGCTGCGCCTGCTGCAGCAGCACGCCGATGTGTGCGCGCGCTGGAACGCGCGCCTGCGCTACCTGCTGGTGGACGAGTACCAGGACACCAGCGACGCGCAGTACCAGCTGCTCAAGCTGCTGGCGGGCACGCAAGGGCGCTTCACCGCGGTGGGCGACGACGACCAGAGCATCTATGGCTGGCGCGGCGCCACGCTCGACAACCTGCGCCAGTTGCCCATCGACTACCCCACGCTCGAGGTCATCAAGCTGGAGCAGAACTACCGCTCGACCAACGCCATCCTGCGCGCCGCCAATGCGGTGATTGCCGCCAACCCCAAGCTCTACCCCAAGAGCTTGTGGAGCGACCACGGCGAGGGCGACGCGGTGGAGGTGCGCGAGGCCGATAGCGACGACGACGAGGCCGAGCGCATCGCCGCGCGCATCCAGGCGCTGCGCGGCGGGCGCGGCGCGAAGTTGTCGGACATCGCGGTGCTGTACCGCGCCAACCACCAGAGCCGCCCCATCGAGCAGGCGCTGCGCCGCGCCAATATTCCTTACGTGGTCAGTGGCGGCCAGAGTTTTTTCGACCGCGCCGAAATCAAGGACGTGTGCGCCTATCTGCGCCTGCTGGCCAACCCGGACGACGATCCCGCCTTCCTGCGCGCCGTCACCACGCCCAAGCGCGGCATCGGCGCTGCCACGCTCAAGAGCCTGGGCGCGTTCGCCACGCAGTGGAAGGTTTCGCTGTTCGACGCGCTGTTCCGCGAGGCCCTGCCCGGCATCGTCGGCGCGCGCCACGCCGAAGGCCTGCGCGAATTCGCCCGCCTGATGCACGACATCGACTGGCGCGAACGCACCGAGCCCGCCGGCCCCTTGCTGCGCGAGCTGCTCGGCGCCATCGGCTACGAGGCGCACCTGCGCGAGACCGCCGACAACGAGCGCGAAGCCAGCCAGCGCTGGAGCAATGTGGGCGACTTCTGCGACTGGATCACCCGAAAGGCCGAGGAAGACGGCGCCAGCTTGAAGCGCATGGCGCAGATGGTCGCGCTCATCACCCAGCTCGCCGAGCGCGGCGACCAGCAGGAGGCCGTCACCCTCTCCACCCTGCACGCCGCCAAGGGCCTGGAGTGGCAGCATGTGGTGCTGGCCGGTTGCGAGGAAGGGCTCCTGCCGTTTTTCACCGAAGACCGGCCGCTGACCGACACCGGCCTGGAGGAAGAGCGCCGGCTCATGTACGTGGGCGTGACCCGCGCACGCCTCACCCTGGTGCTCAGCCATTGCCGCAAGCGTCGCGCCGCCGGCCGCAGCAGCCGCAGCCCCGAGCCCAGCCGCTTTCTCACCGAGCTGCGCGCCGAGCTGCCGAAGGTGGACGGCCGCGCCGCGGCGCTGGCGCGCATCGCGGCGATGAAGGTGCGCAAGCAGGGCGAGGAAAGCGGCGTGGCGGCGACTTGACGGTTTGAGGTGGTGTTGCGCGGGGGCGGTTCCCCCTCCCGGCCTCCCCCACGAGGTGGGAGGGGGAGAGAACACCGCTGCGCGACGCCCAGAATGCCCCCGGCCTCCCCAAGGTGTGAGGGGAAACAAGCGCACCGCGACCGTCAAGCCCCCTCCCCACGCGTGGGGAGGGTTGGGGAGGGGAGCGGTTCAGCCTGCCGAGTCTTGCCGATGCACGTCGTGCGTGACGAAGGGGCGATTGGCGCTTGGCAGGTCGAACCAATGGGTGTGGGCGAGGGTGCGTTGCACCGTGTGCAGGCCGCTGTTCCAGTGGGCGCGCATCGTGCCGCGGCCGAACTGGAAGTCCTTGTCCTGGCCGTCGTAGGGCTTGTCCTTGTAGATCAGGTGGATGACGTTGTAGCGCTTGTCGCGCGCCATCTCCTCCACCCGGCTGCACAGGGGGTCGCGGGTACGGCCGGTCTGCGGGATTTGTGCCAACAGGCCGCGCAGAATGCTGCGCTGCTCGTGCGCCCGCTCCAGCATGTCGGTCACGGCGCGGGTGCGGCTGGAGTACTGAATGTCCTTCACCCGTTCGCCCACCTCGCCCAGATTGCGCGGCGGGTCGCCTTGGGCGCTCCACAAATCCACCTGGAACACCAGGGTGTGCGCATGCGGGTGCCCGCCCAGCACTTGCGTCAGCGGGGTGTTGGAGACCAGGCCGCCGTCCCAGTACAGGTCGTCGCCGATGCGCACCGCCGGGAAGCCGGGAGGCAGCGCGCCCGAGGCCATGAAATGCTCCGGACCCAGGCGCTGCTCGGTGGTGTCGAAATACTCCAGGTTGCCGGTGCGCACGTTCACCGCGCCGACCGAGACGCGCATCTCGCCGTTGTTGAGCCGGTCGAAATCCACCAGTTCCTCGAGCGTGGCGCGCAGCGGCGCGGTGTCGTAGACGCTGGCCTGGTCGGGGCCGATGCCGGGCAGGGCGCGCGGCACGAAGAACCCCTTCTGCCCCTCGGCCAGGGCGCGCAGGCTTTGCAGCGGCGCCATCCACGGCAGCGCGTTCTCCGGCAGCAGCGACACCCAGGGTTCCTGCTCCCACAGCGTGGGCGGCAGCACCGGCGGTTGGGTGACGCGGTGCCAGAATTCGCGCAGGCGCTCGGCGCGTCGGTGCGGCGGATTGCCGGCGATGATGGCGCAGTGAAGGGAGCCGATGGAAATGCCCGCCACCCAGGTGGGCTGGATGCCGGCTTCCGCCAGCCCCTGCACCACCCCGGCCTGGTAGGCACCCAAAGCGCCGCCGCCTTGCAGCACCAGCGCGATGTGCTCGTAGGCGGCCACGCGCGACAGCAGCGGGTTCGAGCCGGTGGGCTCGATCGCCAGCTCGGCCTGCGCTTGTTCGAGGGCTGCACCGACGCGGCGCGCAGGCGCGGAAGCCGCTTTTTGAGGCGCTTTCACCGCCCGCTTGCCTTGAACCACCGGAGCCTGCTCGGGCTTGGGCACCGTGGCGGCGTCCATGGCCGCAGCGATGGCCTTGCGCGGCGTGCGTGCGCGCGCTGGGACAGTCTCGCTCTTGGCGCTCATTGCATGCACCAGCCGTGGCTGACGATGACCGACTGCCCGGTGAGCGCGGCCGTGGGGAAGGCGGCAAGGAACAGGGCCACCTGCGCCACGTCGTCCACCGTGGTGAATTCACCATCCACCGTGTCCTTCAGCATCACGTTCTTGATCACCTGGTCTTCGGTGATGCCCAATTCCTTGGCCTGCTCGGGAATCTGCTTGTCCACCAGCGGCGTGCGCACGAAGCCGGGGCAAATGACATGCGAGCGCACGCCCTTGTCGCCGCCTTCCTTCGCCAGCACCCGCGCCAATCCCAGCAGGCCATGCTTGGCCGTCACGTATGCGCTCTTGAGCTTCGAGGCCTCGTGCGAATGCACCGAGCCCATGTAGATGACCACGCCGCCGCGCTTGTCGGCATACATGCTTTTCAGCGCCGCCTTGGTGGTGAGGAAAGCGCCGTCGAGATGAATGGCGAGCATCTTTTTCCAGTCGGAAAAAGCGTAGTTCTCGATCGGGTTGACGATCTGGATGCCGGCGTTCGACACCAGAACGTCGATCGGCCCAAGCGCCGCCACCGCCTTGTCGAAGCCGGCGTTCACCTGCTGCTCGTTGGTCACGTCCATCGCCACGCCCACCGCCCTGCCGCCGGCGTCGATGATTTCCTTCACCGTGGCGTCGGCGCCGTCCTGGTTCAGGTCGGCCACCGCCACCGCGCAGCCCGCCTTGGCGAACACCAGCGCCATGTTCTTGCCAATGCCGCTGGCCGCCCCCGTGATGAGGGCGGTCTTGCCTTTCAAGCTGGTCTGGGTGATTTGCATGGGAATCTCCGGTTTGGGTTGGTTCGAATCGAGGCCCGACGCGCCGGATAGCGCTCGCCGGTGCGTGGAGCACTGCACGCCTGTGTTTTGGTGCAGAGCACCATTCGAGTGTAGGACCACCGCCGGCGCCGTGCTACCGCGCCGGCGGTGGTCTTGTCAGCAGGCAGGACAGACCTTTGCATTCTGGCCCCACCGTCTTAAGCGCCTCTGAAGCTGCACCTAGGCTGCCAGGACTGGATGGAGCGGGCCGAACTGCATTTTGCGCGCAAGACGAGACAGAAAGGCTGACCGCAAACGAAGTGTGCGCGGACCAGTACCGGAAGATCTCTCACTGACAGCTAACGTGTTTTAGGGCGACAGCATCGTGTCTCCCTAACCTTCTTGCTCTTTGCCACGCTTGCTTGATCCTATCCGAATACTGATCCATTTGGCAACGGGATTTGCGGTGTTTGCGTCTTTTGGCAGAGTTGCATCCACCGATGCAGGGTCGGCTCATGGAACATGCCGGGATATCGGGCTGGCGCGCGCGCTGGATTGCCGGGTCTGAGCCGACGCCCGGCCCTGGGGTGGCTCCAAGCCAGGAGTTATTGGGGTGAGGCGCATGGCATGACGCTGTCCGCACGGCAGGCAGGGCTGGGCGTGAACCCCAGGCTGGCTGCGCGCCAGCCCCTTCACCCGAACTGCCCCGGGTGCTACTTCAGCAGCCGCTGTCCCAGCAGGATGGCGATGGATTCGGCGATCAACGCGACCAAGGCCAGCACGCGCTTGAGCGTTCAGAGCCGCTGACAGTCTGACCTACACGGCCTCACTCAGGGCTTGCCGTGGCCTCAGGCCGCCAGTGCCCCGCTGCGCTCCAGCGCCTGCAGCACCTGCTCGCCTGGCACGGCCTGATTCAGCGGCGCGCCCAATTCGCTCAACAACACGCAGCGCATGTGCTTGGCACCCGTCTCGCCATCCAGCGGCAACAGCTCCAGCCAGCGGGCGGTCGGCGCCCGCGGCGGCGTCATCGGCAGCCCGGCACTCTGCAGCAGGCGGCGCAGGCGCTCGGCCGATTCGGCGCTTTGCACCCCCAGCGACTGCCCCAGGTCCGCCGCCAGCAGCATGCCCAGGCCGATGGCCTCGCCATGCAGGTAGCGCCCGAAGCCGAGCACGGACTCGACCACATGGCCCAGCGCCATGCCAAAGTCCAGTGGCGATGGCGAGCGGTGCTGCTGCCGGTCCTCGGCCTCGATCTGGTCGCGCAACTGCTGGATTCGTTGCACGGCATGCTGCTGTGGTGCGCGCAAGTCGTCGACGTGGCGCTCCAGCCAGGCGAAGAGTTCCGGGTCGGCGATGGCGGCGCACTTGATGATTTCGGCCAGGCCGGCTGAAATTTCGCGTGGCGAATCGGAGCGTGATTCCAGCGCGGCGCGCAGCCCCTGGCCCAGCTTGGCAAAGGCCGTGCGCCGCGGCGCCGGCTTGGGCTCGGGTGCGGCGGCGGGCGCGCGGGCATCGGCGCGGGCCGTCAACGCCGGCGCGACTGCGGCTGACGCCTGCGTCGGCACCGTCTGGATCAGGCCGCGTTCGAGCAGCTTGGCGAAGGCCTGGGAGTCGAGCCCGCTTGCGCCCAGCATGCCCAGCAATTCGGCCTCGCTCCAGGCGCCGTCCACCAGCAACAGCAGCGTGCGCAGAGGGCGGGGCAGGTCCGACTGGCGGTTGGCCAGTGTCAGACGTCCGGCAGCAGTTTTTTCGTAAGTCATGGCATACACGCAAAAACGGCCCCGACAGGGGCCAAGAACACCCCGGAGGATGCGGGAGAACGCATGTGAAAACGCCGCGCCGCTCCAAGTCTTCTCGGCGGGCCCAGCGCAGAGTATGCGCCGAGGCCATGCGCACCCCCCCCCCGCGGGGAGATGCCGCAAGGCCGCAGCCTGGGGGGCGCTTTCAACAAGGATGGGCTGGATGATGCGACAAGTCCGACACGATGTCACGCTTGGGCTGGCCTGTCTTGCAGGCTGTCATTTCGTTCGGGGTGTGAGGATGCCCAGGCGGTGCGTGCGCCAGTTCGGCGCGGCTGTGAAAGCGCACGATCCAGCTGTCCTTGAAGCTGCTGGCAAAGTAGAGTAGAAAGCTGAAACTCTGGATTCGGTTCCGGCTCGACGCGGCGGGCGATGAATGACGCCGACGCAACGACATGACTGACAACGGAGGCCACCATGCACCGGGACCATTCCCCTTGCACCGCGCGGGCCGCGCCAACCCAAGCTGTGCCCACCCATGCCGCGCGGGCGCGGGCCAAGCTCTGGCCGGGGTGCGACGGCAACTGCTGCGCGTGCTGCAGCCTGGCTTGTCGGCTTTGATCCTGCTTGGCGCCCCGGCCCTCAAGTCCAGGTGGCAAACTTGCCGAGCAAGCCATCCATCACGGTCATGCCCTTCGACTTGTTCGACGGCTCCGCCGACCAGCGGCCGGCCGTCGTGGCTGCTCAGCAACGCGCGTTGCTGGCCTTGCCGGGCGAGGTGAACCAGGCTTTGCGCGCAGGCCGGCGTCGACTATGTGGTCGTGGGCCAGTTGCGCAAGGTGAGCGATCTGATCATCGATCTGCAAGCGGATATCGACGACGTGCGCACGCATCAAGTCGTCGATCATCTGCTGCTCGAGGTCAAGGCCGACAACGCCGCCATGCTGCGCCGCGCCTTGATCCCCCGTGCGGGTGCTCGCGGTGGCCTCTGCCTGCCGCCACTCTCCACATTCCCGCTGGCCTGCAGACCCTGCGCGGGATGTGGACAATACAGCCACCAGTGCAGGGGTGGTGTCTGCCGTCGCCCATCCTCCGCCCGAATCCCGCGTCCAGCGCTGCAACCGCTCGCAACCCTCTGCCATCACGTTCCAGCCCTATGTCCAGCCAACTGTTCTCGCCCTTCCAACTCGGCCCCCTCGGGCTTGCCAATCGCATCGTCGTCAGCCCCATGTGCCAGTACAGCGCCGATGATGGCTGCGCCACCGCCTGGCATCGCGTGCATCTGGGGCAGATGGCGCAAAGCGGGGCCGGCCTGCTGTTCATCGAAGCCACGGCGGTCGAGGCCATCGGGCGCATCACACCCGGTTGCCTGGGCCTGTACTCGGAGGCGAACGAACGTGCGCTGGCCGCGGTGCTGGCCGACGTGCGCGGTTTCAGCACCATGCCCATCGCCGTCCAGCTCGCCCACGCCGGGCGCAAGGCGTCCAGCGCGCGGCCCTGGGACGGTGGTCAGCAACTGGCGCTGTCCGAAGGCGGCTGGGCCGCGGTGGCGCCTTCGGCCATCCCCCATGGGGCGCATGAAGCGCCTCCCGCGGCGCTGGACGAGGCGGGCTTGGCGCGCATCCGCCAGGCCTTTGTCGACGCCGCGCAGCGCGCAGCCCGCCTGGGCCTGCAGGCGGTGGAACTGCATGCCGCTCATGGCTATCTGCTGCACGAATTTCTCTCGCCGCTGGCCAACCAGCGCGACGATGCCTACGGCGGCAGCCTGGACAACCGCATGCGCTTTCCACTGCAGGTGTTCGACGCCGTGCGCGCCGCGCTGCCGGCAACGGTGGCACTCGGCGTGCGCCTCTCCGCGACCGACTGGGTCGAGGGCGGCTGGGACCTGGAGCAGAGCTTGCGTTTCGCCGCGGCCCTGAAGCAGCGCGGCTGCGACTGGATCGACGTCTCGTCCGGCGGCATCTCGCCGCTGCAGCGCATTCCAGTCGGCCCCGGCTACCAGGTGCCGCTGGCGCGCGCCATTCGCCAGGCCACGGGGCTTGCCACCATGGCGGTGGGCCTCATCACCGAAGCGCAACAGGCCGAGGCGCTGGTGCAGGACGGTAGCGCCGACCTCGTCGCCCTGGCCCGCGCCATGCTGTGGAACCCGCGCTGGCCGTGGCATGCCGCCGCGTCGCTCGGTGCCAGCGTCACGGCCCCCGCACAGTATTGGCGCAGTGAACCACGCGCCGCACGCGGCGTGTTCACCAACGCCCACATCGGCCAACGCTGAGCGCGGACCAGCAAACGTGCTTGAGCACGTTTGCGCGCCGCGCGAAGGGCCTGCCGGCCTGCGAGCCGGCAGCCTCCGAGCGACTGGATGGAGCGGACCGGCGCAAGCGGCAGGCGCCATGCCGGTGCATGCCCCGGGGCCGCCCAAGCAGCCCAGACTCTGGCCGCACCAAAGCGGTGCCGGCAGATCATGCCGGCCTGGCATGGGGCTTGCTGGTTGCCTGTATGGAGACAGCGAGCGAGGCGATGATGCGGGCCTATTCCGAGTGCAACGGCTTCGATGACCCGGCCGCTGCGGATGCAGCTCGTCCGGCGTGGGCCCGGCTCACGCGCTGGATGCGCGACACCGGCATGCCCGCGCTGGCCGCCAAGCAGGAGGAGGCGCGGCTGGCGTTCTACCGCGAGGGCATCACCTTCGCCGTGTACGGCGAGGGCGGTGGCACCGAGCGCGCCATTCCCTTCGACATCATTCCGCGCATCATCACCGCCGCCGAATGGGCGTATCTGCAGCGCGGGCTAGCGCAGCGGGTGCAGGCGCTGAACCTGTTCCTGGCCGACATCTATGGCCCGCAGCGCATCATCCGGGACAAGGTGGTGCCGGCCGATGGCATTCTCGACAACTCGCAGTACCGCGCCGGCATGAAGGGCGTGAAGGTGCCGCGCGGGGTGTACGGCGCCATTTGCGGCATCGACCTGGTGCGCACCGGCGAGCAGGAGTTCCACGTGCTGGAAGACAACCTGCGCGTGCCTTCCGGCGTGAGCTATATGCTGGAAAACCGGCGCATCCTGTCGTGGCTGGCGCCCGATCTGTTCGAGTACCACCGCGTCGCGCCCATCGGCAACTACCCCGATCTGCTCGACCTCACCCTGCGCGAACTGGCGCCCAGCCACACCGACGACCCCACCGTGGTGGTGCTCACGCCCGGGCCATTCAACAGCGCCTACTTCGAGCACGCCTTCCTGGCGCAGAGCATCGGCGCCGAGCTGGTGGAGGGGCAGGACCTGTTCGTCGACGCCGGCTTCCTCTACATGAAGACCATCCGCGGGCCGCAGCGGGTGGACGTGATCTACCGCCGCATCGACGACGACTTCCTCGATCCGCGCGCTTTCCGCCCCGACTCCATGCTCGGCGTGCCGGGGCTGTTCGAGGCCATCCGCGCCGGCAACGTGGCCTTGGCCAACGCCGTGGGCACGGGTGTGGCCGACGACAAATCGGTCTACCCCCATGTGCCGGCCATGATCCGCTACTACCTGGACGAAGACGCCATCCTGCCCAACGTGCCCACCTACACCCTGAGCGACCCGAAGCAGTGCGCCCATGTGCTGGCCCACTTGGCCGAGCTGGTGGTGAAAGAGGCGCAGGGCGCGGGCGGTTACGGCATGCTCATCGGCCCCAAGGCCAGCCAGAAGGAACGCGAGGCCTTCGCCGAACGCATCCGCGCCAAGCCGGACAAATACATCGCCCAGCCCACGCTGGCGCTGTCCACCTGCCCCACACTGGTGGACGAGGGCGTGGCGCCGCGCCATGTGGACCTGCGCCCCTATGTGCTGCAGGGCTCCACCATCCGCATGGTGCCCGGAGGCCTCACCCGCGTGGCCCTGGTGGACGGCTCGCTCGTGGTCAACAGCAGCCAGGGCGGCGGCACCAAGGACACCTGGGTGCTGCAGGATTGAGAGGGTGTGAACAAATCCGCCATGCCCGCTCATCGCACCTAAACGGCCCCACTCGGCGTTGCCAATGCGCGCCGTGCCGTCAGGCACGGCTGTGCTTGGCGCCTTGATTGGAACCATTTGGGCGCCCTGCTCGGCCACGCCGGATTCATTCACACCCTCTGAACCCTGGCGAAACGTTGGATTGGCTTGAACCGATTTCAGGAGAGCCCCCATGCTGTGCCGCACTGCTTCCGATCTGTTCTGGATGGGGCGCTCCGCCGAGCGTGCCGAATCCATGGCCCGCATGCTCGATCTGGCCCGCCGTCTGGCCGCGTTGCCCTCCTCGCATGGCGGCCATGCGGCGCACTCGGTCTGGGCGTTGCCATTGCTGTCCACCGGCGGCATTCCGGCCGGTGTCGCGCTGCAAGACCTGAGTCCGCTGGACATGCTCAGCCGCTGCCTGATCGACCGCGACAACCCCTCGTCCGTGCTCACCTGCGTGCAGCTCGCGCGCGACGCCGCGCGCAACCAGCGCTCGGTGGTGTCCGCCGAGGTGGTGGCGCCGCTGCAGCTCATGCTCGGCAAGCTGCGCGCGCTCAAGCCCCAGCATCTGGTGAGCGGCGGCCTGGGACAGGTGATCGGCGAAATCATGGCGTTCACCGACGCCTTTCGCGGCGTCACCATCGCCAACATGATGCGCAACGAGGCCTGGCATTTCCTGCGCCTGGGCAACTTTCTCGAACGCGCCGACAGTGCCGTGCGCCTGTGGACGACGCAGGCCGATCCCGAGTTCTCGCTGGTGCGCGACGGCCCCGACAGCCCGCACGCCGGCTTTCACCGCGTCGCCCTGCTGGAGGCCGCCTCGGCCCTCATGCCGCTGCGCCGCCTGCACGGCGAGCCCAACCGCCAGGGCGTGACCGAGATGCTGCTGCGCCGGCCCGACTTCCCGCGTTCCGCCAGCTTCTGCCTGAGCGAAGCCCAGAGCAACCTGGCGGCGCTGCAGGTGGACATGTGCGAACCCGTCATGCGCCAACTCGGCAAAGCCCTGGCCGGCGTGTCATATCTCGAACCGGAGGAGGGCGCCGCCGGCATGTTCGCGTTCGGCGCCGCGCGCCAGGCTGACATCAGCGCCGTCGAGGCTGCGGTGGACGAACGCTTTTTCGTCGCGCAAATGCCGCTGCGCCGCGCCGCCTGAAGCTGTACCCTGGGGCAGTCGTCATGAGCGACCCAGCGCCACGCCCGCCACCGGGTGCCATCCAACCCTTCTCCGCGTTCCCCCAGCATGACCTACTGCTGCGCCGTCAAGCTCAACGCCGGCCTCGTCTTCGCCTCCGACAGCCGCACCAACGCCGGGGTCGACAACATCGGCCGCTTCAGCAAGCTGCACCTGCTGGAGCGGCCCGACGAGCGCGTCATCACCATGCTCTCTTCCGGCAACCTCAGCATCACGCAAGGGGCGGTGGAGCATTTGCACCGCGCCGTGCGCCAGGGCGAGGCGCAGAACTGGACCAATGCCCAAAGCATGGCCGACGTCGCCCAGTTGCTGGGCGAGGCCATGCGCGCGGTGCGCGAACGCGACGAGCCCTACCTGGCCAAGAGCGACATCGACGCCCACGCCTCCTTTCTGCTCGGCGGGCAAATTCGCGGTGAGCGCCCGCGCCTGTTCCTGGTGTATTCCGAAGGCAACGCCATCGAGGCCACGGCCGAGACACCGTTCCTGCAGATTGGCGAAGTCAAGTACGGCAAGCCGATTCTCGACCGCGTCATCCGCCCCGAAATCAGCCTGCTGGACGCCACCAAATGCGTGCTGGTGAGTTTCGACTCGACCATGCGCAGCAACGTCGGCGTCGGCCTGCCCATCGACCTGCTGCTCCTGCCCGCCAATCATCTGCGCGGCGACATGAAGTTCCACATCGACGAGCAGGACGCCTACTGGCGCGAACTCTCCGCGCGCTGGGCCGCTGGCGTGCGCCGCGTCTTCGCCGAGCTGCCGCCGCCGCAGTGGTATCCGGATTCGCAGCAGTAGCGGAGCGGAGGTGCGATCAGCGCGTCCGACGCGGCGCTTGACGCAGCCGCGGTCTTGGCGCGAAGGCGCTGGTTGCCGTTTTCACCGCGCCTGCCGCGATGGCAAGCGCGTGGCTGGCCACGGCTTACAGCAACTGCGGCAACCGCGACCTCATGGATGCGGGCGGCAGCGCGAGCTCATGCGGCCACGGCCTCGGCAGGCTCGGGGATCGGCGTGCGAATCAGGTAGTCGAACGCGCTGAGCGCAGCCTTCGCGCCGTCGCCTGCGGCGATCACGATCTGCTTGTACGGCACCGTGGTGACGTCGCCTGCGGCGAACACGCCAGGAACCGAGGTTTGCCCCTTGGCGTCGACCACGATTTCACCGAACTTGCTCAACTCCAGCGTGCCCTTGAGCCACTCGGTGTTGGGCACCAGGCCGATCTGCACGAACACGCCTTCGAGCTGCAGATGATGGCGCTCGCCGCTGCGACGGTCGGTGTAGCTCAGGCCGTTGACCTTGCTGCCGTCGCCGGTGATTTCCGTGGTCTGCGCATGGCTGTGGATGGTGACGTTGGGCAGGCTGCGCAGCTTGCTCACCAGCACCGCGTCGGCGCGCAGCTCGGGGGCGAATTCCAGCAGCGTCACATGCCCCACCAGTCCGGCCAGATCGATGGCCGCTTCCACGCCGGAGTTGCCGCCGCCAATCACGCTCACGCGCTTGCCCTTGAACAGCGGGCCGTCGCAATGCGGGCAATAGGCCACGCCCTTGTTGCGGTACTCGGCCTCCCCCGGCACGTTCACGTTGCGCCAGCGCGCGCCGGTGGCGAGGATGACACTGCGCGCCTGCAAACGGCCGCCATTGGCCAGTTGCACGCCAATCATGCCGCCCGACTCGGTGTGCCCCCAGGGTCGGCCAGCCGACCCGCCCCCCGGGGGGGTCAAGGGCACTTGGGGCGGCCCGGCGTGCCCTTGTGCCGCGGGAATCAGCTTGGCGGCGCGCTGCAGATTCATGATCTCCACACCGTACCGCCGCACATGCGCTTCCAGCGCCAGGCCGAATGTCGGGCCGTCGGTTTCGAGCACGGAGATGTAGTTTTCGATCGCCAGAGTGTCGTTGACCTGACCGCCGAAGCGCTCTGCCGCAATGCCCACGCGAATGCCCTTGCGCGCCGCGTACACCGCCGCCGCCGCGCCTGCTGGGCCACCGCCGACGATGAGCACGTCGAACGGCTCCTTGGCGTCGAGCTTGGCCGCATCGCGCTGCGCGGAGCCGGCGCCGAGCCTGGCGGCGATTTCTTCCACGTCCATGCGCCCGCTACCGAACAACTCGCCGTTGAGATACACCGTCGGCACCGCCATGATCTGCCGCGCATCCACCTCGCCCTGATACAGCGTCCCGTCGATCACCACGGTCTGCACGCGCGGGTTGAGCACCGCCATCAGCGACAGCGCCTGCACCACGTCCGGGCAGTTGTGGCAGCTGAGGGACATATAGACCTCGAAGCGATGGTCGCCATCGAGATGGCGAATCTGTTCGATCAACTCCGGCTCGACCTTGGGCGGGTGGCCGCCGGTCCACAACAGCGCCAGCACCAGCGAGGTGAACTCGTGGCCGAGCGGAATCGCGGCGAAGCGCAGATGTTGTTCAGCGCCAGACGCGCGACGCAGCGCGAACGAAGGCCGCCGTGCATCCGTGCCATCCAGCCGCAACGCAATCTTGTCGGACAGGCTGGCGATTTGCTCCAGAAGCGCGCGCATCTGCGCCGAGTTCTCGCTGTCGTCGAGCGAGGCCACCAACTCGAACGGCTGCGTCACGCGCTCCAGATAAGCCTTGAGTTGGGATTGCAGGGAATCGTCGAGCATGGCGCGCTCCTTGATGGAAGGGGATTGGCGTGTGCGGTGTGTGCGCCCGCCACCCGCGTGTCGAATGGACACACGGGAGGATGGACAGGGCGTGAACGCAGCAACAAGCTGCAGGCCTGAAGCAGCCTCAGGCCTGCACTGCGCCCGCCCGCAGGCGCAGGCCGATCGGCCGATCAGATCTTGCCGACCAGATCGAGCGAGGGCTTGAGCGTGGCCGCGCCCTCTTTCCACTTGGCCGGGCAGACTTCACCCGGGTGCGACGCCACATACTGCGCGGCTTGCACCTTGCGCAGCAGTTCCTTGGCGTCGCGGCCAATGCCGTTGTCATGGATTTCGCACAGCTTGATCACGCCTTGCGGGTTGATCAGGAAGGTGCCGCGCAGCGCCAAGCCTTCTTCTTCGATCATCACATCGAAGTTGCGGGTCAGCGCGCCGGTCGGGTCGCCGATCAGCGGGTACTTCACTTTCTTGATGGCCTCGGAGGTGTCGTGCCAGGCCTTGTGGGCGAAATGCGTGTCGGTGGACGCGCCATAGATTTCGACGCCCATGGCCTTGAAGGTGTCGTAGTTGTCGGCCAGGTCTTCCAGCTCGGTCGGGCAGACGAAGGTGAAGTCGGCGGGGTAGAACACGACCACCGACCACTTGCCCTTGAGGGTGGCTTCCGTCACCTCGAAAAACTTGCCGTTCTGGAACGCGGTGGCTTTGAAAGGCTTGACTTGGGTATTGATCAGGGACATGGCAAACTCCATCGGGATTCGTTGTTGGACTCGGGTTCAAGCCTTGAAGGGGCTTGACGCCGTCGTTCTCGTCACGGACCGTTTGGCAAAAAACCGTTTCGGTGTGCGATGCAGCAAAAATTTAAGGGATGGGGACTGATCCGTCCAATTCAACATTTCAATTTGCCTCATAGCAATGGGCTATGTCGAGCGTGACAAGCGGTTCGATGCGCGTCGAGGCTGTCAAAAATCTCGCATCGTTTCAACAACTTGGGAAAGTAATGTCGCCAATGAACGCGCCGCTTGGGGTGCGCTCAAGAGCCCGGATTCCCTGCTCACTTAGATTGCAAATCAGCCATCTCCGCTTGATCGATGGTCTTGCTGCACTGCAAGGTCAAGCGTAGGTCAAGGCATCGGCGAAGTCTGGTTTGCGAAGCAGTGCAGCGCGCGGATGGCCCGTCCTCGGCGCTGGGTGATACCGCCTGCCGCCTTGGCAATGGCTTCAAGCGGATTCGCCTCCACGTACCCGTCCGCGCAGCCGCTTGACCTCGCCGCGCCCCACCTTGGTGTCGACCCGTTTGCGCTGCGAACTGCGTGTGGGGCGGGTGGGTTTGCGCGCCTTGGGCAGGGTGGCCACGCTGTCCACCAGGGCTTGCAGCCGGGCGATGGCCTCGGCGCGGTTCTGCTCCAGGCTGCGACTGGTCTGGGCCTTGATCACCACCACGCCGTCGGCGGTGATGCGCTGGTCGTTCAGCGCCAGCAGCCGCAGCTTGACGGCCTCGGGCAGCGAGGAGTCGGGAATCGAAAACCGCAGATGCACCGCGTTCGACACCTTGTTCACGTTCTGGCCGCCGGCCCCCTGGGCGCGGATGGCGCTGAACTCCATCTCCTCCTCGCGCAGCGCGACGAGGGCCACGGCTTCGCCCATGTTCACACCACCGTGGGCGTGGCGGCGCCGTCGAGCGACAGCACCGCGCCGCTGACATAGCCGGCGCGCGCCGAGGCCAGGAACACCACCACGTCGGCAACCTCCTGCGGCGTGCAAATGCGCCCCAGCGGCAAGGCGCGCTCGCGCTGCGCCAGCAACTCGGCCACCGGCCTGCCGGTCAGCCGCGCCTCGGCCTCCAGGCCTTCCTGCATGCGCCCGGTGGCGGTGATGCCGGGGTTGACCGCGTTCACCCGCACGCCCTGCGCGGCGAAGGCATGCGCCAGGCCGGCGCTGGCCAGCATCAGCGCGGCGTTCGCGGCGCCGCCGGCCAGGTGCACCGGGGTGGCGAGCTTGCCGCCCATGCCGACGACGTTGACGATGACGCCGCCACCGCGCCGCGCCATGCCCGGCAGCGCCGCATCGATGGCGTGGATGGTGGTGAAGTATTTCGCGTCCATCGCCGCATGCCAGTGCGCCGCCGTGAGTTCCGCCGGCGGCGTGCACTTGGCCGCACCAGCCGAATTCACCAGCACGTCGATGGGGCCGAGTCCGGCCTCCACCTCCCGCACCATGCGTGCAGCCTGCGCGGCGTCGCACAGATCCACCGCCACCGTGAGCACCGGCACGCCTTCGGCCTGCAGCGCGGCGGCGGCCTGCATCAGATGCGCGGCGTCGCGCGCGGCGATGGCCACGCGTGCGCCCTCGGCGGCAAAGCGCTGCGCGCACGCCAGGCCGATGCCCTTGCTGTCACCGGTCACCAGGACAATCTTGCCTTGCAAGCCCAGATCCATCGTTGTCTCCTTGTTGTGCTCGACAAGCCGATTTTGCCCCGCCTTCGGCATCGCCGCTGCCGCCATGCCCTGCCCTCCCACCCAGAGCGCTCATGCCCGCGCCAAAGCCGGCTTGGCCAGCACAGCGACGAGGGCCGAGTCAACCCCGGCAGCGCCCGGCCATCACCGCAGCAGAAGCTCAGGCATTGCGCTGCGTGCCCCCGGGACGGCGCCGGAGAAATTGATCGCGCCACTGCACCGCAGCAGCACGGCGCGAACGCGCGAGTTGCTGCGCGTCAATCTGGAGAGCGCGCTCTCCATGCTCGGCGCCTGGATCGAGTCGCGCCGCGCGGCGTGCGGTGCGGCCGTGCTGGTGAGTTCCATGGTGGCGCAGATCGGCGCGGCCAACCACGAAGCCATCGCAGCAGCGAAGGCCGGCATCGAGGCCCTGGTGCGCCGCGCGGCAACGCCGTGGCCCCGGGCATGACCGACACGCCGCTGACCGCCGGCATGCTCAAGGTGCCGGCGATGCGCGAAGGCGCGGGCAGGCAATACCCGCTCGGCGGCGTGCAAAGCGCCGAGGACGCGGCGCAGACCATGGCCTGGCTGCTGCCGGCCGCGGTCTCGCGCATCACCGGCCAGGTCATTGCCGTGGACGGCGGTTTCACCACCATCCGGCCCCTGGTGAAGCAGCGCCAGCCGTGGCCCGGCGGCCCGGCGGTGCGCGTGGGGCGCTCTCAAGGGAACGCAGGGCCGCCCCAAGTTTCCTTGACCCCCACGGGGGGCGGGCCGGCGAGCCGACCCTGGGGGCGCTCAATACATCTTGTAGGGCAGGAACTTGCCGCTCATGCTGATGTGCACACGGTCGCCCTTGGGGTCGGGCTCGCGGGTCAGGTCCATCTTGAAATCGATGGCGCTCATGATGCCGTCGCCGAACTCCTCGTGGATCAGTTCCTTGAACGTGGTGCCGTAGACGCTGACGAGTTCGTAGAAGCGGTAGATCAGCGGGTCGGTGGGCACGGTGGTGGGCAGCGAGCCCTTGTACGGCACCACCTGCAGCAGCTTCACGGCGTCCGTGGGGAGGTCGAACAGCCGGCCGATGACGGCGGCCTGCTCGGAGTTGAAGGTCATCTGGCCGAGGCAGCCGGCCGTGACCCATTCCTTGCTCCGGCCCACGGCCTGCGCCACGTCGGCCCAGTTCAGGCCCTTGGCGATTTTGGCGGCGATGATGGCTTCGGTCACGTCATTGCGGGTCATGGCTTCTCCTGAATGGGTTGCTTGGATGGGTGATCGTAAGGTGTGGTAAGGATGCAAGGCTCATGCCACGCGCGCCTTCGAGGCGGGCACTGGCGACACCAGATGCAGCGCGGCGGCGGGCATGGAGTGGTCGGCGAGCGGGGCGGCATCGGCGTCCGGTTCCGAGATCGCGCCAAGTCCCGGGCTGAGCAGCGGCACCTGGCGCGGGTCATAGCCCGGCAGCGATCGCGGCGGCGTCTTGGCGCGGTGCATGAGGAAGTCCACCAGATGGTTGCGGATGCGGTAGTACTGCGGGTCGTGGTGCAGGGTTTCGCGGCTGCGGCTGCGCGGCATGGTGATGGCCACCATCTCGGCGATCTTGGCATGCGGGCCGTTGCTCATGAGCAGGATGCGGTCGGCCAGCAGGATGGCTTCGTCCACGTCGTGCGTGATCATGAACACGGTTTGCTGCGTGGCGCGCACGATGGCCAGCAGTTCGTCCTGGATGGTGCCGCGCGTGAGTGCGTCCAGCGCGCCGAAGGGCTCGTCGAGCAGCAGCATCTTGGGGCTGATGGCGAAGGCGCGGGCGATGCCCACGCGCTGCTTCATGCCGCCCGAGAGTTGATGCGGCTTCTTCTCGGCGGCTGCGGCCAGGCCCACCATGTCGAGAAACTTCAGGCTGTGCTGCCGCACCTGCTCGCGGCTCCACTGCGGCCAGCGTGAAGCCACGGCGAACGCCACATTGCCCAGCACCGTGCGCCAGGGCATGAGGGCGTGGCCCTGGAACACCACGCCGCGGTCGAGCGAGGGGCCGTTCACCTCGCGGCCATCCATGAACACCGCGCCGCGGCTGGCTTGTTCCAGCCCGGCGAGCACGTTGAGGATGGTGGTCTTGCCGCAGCCGGAATGGCCGATGATGGCGACGAATTCGCCGCGCGCCATGTCGAAGTGCACGCCGTCGAACACCGCGGGGCCGGGCTTGCCGCGGGCATCGGGGTACTGTTTCGCCAGGGCTTCGACGCGCAGGAAGGCTGGGGTCATGGCATCACTCCGCGTAGGTCACGAGGCGCTGCAGGCGCGCGAACAGCAGGTCCAGCAGCATGTCCACCAGGCCGATGAGGACGATGGCGAACACCACGCTGGACAGGGCGAGGTTGTTCCACTCGTTCCACACGAAATAGCCGATGCCGGTTCCGCCCACCAGCATTTCGGCCGCCACGATCACCAGCCAGGCGATGCCCATGGAAATGCGCATGCCGGTGAGGGTGGTGGGCGCCGCTGCCGGCAGCACCACCTGGAACGCGCGCCGCATGCCGCCGACCTCCAGCGTGCGCGCCACGTTCAGCCAGTCGCGCCGCACCGATGCCACGCCGAAGGCGGTGTTCACCAGCATGGGCCAGATGGAGCAGATGAAAATGACGAACACACCCGAGACATTGGCGTTCTTCAGGGTGTAGAGGGCGATGGGCATCCACGCCAGCGGCGAGATGGGTTTGAGCACCTGGATGAAGGGGTCGAGCGCCCGCCGCAGCAGCGGCACCATGCCGATGACGAAGCCCAGCGGCAGCGCCACCAGCACCGCCAGGCCGAAGCCCGCCGCCACCCGCGCCAGCGAATACGCCAGTTGCAGGCCGATGCCCTTGTCGTTCGGGCCGTGGTCGTAGAACGGGTCGCGCAGTTCCTTCACGAACGTGGCGCCCACTTGCGCCGGCGTCGGGAAGCCGCCGGACTTCACCGCGCCCTGGCCCATCAGCGCGGCGTATTCGGCGCTCACCCCTGCTGGCAGGTTCGATGCCTTGGGCAGCGTGGCGAGTTGCCAGACGCCCAGCAAGGCGGCGAACAGCAGCAGGCTGAGCAAGGCCGCCTTCAAGCCGATGTGCGGGGTGGCGCTCATGGCTGCGCTCCTAGGCCGTGTGCCGGATGGGGAAGCTGTTCACATAAGCGGCGGCCTTGGCGGGGTCGAAGGTCTTGCCCATGACCACATAGCTGCGCATGTCGGTGGCGGGCGGGTTCATGCCGAGCTGCTGCATGTGCTTGCGCGCATCGGTCAGCAGGTAGACCTGTTCGGCGATGCCCTTGTAATTCACCGCCCCCTTCACATAGCCCCAGCGCTGCATCTGCGTCAGGATCCACATCGCCATGGAGTACCAGGGGAAAGGCTGGAAATCCACACGGTCGGGCACCGTGCGCACATTCCCGAGTCCATCGGCGAAGGTGCCGGTGAGCGCCTGCTGCACCACGATCTCGGGCTGGTTCAGGTATTTGGCGGGGGCGATGGCCTTGGCGATCAGCGGGCGGTTCTTGTGCTCGTGTGCCATGGCGCTGGCTTTGAGGATCGCGCGGTACAAGGCGGCGAAGGTGTTGGGGTTGTGCTGGATGAACCTGGTCGGCACGCTGAACGAGCAGCAGGGATGGCCGTTCCAAATCTCCATCGAGAGCAGGTGGATGAAGCCGACCTCGTCGTACACCGCGCGCTGGTTGATCGGGTCGGGGCCGAGGAAGCCGTCGATGTTCCCGGCGCGCAGATTGGCCACCATGTCGGGCGGCGGCACGACCCGCAGCTGCACGTCGCGGTCCGGGTCCAGGCCGGCCTGCGCCAGGTAGTAGCGCAGCAGCATGTTGTGGATGGAGTAGTCGAAGGGGATGGCGAACTTGAAGCCCTGCCAGTTCTTCGGGTCGCGGTTGGTCTTGTGTTTGAGCGCCAGCACGATGGCTTGACCATTGATGTTCTGGATGGTCATCACGTTCAGCGGCATGGCGTTCGAGCCAACCCCCATGGAGATGACGATGGGCATGGGCGCCAGCATGTGGCTGGCGTCGTATTCGCCATTGATGACCTTGTCGCGAATCAAGGCCCAGCCGGCCGTTTTCATCAGCTGCACGTTCAAGCCTTCCTTGGCGTAGAAGCCCAGCGGGTCGGCCATGATCAGCGGCGTGGCGCAGGTGATGGGGATGAAGCCGACCTTCAGGTCCTTCTTCTCCAGCGCCCCGTTGGTCTCCTGCGCCATGGCTTCCAGCGCGCCGAAGGGCACCAACTGCGACAGCGCGGCCAGCGCCGTGTTGCGGCCCACCGCGCGCAGGAAGCGGCGGCGCTCGCCGTCATTCGGAAACATGGCGCGCATCACCGCGGTTTCGATGGCGCGGCGGCTCAACTGCCGCACATCGGTGGCATCGATCTGGCCATCAGCATCAGCATCGGCATCGGCGTCGTGCGCGGCTTGCGGGGCATGGCGGCCGCAGCAGCAACCACCGAGACGGACATAGGGGTTGAAAGGGTCGTCGTGAACGCTCATGGCTGGGTCTTTGGAGTCAATGTGGATGGGTGCATGTCGGGCCGTGATGCTGACGTTACGTTGTGTTGCAAGTTGCGTGCCAAGGCGTGCAGGCTTGGTGGCTTGCAGCCATTCAAAACACCAGCGGCTCGAAATCCGCCTTGGTCACGCCGCAGTCGGGGCAGTACCAGTCGTCGGCAATGTCCTCGAAACGCGTGCCGGGTGGAATGCCGTCCTCGGGCAGCCCCTCGGCCGGGTCGTAGACCAGGCCGCAGACCATGCAGACCCATTGCTGCTCGGCGGTGTGGGGCGATGCGGCCTCGGCCACGGTGGGAGTCCGTTCGAGATTCATGGTCGGCAGATGCAGGGGTGATGGAACGGGATCGGCGCGGGGCTGAAGCAAGCCCCGGCCGATTCGGCAAGTTTCACGCGGCAGCGGCCATTTCGGGCATGCCGGTCTCGATCGGCAGGGACGGATCGCGCGACCATTCGTTCCACGAGCCGAAGTACCTCTTCACCTTCCTCACTCCCGCCGGCTGCAGCGCCAGGTCGGTGTTGGAGGCGCGCGCGCCCTTGAAGCAGTCGAGGTGGACGGTGGACTGCGGCGCGATGCCCACCGTGGCGCATTCGGCCAGAATTTCCTCCGGCTCCTTGAACATCTGGCCCTGCGGCATGGGCTTCGTCATGCGGTACCGCTCCAGCCAGCGCGCACCGGGAATGCGGCCCTTGCGCGGGCAGTAGTCCTGGCCATAGGGTGAGGAACTGGTGCCGACCCACTCGTCGACATCGCGCACGTCGAGAATGACGATGGAGGGGTCGTCGAGCGCGGCCAGCATCTGGTGTCTGTCGATCATCACCGCGGCCGCGCTGGCCTTCAGCGGGAAGGTCGCCGCCTTGGGCGTGGGGGCGTCCAGGCTCACCGGCATGCCCGCTGCGGCCCATGCCGCATAACCGCCATGCAGCACCTTCACCTTGGGGCAGCCGAGGTCGGTGAGCAGGAAATAGCCGCGGCAGGACTGGCCGAAGCCGCTGTTCGTCGAACTCCCCGCACAACACGGCTGTCTCCGCCCCCGAGAGCCCGGCGGCGCCGAATTCGTCGGCGAAGCGTTGCTGCAGTTCCTGGCGGCCTTGCGGCGTGGAGATGGCCAGGTGGGTGAGGATGTCACGCAGGTTCACCGCGCCCGGCAGATGGCCCTTGGCGTAGGCCTCGGGGTCACGGGTGTCGATGATGACCATGGGCCCGGTCTTCATCGCTGCGGCCAGATCGGCGGGGGAAATCAGAATGCGCGCGTTCATGATGGACTTCTGGGTTGACTTCGCGGCAGGAGGAAACGGGCCTGCGGCTGGGGGATGGGTGCGGGCATGCCGTGGGTGGGGTGCGATGACTTGCGGGACGCAGCGGCTGGCGCGACGTCAAGCCGCACACACAGCCTGGCCGGATTCCAGCCGGGCAATTTCGCGCCGCAGATGCTTGGTCGCGGGCGTGACGATGGCGACGAAATACGCCTCGCGCACCCGGCGCTGGGCCGGACTTTTCTGCAGATATCCCTTGGCGCCCAGGTGCAGCAGCGCGCTTTGCGCCGCGCGCAACGCCAGTTCGCCACCGGCCAGCCGCAGCTTCAGGATGTCGAGCACGATGTCGGCCAGCGGGTTGGCTTGCAGCGTGCGCGCTGCGGCGGCGGTTCTTTCGCGCAGGACGGCGAACTCGGCGGCGAGTTCGTCCTCCTGGTCGTCGAGGTGGCGGTTGACATGGGCGTGGGTGCGGTTGGACTGGTGCACCAAGTCCACGCAGGCTTGCGCCAGGCCCAGGCACATGCCCATCTGGCCGAGGATCATGCCCGGCTTGATGCGCCGCACATAGGCCTTGGACTGACCCGGATGCGACAGCACCATGGCGTCGGGCACGAAGGTGTTCTTGAAGTGGCAGGCCAGGGTGCGCGTGCCGTCGACGGCCATGAAGTGCGCGCAATCCACCAGCTTGAAACCGGGCGCGTTGCAGTCCACCAGCAGGAAGGCCAGGCCGTCGTCGCCGGGGCCGGCGCCCTCCACCGGGCAGCCGGTGGTGAACACATGGTCCGGCCCGAGGTTGGACACCCAGGGCAGCACGCCGTTGACCAGATAGCCACCGTCGATGCGCCTGGCCGAGAGGCGGAATTCCTCCACCGCGTCGCACGACTTCACGGTGTTCGACAAGCCCGTGCCCGCCAGCAGCTCGCCGCTGGCGATGCGCGGCAGCAGCGTGCGCTTGAGCTCGGTGTTGTCGCTCATGGCGATGTAGCGGGCGCAGGCGGTTTGGCACCACGTCAGAAAGCCGGTGGACAGGCAGGTTTGCGACACCAGGGCCATGACCTCGATCACATGCGGCAGCCCCAAGCCGCTGCCGCCGAACTCCGGAGGCACGGCGCCGCGGAAGCCGCCCGCCGCGCCCAGGGCGTGCAGAAAGGCTTCCGGGTAGACGGCGTCCAGATCGATGGCCAGGACCTGCGGCCCCAGCACCTGGGTCACGAGCTGCCGCAAGGGGGCCAGCCCCTCATCCAGCTGGGGCTCCGGCGCTTGCCCGGGCGGGGGCGCCAGCGGCACGGCGGCGGCAGCCGGAGGGCGTGCCAGGGTCAGGGTGGGCATGGGCAAGATCTCCTGGAGGCGAGGCTCGAGCGCTGCGGCGTCGCGTGGGAAGGAGTGTTGATGTCGGGTGGCGACGTCAGGCCGCCGTCACGGCCACGTTCACCGGGTTGCGCAGGGTGTTGGCCACCGGCGACCAGTGGTCCGCGCTGGCGATGATGGCGTCGAGCATCTCGCGCGGCGCATCGCCCTCGGCGGTGATCTTCACGCGAATGTCGGTGAAGCCCAGTTTCTTGGCCGGGTCCAGGTCGCCCACGCCCCACACCGCGGTGACGTTGATGTCGCCCTCGATCTCCAGCTCCAGCTTGGACAGCGCCACGCCGCGCGCCGTGGCATTGGCGTGCACGCCCACCGACAGGCAGGCGCCGAGCGCGGCCAGCGTGGCCTCGGACGGATTGGGCGCGGTGTCTTCGCCCAGCAGGTGCGGCGGCTCGTCGATAACGTAGGCCGGCAGATCGCGGATGTAGGTGAGGTTGCGGAACTGGCCCTCGCACACCGTCTTCGCCTTGAGGGTGACGATGTTCTTGGGGTTGGCCTTGCCCTTGGTGGCCAGTTGGTCCAGGCCATCCTTGTCGATGGGGCGCAGCAGTTCGGGATAGAGGCAGGCGACTTTCTGCGTGGCGGTCTGGCTCATGAAGCGTTCTCCTGGTGCGTGTTTGTGGGCTTGCGTGATGCGGGTGCCGTTTGCGACACACATCACATGAGCACGATCTGTGCCAGGAGAGAACCGCTTTTAATTCATGGGTTTACGCATTCAGCGACAAAGGCTTGGGTTCCCCTTTGTCAACATTGTGTTAACGCTTTGTCGAGGCGCCGGTGTTCGCGAAGCGGGCCAGGCGGTAGTTGAGCTGGCGCAGGGTCAGCCCCAGCAGCCGTGCCGCCTGCGACTTGTTGCCGCCCGTGCGCCGGATGGCATCAAAGATGGTTTCGCGCTCGCTTTCCATCACCGCGCGGTAGGGGCGGATGCCGGAGGCGGGGTCGTGGTTCGCGTTGGGGTTGGCAGTGGCGGCGGCCCAGGTTTGCGGCATGTCGGCTGCCTGCCGCGCAGCGCGGGCTGGCGTTGGCTCCAGCACCTGGCCCTGCACCTCGCTGATGAGGGCGGCATCGACCAGCGCCTCGTCCGCGAGGTCCGCCTCGCACAGCACGACGATGCGCTCCAGCACGTTGTAGAGCTGGCGGATATTGCCCGGCCAGGGGTAGGCCGCCAGGCTGTTCATGCCCGCCGGCGCCAGCCGCACGCTGCGCTGGTGGCGCTCGTTGAGCTGGAACAGGAAATGCCGAATCAGGTGGCGCATGTCGTCGGGCCGCTCGCGCAGCGCCGGCAGCTGGATGGGCACCACGTTCAGCCGGTAGTACAGGTCTTCGCGAAAGCGCCGCGCGGCCATCAGCCCCTGCAGGTCCTGGTGCGTGGCGGCGACGATGCGCACGTCCACCGCAATCTCACGCTGCCCGCCCAGGCGCTCGATCACCCGTTCCTGCAACACGCGCAGCAGCTTGACCTGCATCGCCAGCGGCAGGTCGCCAATCTCGTCGAGCAACAGCGTGCCGCGGTGCGCCTGCTCGAAGCGTCCGGCGCGGGCGCTGGTCGCGCCGGTGTAGGCGCCTTTCTCGTGGCCGAACAGCTCGGCCTCGAACAGGGTGTCGGGAATGGCGGCGCAGTTCACCCGCACGAAGGGGCCGTCGCGGCGCGCGCTCTGCTGGTGAATGGCGCGGGCGAACAACTCCTTGCCCGTGCCCGACTCCCCCAGCAGCAGCACCGTGGCGTCGGTGGCGGCGGCCTGCTCCAGCTTGCGCACCGCGCGCAGCAGGCTGGGCGCGTGGCCGACGATGCCGTAGGCCGCCACGCTCGTCGCGCGGCTCTCCAGCGCCAGCTTGAGTTCGGTGTTCTCGGCTTCCAGGCGCGCGGTGCGTTCGCCCACCAGCCGGTTCAGGCGCAGCACCTGGCCGATGAGGGTGGCGATGGAATCGAGCACCGCCAGGTCTTCCGCCAGCGAGCGCCGGCGCCGGCGCAGCCGGTGCACCGCCAGCACGCCTGCGGGCCGGCCATCGCCGGGAATGGGCAGGGCGATGTAGGACACGGTTTCCTGCGGCAGGCGCTCGCGCGGCACGGCGCGCGCCAGGTACAGCGGCTCGGTGTCGATGTCCTGCACGATGGCCGCCTTGCCACGCAACATCACCCGGCCGCTGATGCCCTCGCCCGGGGCGTAGCGCCCGCGCGCCATCTCCTCCGCGCGCAGCCCGTAGGCGCAGGCGATGGCCAGCGTGCCGTCGGTTTGCGGCAGCAGCACGCGGCCGCGGTTCAGGCCCAGCAGCTCGGACATGAGGTGCAGCATTTCGCGCAGCACCGGCATCGGCTCCAGGCTGTTGCCCAGGCGCCGCGTGACTTCGCGGAACAGCAGCTTCTCGGCCGAGTCCAGCCGCTCCAGTCCCAGGCGCAGGAAGGCTGCGGCCGGCGCCTCCGCAGGCGGCTCGGGCGTGAGATCGGGTCCTGCTGTCGCAGCCGCATTCATCGGGGTTTGTGCTCGGATCAGGCTGCCTGGCTTGCGGGGCGAAGCCCGGGCTGCAAGCCGGGCCGGGCCCAGGACGGAGCATCGGCCTGCATCTGCGTCTGCATCTTCGCCTCGGTGACCTCGCCGATGATCATCACGCAGGGGCTGGCCAGGCCGCTGGCGGCGAGGCTCTCGGCCAGCCAGCTCAGGCGGGTGCGCAGACGACGCTCGTCCAGGGCGCTGGCGGACTGCACCAGCAGTGCCGGGGTTGACGCCGGCAGGCCGCCGTCGAGCAAAGCCTGCTGGATGGCGGCGGCGGTGGACACACCCATATAGACCACCAGGGTCAGTCCGCTGCGCGCCAGTGCGGCCCAGTCCACGCCGTTGCCGGCCGCGGCGTGGCCGGTGACGAAGGCCACGCCGCGGGCGTGGTCGCGGTGGGTGAGCGAGACCGCAGACGCCGCCGCCGCGGCAACGCCGGCGGTGATGCCGGGCACCACCTCGACCGCAATGCCGGCGGCGCGCAGCGCGGCGATTTCTTCGCCGGCGCGGCCGAACAGCAGCGGGTCGCCGCCCTTGAGGCGCACCACGCGCTCGCCGCGCAGCGCTTCGGCCACCATCAGGCGCTCGATGAAGGCTTGCGGCGTGCTGGCGCAGCCGCCACGCTTGCCCACATGCACGACGCGGCAGGAGGGTGGCAGATGCTGCAGACAGCCTTCGTCGACCAGATCGTCCACCAGCGCGACGCTGGCTTGCTGCAGCACGCGCACCGCCTTGAGGGTGAGCAGCTCCGGGTCGCCAGGGCCAGCGCCGACGAGGTGGACGGCGGGTGCCGTGCGGGTCGATGGACGGGTTGATGCGGCAGCTGGTGCATGGGGCATGGCAGGGCTCCGGGAATCAGGCATGCAGGAGGGATTCGGCAGCGAAAAAACTGACGTGACCGGCTTCGGTTCGAGCGGCGGTGGGCGGCGATTCCCCGGCGCCGGCAAGCGTGCTGCTGATGCCGAGTATGGGCGCGGGGTGGGCTTCTGGCCCATCGCCGCTCTCGCCGCCCGAGCCGCCAGTCTGTGCCGCGCGCAAAGCTGCGGCAATGCTGTCGGCCTGGCGTGCCAGGGGCATCGGCACGGGCTTGCGGCCGGCGCGCACATCGGCAATCCAGCCCAGGGTGGCGGCCAGGTCGGTGCCGCAGGGCGGCAGGGCGACTTCGGCTTGCGGCGCCTCCGTGGCCAGTTCCGTGTGCAGGCCGCCGGCGGCGTCGATGTGCAGCAGCTCGCCCGCGCGGCTCGGGTGGGCCACGGCCTCGCCTTCGCAGCCGCGCATCAGCAGCGCGGGCTGGCCCAGGCGCTGCAGCACGTCGCGCATCAGCACCGCGTATTCCGGGTGGGTGTAGCTGGCCAGCAGCAGGCTGGGGCTGGCGACGGGGGCCAGCAACTTCACCACGCTGTGGCCAGCGTTGCGCACGCCCAGCACGCTGCGCCATTGCAGCAGCGCGGCCAGTTGCGGGCTGATGCGGCCGAGGTCGAGATAGACCGCTTCGCCCGCGTCCAGCAACGCTTGCGCCTGCATGCTGCTCCCGGCGAGATGCAGGCCGAGCGCGGCCCAGGTGCGCGCCGTATGCAGCCGGCCATCGTTCTGCTCGGTGCCCAGCACCAGCACCGGAATGCCGCGCTGGCGCAGCAACAGGGCCAGCAGCGGCACCTGGTTGGGCAGGCGCCGCGCGCCGTTCACGCTGGGCAGAACCACCACGGGCCGTCCCGGTGTGATGGCCGGCAGCGAGGCGCGCACGGCGCGGGTGAAGCCTTCGAGTTCCTCGGCGCTCTCGCCCTTCATGCGCAGCGCCAGCAGCACGCCGCCCATTTGCGCGTCCGACAGTTCACGCCGCAACAACCAGCCCATCAGAGTCCGCGCCTGCTCCATGCTCAAGCCACGGCTGCTATGCGCGCCACGGCCGATGGTGCGCAGCATAGGCACGACTTCGGGGTTGAAGTGGCCTTCGCCGCAAGCGGCGAAATCTTCGGGCGGCGCCTCGGCGTTGGACTCCGGCGGCGAGCGTCGCGGCGCAACGCCCCCCTCCCCAACCCTCCCCACGGGTGGGGAGGGGGCTTGAGCACTTCCCTCGGCCAGCGGAGACGGCATGGAGGGGGGGCTTGCGAGGCTGGGCATGGTGCACTCCTTCAATTTCCATTCAAGCCGCGACGGCTGCGTGCTCGCGCACGATGCGGCGCAGCTCGGGCAGGCAGGAGCCGCAGTTGGTGCCGCACTTCAGTTGCTGCTGCAGCGTGGCGAGCACGGTGTCGGCGTCGCCATCCAGCGTGGGCAGCATGGCGTCGATCTGGCTTTGCCAGACGTCGAAGCAGTTGCACACCTGGTGGCCGGGGCTGGGCAGATGGCTCGGCGGCTTGGTCGAGGGCCGCAGCAGCCAGCGGCCATAGGGCTTGGCGCTGGCCTCGCTCTGCAGCAGTTCGCGCAGCCAGCCTTGCGCCACCACGCTGTCGGCCGGGCCGGACAGCATCGCGGCATCGATGCGCTCGCCCATCAGCCGCACGGCACGGCGCACGCTGCGGCCGGGGTCGGCGTAGTGCAGGGCCGCGCTGCCCTGCACGCCGAAATGCGCTTCGATGCGCGCCAGCAGTTCGGCAGGTGGCGCACCGCGCGCGGCGGCGCGCAGCAGCAGGCCGGTGCGTTCGCGGCCGAAGGGCACGCACATCACGAACGGCAGCGCGGCCAGTTCGCGCATCAGTTCGCGACGCAGCGCGTGCGCGCTCGTCTCGGGCATCCAGCCGAAGGCGGCGAGGTGCCAGGCGAGGTTGGCGGCCTCCACCCGCACCGCGCTGTGCTTGAGTTCGGGCTGGAAGGAATAGGGGTCGATCGCGGGCAGGGTGAGGCCGTTGACGCCCAGGCGGGCGACGCCTTCGGCATTGCGCCCGGCGAGGAATTCCGCGCCCCAGTGCATGGCGATGAAGGCCTGGCCGGGGCGCACCGTGTCGGTGGCGCGGGCGGGAACGATGATGTCGCCGCGACGCGAGGCCACGCGCAGCAATGTGCCATCGCTCAGACCGCGCCGGGCGAGGTCGCTGGGGTGGAGGTCGATGCAGGGCTCGGGTGCGTGGTTGAACAGCCGCGGCACCGAGCCGGTGCGGCTCATGCCATGCCATTGGTCGCGCAGCCGCCCGGTGGTGAGGGCCACCGGATAGCGTGCGTCGCAAGGCTCGGCCACGGGCTTGAAGGCCTGGGCGAAAAAGCGCGCGCGGCCGTCGGGCGTGGGGAAGACGCCGTCCTCGTACAGCCGCGCCTTGCCGCTGCTGGCACCAGCCGGGTAAGGCCATTGCTGCGGGCCGTCGCGCTCCAGCAGAGCCCACGACAGACCGGTGATGTCGAGGTCGCGCCCACGCGTGGATTCGCGGTGCTCGTTCCACGCCGCCTCGGGCGTGGGGTAGGGGAAGAGGGTGAGACGGCCGCCGTGATGCCGATGCAGGGCCGCTCCCAAGTCGGCATCATTGCCCCCTCGGGGGGCTGGCGCCTCGGCGCCTGGGGGTGGTGCATGCCGCCGATGCAGGGCCGCTCCCAAGTCGGCATCATTGCCCCCTCGGGGGGCTGGCGCCTCGGCGCCTGGGGGTGGTGCATGCCGCCGATGCAGGGCCGCTGCCAAGTCGGCATCATCGCTCCCTCGGGGGGCTGGCGCCCCGGCGCCCGGGGGTGGTGCATTCAGTCTTTGCGGAAGAAGCGATTCAAGCCGGTGGGCGAAGTCCACCGCGATGGCCCAGTCGTCGCGCGCCTCGCCGGGCGCGGGCGTGGCGGCGCGCACCCGGCTGATGCGGCGCTCGGAGTTCGTCACCGTGCCGTCCTTCTCGCCCCAGGTGGTGGCGGGCAGCAGCACGTCGGCGTAGGGCACGGTTGCAGCAGTGGTGTACGCCTCCTGCACCACGACGAGTTCGGCGGCCTCCAACGCGCGGCGCACCAGCGCCTGGTCGGGCAGCGATTGCGCCGGGTTGGTGCAGGCAATCCACAGCGCTTTGACCGTGCCGTCGGCCACGGCCTGGAACAGTTCGATGGCGGTCTTGCCGCGCTCGGCGGGCACGTCGGCCACGCCCCAGAGTCTGGCGACTTCGGCGCGGTGCTCGGGGTTGGACAAATCGCGATGCGCGCTGAGCAGATTGGCCATGCCGCCCACCTCGCGCCCGCCCATGGCGTTGGGCTGGCCGGTGAGCGAGAACGGCCCCGCGCCCGCCTTGCCGATCTGGCCGCAGGCCAGGTGCAGATTGATCAGCCCGGCGTTCTTCGCCGTGCCGCTGCTGGACTGGTTCAGGCCCTGGCAATACATGGAGAGCGTGGGCTGACGCCTGGCCACATCAGCGCCCGGGCCGCCCAGCGCGAACCAGCGTGCGGCAGTGACGATGTCCTGCGCCGCAAGCCCGCACAGATTGGCCGCGACAGCAGGGCTCATGTCGCGCACCAGCTCGCGCAGCGCGGCATAACCGCTGGTGTGGGCGGCGATGAAAGCGGGGTCCACCAGGTCTTCCCACACCATCACATGCAGCATGGCGTGGAACAGCGCCACGTCGGTTCCCGGCAGGAGTTGCAGATGCAGATCGGCGAGTTCGGCGGTTTCGGTGCGGCGCGGGTCGATGACGACGATGCGCAGCTCCGGCCGCCTCGCCTTGGCCTGCTCGATGCGACGGAAGGCGATGGGGTGCGACCAGGCGGCGTTGCTGCCCGCGAGAACCAGACATGCGGCGTGGTCGATGTCGTCGTAGCTGCAAGGCGGTGCGTCCGCGCCGAGAGTCGCCTTGTAGCCCGCCACCGCGCTGCTCATGCAGACGCGGGAATTGGTGTCGACGTTATTCGTGCCGATCAGCCCCTTGGCCAGCTTGTTGAAGACGTAATAGTCCTCGGTCAGCATCTGGCCGGAGATGTAGAAGCCCACGCTGTCGGGGCCATGCTCGGCAATGATGGCGGCGAAGCGTCGCGCCGCATGGTCCAGCGCCTGGTCCCAGCGCACCGCCTGGCGCGGCGCGTCGCGGCGCGTGCGCAACTCGGGCCGCAGGGCGCGAAGCTGCGGCAGCAATTCCGGCTTGGCGCTCAGATGCAGCGCGCCGCCCTTGGTGCAGAGCTTGCCGAAATTGGCCGGATGATCGGGGTCGCCCCGCACCCCGGTGATGCGCCCGCCCTCGCTCCGGATGAGCACGCCACAACCGACGCCGCAGTAGGGGCAGGTCGAGCGTGTCTCGCGCACCGCGCCCTCGGGCGCGATGGCGATGGAACCGGCGGGCAGGTCGGCGGCGTTCATCTTGGGCCTGCTGTCGAGGTGCGCGCAAGCTCCCCACCCCGGCCCTGCCCACGCATGGGCAGGGGGTGGATGCTCCTCCCCCACCACGTGGGGGAGGTCGGGAGGGGGAGGCCGCGCATCGCGGATCGGGTTTTCATGCCGCGCTCCCGCAGGCCGCGCCGTGGCAAGTTGACGCGGCCATTGCGGCAATCGGGGCGTGCAACTGGTCGCGGCGCAAATAGACCTGCTCGCCCTCCACCTTCACGGCGAAGGCGGGGGTGCAGCCGTCGTCCGGAGCCTGGGCGCGGCCATCACCCAGCCGGATGGTCCAGTTGTGCAGCGGGCAGGCGACCGACTCGCCGAAGACGATGCCTTGCGACAGCGGGCCGCCCTTGTGCGGGCAGCGGTCGAGCAGGGCGTAGATGCGGTCGCTTTCGGCGCGGAACAGGGCGATGTCCACGCCATCGGGGCGGCGCACGCGGCGCGCGCCGAGGGCGGGGATGTCGGCCAGGGTGCAGACTTGGGTCCAGGCCGCATCGGCGTGGGCGGCGCTTGCCAGATCGGCAGCGAAGTCGGCAGCGCTCATGCCGGTTCTCCTTGCGCAGCGACGGCGGCGATCGGCACGATGGGAATGAACTGCCGCGTGTCCACCTGGGCGCGGTCGATCTCGAACCACGGGTCGGGCTCGCCTTGCAGGGCGAACTGCAGGCGCTCCCGCAGCGCCTCGCGGCCAGCGGCGTCGTCGAGCACGCGCTGCTTCACATAGTCCAGCCCGACGCGGGCGATGAAATGCACGGTGCGCTCCAGATACCAGCCCTCTTCGCGGTAGAGCTGGATGAAGGCGCCCGTGTATTCCAGCACCTCCTCCTGGGTCTTGAGCTTGACGAGGAATTGCGCCACTTCGGTCTTGATGCCGCCGTTGCCGCCGACATACATCTCCCAGCCGGAATCGACACCGATGATGCCCACGTCCTTGATGCCCGATTCGGCGCAGTTGCGCGGGCAGCCGCTGACGGCGAACTTCACCTTGTGCGGCGCGTACATGCGCCAGGTGGCGCGTTCCAGCAGCTTGCCCAGCGCCGTGCTGTCTTGCGTGCCGAAGCGGCACCATTCGCTGCCGACGCAGGTTTTCACCGTGCGCAGCGCCTTGGCATAGGCGTGGCCGCTGGGCATGCCGATGTCGCGCCAGACGTTCTGCAGGTCTTCCTTCTTCACGCCCAGCAGGTCGATGCGCTGGCCGCCGGTGATTTTCACCGTGGGAATCTTGTACTTGTCCACGGCGTCGGCAATGCGGCGCAATTCGGAGGCCGAGGTCTCGCCGCCCCACATGCGCGGGATCACCGAATAGGTGCCGTTTTTCTGGATGTTGGCGTGGCTGCGCTCGTTGATGAAGCGGCTTTGCGGGTCGTCCTTGGCCTCGTGCGGCCAGGTGGAGATGAGGTAGTAATTCACCGCCGGGCGGCAGCTCGAACAACCGTTGGGCGTGCGCCAGCCCATCGTGGCGTAGACGTCGGCAATGGTCAGCAGATGCTGTTCGCGAATGGCGTCGCGCACTTCCTGGTGGCTGGCGTCGGTGCAGCCGCACATGGCCTTCTTTTTCGGTGCCGAGCTGTAGTCGCCGCCGGCGGTGAACATCAGCAGCTGCTCCACCAGGCCGGTGCACGAGCCGCAACTGGCGCTGGCCTTGGTGTGCTTGCGCACCTCTTCCAGGGTGAACAGGCCTTTCTCCTTGATGGCTTTGCAGATGCTGCCCTTGTCCACGCCGTTGCAGCCGCAGACTTCGTCGCCATCGGCCATCAGTTGCGCCTTGCTGCGGCCCTGGTGACCGGCGTCGCCCAGGTGGCTTTCGCCGAACATCAGCTTGTCGCGAATGTCATGCACCTTGCGGCCTTCGCGCAGCAGCTTGAAGTACCAGGAGCCGTCCACCGTGTCGCCATAGAGGCAGGCGCCGATCAGCTTGTCGCCTTGAATCACCAGGCGCTTGTACACGCCGGAAAACGGGTCCGACAGGATGATGTCTTCGCAGCCCTCGCCGCCCATGAAGTTGCCTGCCGAGAACAGGTCGATGCCCGTGACCTTGAGCTTGGTGCTGGTCTGGCTGCCGGTGTAGCGGCCAATGCCGAACTGCGCCAGATGGTTGGCCGCCACCTTGCCCTGCTCGAACAGCGGCGCCACCAGACCGTAGGCAATGCCGCGATGCGCGGCGCATTCGCCCAGGGCGTAGATGCGCGGATCGGTGATGGTCTGCAGCGTGTCGCTGACGACGATGCCGCGGTTGCAATGCAGGCCCGCCTTCTGCGCCAGCGCGGTGTTGGGGCGTATGCCAGCGGCCATCACCACCAGGTCGGCGGGAATCTCGCTGCCGTCCTTGAACTGCACGGCGCGCACGCGGCCTGTGTCGTCGCCGCGCAAGGCTTGTGTCTGCGCGCCAATCAGAAATTTCAGCCCGCGATCCTCCAGCGATTTTTGCAGCAGCTTGCCCGCCACGTCGTCGAGCTGGCGCTCCATCAGCCACGGCATGATGTGCGCCACGGTCACGTCCATGCCGCGCAGCATCAGGCCGTTGGCCGCTTCCAGCCCCAGCAGGCCGCCGCCGATGACCACCGCGTGCTTGTGCACCTTGGCCGCCTCGATCATGGTTTCGGTGTCCTTGATGTCGCGGTAGGCGATCACGCCACCCAGCTCCTTGCCCGGCACCGGCAGGATGAAGGGCAGCGAGCCGGTGGCCAGCAGCAGGCGGTCGTAGGCGGCCTCGGTGCCGTCGTCGGCGCGCACGAGGCGCTTGACGCGGTCGATCTCCACCACGGTCCTGCCGGTGTGCAGGGTGATGCCGTTGTCGGCATACCAGGACAGCGGGTTGAGGATGATCTGCTCGACGGTCTGCTCGCCGGCGAGCACCGGCGACAGCAGGATGCGGTTGTAGTTCGGGTGCGGCTCGGCGCCGAACACGGTGATGTCGTACAGGTCCGGGGCGAGCTTGAGCAGCTCTTCCAGCGCGCGCACGCCGGCCATGCCGTTGCCCACGAGGATGAGCTTGAGCTTTTTCATGCGCGCAGCTCCTGCGTCGCGGGATAGGCCGCGGCGATCATCACGCCCGACAACAGCCCGTAGGCATCGGTCCAGGCCTGCTTCACCGCGGGGGTGAAGTCCGTGCCCAGGCCCTGGCCCAGGGCATGCAGCAGGGCGCTGCCGACGAATGCATAGTGCTCGGGCCGCACGCCGTAGTCGACATGGCGCTTGGCCATGCTCTGCGCGGCCGGCACGATGCTGTCCAGATTCGTCAGCCCGTTGACCACGGTGTTCAGCATGGCCATCAGCTTGCGGCCCTGCTCGGCCATGTCGCTCTTGAACATCGGCCTGACCTGGGGCGCGATTTCGAACAGGCGCGCATAGAAGATCGCTGCGGCCTGGTCGGCGATGGGCCTGACCTTGGCGAAACTGGATTGCACCAACTGGATTTGCTCGGCGGTAAGACTCATGGTGGAACTCCTCAATGTGTTTGTTCGACAGCGAGCGACGGCATCAAGCCGCCTTCGCCTGCGGATGCGCCTGGCGCTTGTAGAGAAACGCCATCACCTGGGCGCGCAGGTGGGCGTAGTGCGGGTCTTCGCTCAGGGCCAGGCGTTCGCGCGGACGCGGCAGATCGACGGTGAGGATTTCGCCGATGGTCGCTGCCGGGCCGTTGGTCAGCATGACGATGCGGTCGGACAGCAGCACGGCTTCGTCCACGTCGTGCGTCACCATCACCACGGTGGCGCCGCTGGCGGCGACGATGGCCTGCAACTCGTCCTGCAGCTTGGCGCGGGTGAGGGCGTCGAGCGCGCCGAAGGGCTCGTCCATCAGCAGCACCTTGGGCTCCATCGCCAGCGCCCGGGCGATGCCGACGCGCTGCTTCATGCCGCCGGAAAGTTCATGCGGGTGCTTGTGCGCGGCATGCGGCAGGCCCACCAGTTCCAGCGCGGCCTGGGTGCGGGCTTTCAGCTGCGCCTTGGTCTCTGAGCGCCCCCAGGGGCGGCGCGCCGCCCTGCCCTCTGCGGTGCGCGAGGAAACTTGGGGCGGCCCGGCGTTTCCTCGCGCACCGCCGAACACCCGTTCCACGCCGAGGTGGATGTTGCCGAAGCAGGTGAGCCAGGGCAGCAGCGAGTGGTTCTGGAACACCACGGCGCGGTCGGGTCCGGGTGCGTGGATTTCGCGGCCATCGCAAACCATCACCCCGGTGCTGGGCAGCGTGAGCCCGGCGATGAGATTGAGCAGGGTGCTCTTGCCGCAGCCGGAATGGCCGATGAGGCTGATGAACTCGCCACGGGCGATGTCCAGGTTGATGCCTTGCAGGGCGTGGAAGGGGCCGCGTGCGGTGTCGAACACCATCTCGACTTGTTGGACGACGATGAAACGTTCCATGATGGATGCCTCGTGTGAATGTGTGCCCCAGGGCCGGGCTTCTCCCAGCCCGCCCCCCGAGGGGGTCAAGAAAACTAGGGGCGGCCCTGCGTTTTCTTGGAAGATGGGGACGGTTAGCGCGCTTCGTCGTAGCTGAAGCGCCGCGCCAGCAGCATCAGCGCGCCTTCGAGCGCCATGCCGGTGACGCCGATGACCAGGATGGCGATGATGATGTGGGCGAGGTTGAGGTTGTTCCACTCGTTCCACAGCCAGAAGCCGATGCCGGTGCCGCCGGTGAGCATTTCAGCGGCGACGATCACCAGCCAGGCGGTGCCGACCGACAGCCGCACGCCGGTCATCATGTAGGGCATGACCGAGGGCAGCAAAATCTTGGTGAACACCTTCCAGGTGGAGAGGTCGAGCACCCGCGCCACGTTCAAATAATCTTGCGGAATGCGCTGTACGCCGATGGCGGTGTTGATCATCATCGGCCAGATGGAGCAGATGAAAATGGTGTAGATGGCTGCCGCCGGGGCGTTGCTGAACACGTACAGGCCGATGGGCAGCCAGGCCAGCGGCGACACCGGGCGCAGCAGGCTGATGATGGGCGAGAGCATGCGATGGAGAAAGCGCATGCGGCCAATGGCGAAGCCCAGCGGAATGCCCACCAGGGCTGCCAGGCCGAAGCCATAGGCCACGCGCTGCAGCGAGGCCAGCAGGTTCCAGCCGATGCCCACATCGTTCGGCCCGTTGTTGTAGAAGGGATGGGCGAACACCTTTTGCGCCGACTTCCAGGTGACGAGCGGCGAGGGGAATTGCGCGCTGTGCTCGGCCGCCAGCTCCCACACCAGCAGCAGCAGCGCCAGGCCGGCCAGCGGCGCCACCAGCGCCAGCACGATCCGGCGGTTGCGCGCGCGCTTGCGGTCGTCCGCGCTCATCGGGCGGATGGCGAACTTGCTGCGGCTCGAAGTTGCCGTGGCAGCCGAGGCGGGTTCGGCATGCGCTGCGGTCCGCGCGGTTTGCGCGTCGAGCGCGATGCTCTCGCCCGGCGGTTCGGGGTTGAATCCGGCGGCGCCGGACAGGACTGCGGTGTTCATGCTGGACTCCTGCTTCATCGTCATGCGTTGCGTTTCAGGTGGGGCGCCGGGCGGTTGCGATGCCGCGCGGCGCCCGGGCCATCAAGTGGCCAGATCGTTGATCTTGAAACTGCGGGCATAGGCCTTCGGGTCTTTGCCGTCCCAGCTCACGCCGTCGATCAGCTTGGAGCTGCGCAGGGTGCCGGCAGGCACCGGCACCTTGAGTTCGGCGGCCACGTCCTTGTAAAGATCGACCCGGTTCACCGCCTTGGCCACGGCGAGGTAGTCGGGGTCGGTCTTGATCAGGCCCCAGCGGCGGAACTGGGTCAGGAACCACATGCCGTCCGACAGCCAGGGAAAGTTGACCTGCCCGTCTTCATAGAAGGTCATCGGGTGCTTGTCGTCCCAGCTTTTGCCCAGGCCGTTGGTGTAATGGCCGAGGATGCGCGGCAGGATGGTTTCCACCTGCGTGTTCACATAGCCCGGCGCGGCGATGGTTTCGGCCATCTTGGTGCGGTTGGCGCTTGATGCGTCGATCCAGCGGCAGGTTTCCAGCACCGCGGCCATCACCGCCTTGGTGGTGTTGGGGTACTGCTGCACGAACTCGGCGGTGGTGCCCAGCACTTTCTCGGGGTGATCCATCCAAATCTCCTGGCTGGTCACGGCGGTGAAGCCGATCTTCTGCTCGATGGCCACCGCGTTCCACGGCTCGCCGACGCAAAAGCCGTCCATGCTGCCCACGCGCATGTTCGCCACCATCTGCGGCGGCGGCACGGTAATCACCTTGTCGTCTTTCAGCGGGTTGACGCCGTAGGTCGCCAGCCAGTAATACAGCCACATGGCGTGGGTGCTGGTGGGAAAGGTCTGGGCGAAGGTGTAGGTGCGCTTCTTTTCGGCGATGGCCTTGGCCAGCGCCGGGCCGGTGGTGATGCCTTCCTTGGCCAGCGCATCGGCCAGGGTGATGGCCTGGCCATTGCGGTTCAGGCCCATCAGAATGGCCATGTCCTTTTTCGGCCCGCCCACGCCGAGTTGCACGCCATAGGGCAGGCCATAGAGCACATGCGCCATCTGAATGCCGCCGGTGACGAGGTTGTCGCGCACGGCAGCCCACGAGGCCTGCTTGCTCGGGATGATCTTCACCCCGTACTTCTTGTCGAAACCCAGCACCGCCGCCATCACGATGGGGGCGCAGTCGGTCAGGGGGATGAAGCCGATCTTGACCTCTTCCATTTCGGGCTTGCCGAAGCCGGTTCCTGCCGCGCGCGCCTGGGACTGCAGCCCGGGCAACAGGCTGGCGACTGCAACTGCAGCCCCGGACTTCATGATGGCGCGACGGGCGGGCTGGGCCGGAGCATCGGTCTTGGGTGTGGCGTCTTCGGGTTTGCGCATGAAAGGTCCTGTGATGGGTCGGGTCGAGAGGAGCGGTTGAGTCGGGCGGTCGAGCATGACGGTCGAAAAAAAAGCCCTCAAGCGCAGCCACAACCGTGGTGCTCTTGAAGGCATCGTTGCCAAAACCGGAGGGGAGACGCCGGCAACCGGAAGTCCCTGCATAAGCCGCCATTGGCCTACGTCTGGTTACACGCAATAGGCGTGCCAGGCCGTCAAACCGCCGGCTTCAGAGGGAAAGGTCGAATCTGCCCAGCTTTTGCGGCGGTCGTTTGTGGTGCGCCGCACTGTGCGAGTGCGCCGACGCAGGCGAGAATGCTCGCATCTGGTGCCAACTCCTATGGGTATCGGCAACCGCTGCCTGCGTGCGCCACGTTCAGATCAACCCGACCGTGTCCAGAATGCGCTGCGCCACCTCGGCGAGCTTCAGCCCTTTCTCCATCGCCAGTTTGCGCATGCGGCCGAAGGCTTCCTCCTCGCTGCAGCCCTGGCGCTGCATCACGATGCCCTTGGCGCGCTCCACCAGCTTGCGCTCGGAGAGTTGAAGCCGTGCCTCGCTGAGTTCGGCGCGCAGTCCCTGCTCGCGCTCGAAGCGCGCCAGCGCCACTTCGATCACCGGCTTGACGCGGCTGGGCTTGAGCCCGTCGACGATATACGCGGTGACTCCGGCGGCAATGGCGAGCTGGGCGGTCCCGGTGTCGTCGTCGTCGGTGAACAGCACGATGGGCCGGGGCGTGTCGCGCGAGGCCAGCACCACATGCTCCAGCAAGTCGCGCACGCCGGATTCGGCATCGACGATGACCAGGTCCGGCGCGGCGGCGGCGATGCGCTCGTCCAGGTCGGGCGAAGCCGGCAGCACCGCCACCACCTCGTAGCCCGCATCCTGCAGTCCATGCACCAGCGCGGCACAACGCTGCGCCTGGCGCTGGTGGTCGGCATCGTCCTTCCCCAGCGCGGGGTCGGGCGAAATGACGGCAACCTTCAGGGTGCGCTGCAGGATGTGGGGAGCAGAGCTTGGGGGGCGAGAGCGGGCCATGGCACGGCTCACGCGAGCAAATTCCGTGCCCTGCCGCTGTCGGGCGCATCGGTGGACAGTCTGGAGTTTGCTCGTCTCGGAGCGCGCAGAAACCGGCTTCTTTCCTCGCCGGACCTCAAGACCCTGGCACGGCGATGGATGGGTAAGTGTCTGACCGCATGGCCTTCACGCACGCGGGCTGCATTCATGAAATGGGGGCGCCCGAGCAGTTGTTCGCCTCGCCCCAGACCCCGGAGTTGCGCCGGTTCTTGTCGTCGATCGACCGCTAGGGCCTGTTGCGCAGTGCGCCGCCTCGGCTCAGCCCTGCGCGCAACGCAGCGCGTAGGCCGCCAGCGCGGCGACGATGTCCGGGCTGTCGCCAGCCGCGGCCGCAACGCGCACCGTGAGATGGGGGTGCTGTAGTTGGGCATCGCGCACCGCTTGCGGAATGTCGCGCTGCAAATGACCGCCCGCGCCGAGGAACAGCGGCACGAGATGCAGTTGCGTGCAGCCCGCCGCGCCCGCCTCGAGCAGCGCCTGCGCCAAGGATGGCTGCATGGATTCGAGATAGGCCAGCTCAACCCGCAACTCGGGCCGGCTGGCGCGCACGGCGGCGAGCACAGCCTCGAAAGGCCGCGCCCATTCCGGCTGACGCGAGCCGTGGGCGAGAAGCAGCAGGCGGGGTGTCGTGGTGTTCATGTGCGATGGGTTGGGCGGGGGATGGGGCGCAGCGCCAAGGCTGTTGCGTGGTTCGCGTTGCATCAGGCCACTTGCAACAGCCCCTTGGTTTCGATGAAGCGCACCACCGCGTCCAGCCCCTCCAGGGTTTTGAGATTGGTCATCACGAAAGGGCGCAGGCCGCTTGCGCCCGTGCGCATGCGCACGGTGTCGGCGCGCATCACGTCGAGGTTGGCGCCAACATGGGGGGCGAGGTCGGTCTTGTTGATGACGAACAGGTCGCTCTTGGTGATGCCGGGGCCGCCCTTGCGCGGGATTTTTTCGCCGCCGGCGACGTCGATGACATAGATGGTGAGGTCGCTCAGTTCCGGGCTGAAGGTGGCGGCGAGGTTGTCGCCGCCGGACTCGATGAACACGATGTCGGCGTCGGGGAACTGCTCCAGCATGCGGTCCACCGCTTCGAGGTTGATCGACGCGTCCTCGCGGATCGCGGTGTGCGGGCAGCCGCCCGTCTCCACCCCCATGATGCGCTCGGGCTCCAGGGCACCCGCCACGGTGAGCAGGCGCTGGTCCTCCTTGGTGTAGATGTCGTTGGTCACCACGACGAGGTCGTACTGGGCGCGCATGGCCTTGCACAGCATTTCGAGCAGGGTGGTCTTGCCCGAGCCCACCGGCCCGCCGATGCCCACGCGCAGCGGCGGCAGGCGCTTGCTGCGGCGGGCAATGTGGTGCAGGGGCGAGGTGGGGGGTGTGGAAGGTTGTGCGCTCATGATCGGAACAGGCGGGAGTATTGGGTTTCGTGACGGCTGCTGAGAATGGCCAGCATGGGCGAGAAGCTCTGCCAGTGGTCCATGCGGTGCTGCAGGTTTCGTGCCTGCGCCACGGCGGCGGGGATGTCGGGCGTGAGCGCGGCCAGTAGCCGCTGCCCGCTGCTCTGGCCCAGGGGAACGGCGCGCATCGCCGCCTGCACCTGATTCTCCAGCCAGGAAAAGGCGAGCGCGTGGGCCATGTGATCGGTGTCCAGCCCCAGCGCGAGGCCGCCCAGCGCAAAGGCCAGCGGCCAGGCGGGGGCGGGCGCGATTTGCGCCGCCAGCGCCAGGGCAGGGTGGCCGGGGCGCAGATGGCGCAACCATTCCAGCATCGAGCGGCCCATCTGCTGGCTTTGCTGGCGCAGCTCGGCGCTCTCGCGCGTGGCCAGCACCCAGGTCTGGATGGCTTGCAGCGCGGCGCAATCGCCGGCTTCCCACGCGGCATGGGCGGCGCAGGCTGCGGGAAGTTCGCTGCGCGCGAGCGTCAGTTGAAGTTGGCCGCGCAGCCATTGCAGGGTCTGGGCTTCGTCGGTGACCAAACCTGCGTCAACCGCTGCTTCCAGTCCTTCGGAATAGCTGAATCCGCCCACCGGCAGGGCGGGAGAGGACAGCCACATCATGGACAGCAGGGGGGTGGGGTTGTGTGCTTCGGGCAGCGAAGTGTTGTGTTGCTCTGTGCGAGGAAGGGGTGGCTCGTTCCGGCCTTCGTGATGTGGCGGGGATGGGCCTTCGCCCCCTCCCCACGAGTGGGGAGGGCTGGGGTGGGGAGCATCGCCCGCCACGCCTTCGCCCTCAATGCGCGTGGTCATGTCCATGCTTGTGTCCATGCTCGTGTTCGTGCTCGTGCGCATGATCGTGATGCTGCCCACCGCCCTCCCCATACGCCCCCGCCTCCGGCTCGAACGGAGCCAGCGCCTCGGTGACGATCAGGTGCATGCGCCGCAGCATGTCGGCCAGCACCGGGTCGGGTTCGAACTGCAGGCAATCGGCCTGGACTTCGAGCTGCACATGGCGGTTGCCAAGGTGGTAGGCGGCGCGCGGCAGATCCGTGGCGGTGCCGCGGGCCTGGCAGGCCCGCACCTGCAGCACGGCTTGCGGCGCGGCCTCGATGCGGATCAGCGAGCCATCCTCCGCCACCAGCGCGTCGCCGCCGCGCAGCACGGTGCCGCGCGGCAGGAACACGCCCAAGTGACGCCCAGCGCTGTCGTGGGCGTCGAAGCGGCTTTTGCTGCGCGTGTCCCAATCCAGGCCGACGCTTGCGGCACGCTTGATCAGCGCCGGGGCCAGGCCGCGGGCGGCGGGAAGGTGTTTGTTGACGGTGAGCATGGCGGTGGCTTGGGGAAAGTTTGCAAGAAAGCGGGGCAGGGCTTAATATAACAATTGTTATAACATCATCACCCAGGCGTCAGGAGAACAGCATGTCCGCCCTCAAACTCACCCAGATCGGCAATTCCGTCGGCGTCATTCTGCCCAAGGAACTCCTCGCTCGCCTCAAGCTGGAAAAAGGCGACATGGTGTTCGTCACCGAGGCGGCGAATGGCGTCACGCTCACGCCTTACGATCCCGCGCTTGACGAGCAACTGCAATTGGGCCGCGAATTCATGCGCGAGTACCGCGACACCTTCCACCAGCTCGCCAAATGAGCTGGCGTTTCATCGACCGGCGCGCGCTGCTGTTGTTGCACGACGAAAGCCTGGCCGAACACGGCGGCGCACCCGGTCTGCGCGATGAAGGCTTGCTTGACTCTGCGCTCGCGCGTCCCTTGAGCTTGATGGCCTACGGCGAGCCGGATCTGGCCGCACTCGCTGCAGCCTATGGCGTGGGCTTGGCGAAAAATCATGCCTTCGTCGACGGCAATAAGCGCGCCGCTTTTCTCGCGGTGGGCTTGTTTCTCGCTTTGAACGGATACCGCCTCACCGCTACGCAGGCTGACGCCACACTCACCATGCTTGCCGTCGCGTCCGGTGACACGAGCGAAGACGATTTCGCAGCTTGGATACGGGCGCATCTGCAGCCGCGCTAGGCAAATGGGTTGACCACGCGCCCGCCGGCGATGATGGCTCCGGCGGCGTGCAGGTCTGCGGTGAGCAACACCGTGCAGCCGCCGGCCTGAGCCGCCAGGTTTAGATGAGGGACTCATGGCATCAATGGGCGCGGTATCCGCCAGCTTATCGACGCGCCTCAGTCGCCACGCGCACAGCCAATGCGGTCAGTACCGTACCCATCAGCCATCGTTGAATGGTGATCCACGCTGGCCGCTGCGCCAGAAATCTGGCAATCGAACCCGCCATGAGAACGATCGAGGCGTTTACCGCAACGCTGATCACGATCTGCGTCATGCCGAGCGCCAGCGACTGGCCGAGCACGGAGCCATGCGCGGGGTCGATGAACTGTGGCAAGAGCGACAGATACAAGACCGCAATCTTGGGGTTCAACAGATTGGTGACAAAGCCCATCGCGAACAATTTGCGTGGCCGATCCAGCGGCAGATCGCGAACCTGAAACGGCGAGCGACCGCCAGGCTTGATCGCTTGCCAGGCGAGATAGAGCAAATACAGCGCGCCGCCGAAGCGCAGCGCGTCATACGCATAGGGCACCGCCAGCACGAGAGCCGTGATGCCGAATGCTGCGCACAGCATGTAGAACACGAAACCAAAAGCCACTCCGCCCAATGAGATGAGACCAGCGGTGCGGCCCTGGGAGATGGAACGCGAAATAAGGTAAATCATGTTCGGCCCTGGTGTCAGCACCATGCCGAGAGCAACCAGGGCAAAGGTGATGAGGTGAGTCAAGGTTGGCATTCCAGTCTCCGGTTTTGGGGAAGTCAAAACAAAAAATACCGCTGCGCCATCGGCAGCACGGTGGCGGGTTCGCAGGTGAGGAGCTGGCCGTCGGCGCGGACTTCGTAGGTTTGGGCGTCCACCTGCATCTGCGGGGTGTAGGCGTTGTGGATGAGGTCGGCTTTTTTCACGCTGCGGCAGCCGCGCACGGCGGCGAGGGGCTTGTGCAGCTTGAGGCGTTGGCCGATGTCGTTCGCCAAGCCGGCTTGCGAGACGAAGGTGAGCGACGTGGCGTGCCGTGCGCCGCCGAAGGCGCCGAACATGGGGCGGGTGTGCACGGGCTGCGGCGTGGGGATGGAGGCGTTGGCGTCGCCCATCAGCGCCGCGGCGATGAAGCCGCCTTTGAGGATGAGGCTGGGCTTGACGCCGAAGAAGGCGGGGCGCCACAGCACCAGGTCGGCCCATTTGCCGACTTCGATGGAGCCCACCTCATGCGCGACGCCATGCGCCAGCGCGGGGTTGATGGTGTATTTGGCGATGTAGCGCTTGGCGCGGAAGTTGTCGTTGCGGCTTTGCGTTTGCGCGCCGCGCAAGGAAACGACGGGCCGCTCCCGAGCTTCCTTGCCCCCCGAGGGGGGCGTTACTTCTGCCGGCGGCGCCAGCCAGCCGCGCTGCACTTTCATCTTGTGCGCGGTCTGCCAGGTGCGCAGCGCCACTTCGCCGACGCGGCCCATGGCCTGGCTGTCGCTGGACATGATGCTGATGGCGCCGAGGTCGTGCAGCACGTCCTCGGCGGCGATGGTCTCGCGGCGGATGCGGCTCTCGGCGAAGGCCAGGTCCTCGGCGATGTTGGGGTCGAGGTGGTGGCACACCATCAGCATGTCGAGGTGTTCGTCGATGGTGTTGACGGTGAAGGGCCGCGTCGGGTTGGTGCTGGAGGGCAGCACATTGGCCTCGCCCAGCACCTTGAGGATGTCCGGCGCGTGCCCGCCGCCGGCGCCTTCGGTGTGGAAGGTGTGGATGGTGCGGCCCTTGAAGGCGGCGATGGTGTCCTCGACGAAGCCCGATTCATTGAGCGTGTCGGTGTGAATCGCCACTTGCACGTCGGTCTCTTCGGCCACGCTCAAGGCACAGTCGATCGCCGCGGGCGTGGTGCCCCAGTCCTCGTGCAGCTTGAGGCCGATGGCGCCGGCGTCGATCTGCTCGCGCAGCGCGTCGGGACGGCTGGCGTTGCCCTTGCCGAGAAAACCCAGATTCATCGGAAAGGCGTCGGCCGCCTGCAGCATGCGCGCGAGGTTCTCCGGCCCGGGCGTGCAGGTGGTGGCGTTGGTGCCGGTGGCCGGCCCCGTGCCGCCGCCGAGCATGGTGGTGACGCCGGACATCAGGGCTTCCTCGATCTGCTGCGGGCAGATGAAGTGGATGTGGCTGTCGATGCCGCCGGCGGTGAGGATCATGCCTTCGCCGGCGATGATTTCCGTGCCCGGGCCGATGATCATGTCCACCCCGGGCTGCACGTCCGGGTTGCCGGCCTTGCCGATGGCGGCGATGCGCTGGCCGCGGATGCCCACGTCCGCCTTGACGATGCCCCAGTGGTCGAGGATGAGCGCGTTGGTGATGACCAGGTCCATCGCGCCCTCGGCGCGGGTGCGCTGGCTTTGCGCCATGCCGTCGCGGATGGTCTTGCCGCCGCCGAACTTCACCTCCTCGCCATAGCCGCCGGCGCGCAGGGTGTGGTCGTCTTCCACTTCGATGAACAGCTCGGTATCGGCCAGCCGCACGCGGTCGCCCACGGTGGGGCCGAACATTTCGGCATAGGCGCGTCGGGAAATTTTGGACATGGTTGCGCTGCTTTCAGAAACTCAGGTTGTTGGACCGCGCTCTCCCCCTCCCGGCCTCCCCCACGAGGTGGGGGAGGTGAGAACGGGCTGCACGAAAAGAAGCATGTGCCTCCAGGCCTCGTCCACGAACGGAATGGAAACGAGAGCCCCTCCCCACTGGCGGGGAGGGCTGGGGTGGGGAGTCTTGTGGCGCGCTGCATGCCATCGCTCGGCATCAGTCGAGCTTGCCCATCACGCCTTGCCGAAATCCAACGACCACACGCTCGCCTGCAAAAGCCACGAGTTCGATGGTCCGCTGCTGTCCCGGCTCGAAGCGCACCGCGGTGCCGCTGGCGATGTTCAGGCGCATGCCGCGTGCGGCCTTGCGGTCGAAACGCAGGGCGGGGTTGGTCTCTGCGAAGTGGTAGTGCGAACCGACCTGAATCGGGCGGTCGCCGCTGTTCTCCACCAACAGGGTGATGGTGGCGCGGCCGGGGTTGAGGCTGATGTCGCCTTCGGCGCAAACAATTTCTCCGGGGATCATGCGCGGCTCCGTTTCAGACAATGGGTTGGTGCACGGTCACCAGTTTGGTGCCGTCGGGGAAGGTGGCTTCCACCTGAATGTCGGGGATGAGTTCGGCCACGCCGTCCATCACCTCGTCGCGGGTCAGCAGCGTGCGGCCATGGCTCATCAGTTCGGCCACGGTGCGGCCGTCGCGTGCGCCTTCCATCACCGCTGCGGTGATGTAGGCGATGGCCTCGGGCGCATTGAGCTTGAGCCCGCGCGCCTTGCGGCGTTCGGCCAGCAGGCCGGCGGTGAAGATCAGCAGCTTGTCTTTTTCGCGAGGGGTGAGGTCCATGGGCTTGCGGTTCTTGGTGGGTGTGTCGCCAGCTTAGCGGCGCGCACGGGCCGTGCCGCAGGCCAGCGAAGGTGAATCGGCCGTTGGAAGGGGCGCAGCAAGATCTGCGCAAAAACCATACCCATGCGTTGCCGGCGTTTCACGGCGGCTATGCCCTTGATGCGCAAGACAACACACCAAAGCGGTGCATCCGGCCGGTGCGCGGGCTGGTGCATGCGCACCGAATTGCAGCCTGGTCGCCGTGGCGCGCCTGCCTGGGCTGGGCATGCCGCTTGACCCTTGCAGGACAACTGTTATTCCGATGTGGCACGGGACTTGCTGACGTGGTGCTTGCATTTCGCATCCACCGGAGGGAGTTTCAACATGGATCGTCGTACCGCATTGAAAACCGTCGGCACCACCGTCGCCGCCGCCGCAGCCAGCAGCCTGTCGTTCCCGGCCATCGCATCGAAGAAGGCGCCGATCAAAGTCGGCATCCTGCATTCGCTTTCGGGCACCATGGCCATTTCCGAGACCGCGCTCAAGGACGTGGACCTGATGACCATCGCCGAGATCAACGCCGCTGGCGGCGTGGACGGCCACATGATCGAGCCGGTGGTGGTGGACCCAGCCTCCAACTGGCCGCTGTTCGCCGAGAAGGCGCGCCAGCTCATCTCGCAGGACAAGGTGGCCGCCATTTTCGGCTGCTGGACCTCGGTGTCGCGCAAGTCGGTGCTGCCGGTGCTCGACGAACTCAACGGCCTGCTGTTCTACCCGGTGCAGTTCGAGGGCCAGGAGGAGAACCCGCACGTGATCTACACCGGCGCGGCGCCCAACCAGCAGGCCATTCCCGCCACCGAATACCTGATGAGCAAGGACGGCGGCGGTGCCAAGCGCTTCTTCCTGCTGGGCACCGACTACGTCTACCCGCGCACCACCAACGCCATCCTGCGCGGCTTCCTGCACTCCAAGGGCGTGAAGGACGCCGACATCGCCGAGGTCTACACCCCCTTCGGCTTCAGCAACTACCAGAACATCGTCGCCGACATCAAGAAATTCGCCTCGGCCGGGCCGACCTGCGTCATCTCCACCGTGAATGGCGACTCCAACGTGCCGTTCTACAAAGAGCTGGGCAACCAGGGCATCAAGGCCACCGACATTCCGGTGGTCGGCTTCTCCATCGCCGAGCAGGAAATCGCCGGCATGGACTTGAAGCCGCTGGTGGGCCAGCTCACGGCGTGGAACTACTTCGAGTCGCTGAAGAACCCGACCAACGCCAAGTTCGTCAAGTCGTGGCAGGCCTGGGTCAAGACCAAGGGCCTGAAGGACTACCCCGTGACCGACGACCCGATGGAGGCCTCCTACATTGGCATCCACATGTGGAAGCAGGCGGTGGAGAAGGCCAAGTCCACCAAGACCGACGCCGTGCGCAAGGCGCTCATCGGCCAGAAGTTCGCCGCGCCGGACGGCTACACCGTCGAGGTGCTGAAGAACCAGTACCTGAGCAAGCCGGTGTTCATCGGCCAGATTCGCGAAGACGGCCAGTTCGACGTGGTGTGGAAGTCCAAGGGCCTGGTCCCGGGCGAGTCCTGGAGCCCGTACATCCCCAAGCCGAAGAACGCCTGAGTTCCTGAAAAAACTTCCCCTCCCCAGCCCTCCCCACGCCGTGGGGAGGGAGTGAAAGCTCCTCCCCCACTGTGGGGAGGACGGGAGGGGGAGCCTGACAAGCGCCGCCCTGCATCAAACCTGCCCTCCGCTCCATGACCAACCCGCGCAACTTGTGGCACCTCCCCGGCACCTGGCTTCGCGCGGCCTTTGGCCTGCTGCTGCTGGGTCTGCTGCCCCTGGCGCACGCCCTCACACCGCAGGAGGCCATGGCGATTTCCAGTGGCGATACCGACTCCCGCATGGCGGCTTTGCACCAGGCCGTGGGGCGCCCCGATCCGCGGCTCGCCAACTTCCTGCACAAGCTGCTGAACAACGAGGTGCAGATCGACGGCAGCATGGTGCAGGTGCAGCGGGGGGATGACTGGATCGACCTCGCCACCGGCCGGAAAGTGACGCCCAGCGCCAACGCGCAGGCGGTGATCAACAACAACTATGTGCGCAAGGAACTGCAGTCCGCCCGCGCCGCGCTGGACTTGTTTTCCGGCGACCGTGCATTGCGCCTGAAGGCCGTGCAGCAGTTGCAGGACGACCCGACCTCGGTGGATCGCGGTCTGGTGGAACAAGCCCTCAAAACCGAGAAAGACCCCGAAATTCTGGAGCGGCTGCAACTGCTGCACGCCGCCATTCTGCTGACGAGCAAGAACGCCACCGAGCGCCTGAGCGCGGCGCAAGACCTTGCCGCCAGCAACTACCCGGCGGTGCGCAGTCTGCTGCTGTCGCGGCTGGACAAGAAGGATGGCCAGTTCGTCGAGCCCGACGCCGCCGTGCGCGCGCAAATCAAGTCCAGCCTCGCCGACATCGACGAGCGCCTGGCCTGGGGCGAGTGCCTGGGCACGCTGTTTTCGGGCATCAGCCTGGGCAGCATTCTGCTGCTGGCCGCGCTCGGCCTGGCCGTGACCTATGGGCTGATGGGTGTGATCAATATGGCGCAGGGCGAGTTCATCATGATCGGCGCCTACTCCACCTATGTGATGCAGGGCTGGTTCCAACGTGATTTGCCAGGCCTGCAGAGCTACGCGCTGGTGGCGGCGGTGCCGTTCTCCTTCATCGTCGCCGGCGGCATCGGCATGGCGGTGGAGCGCACCATCATCCGCAAGCTGTATGGCCGGCCGCTGGAAACGCTGCTGGCCACCTGGGGCATCAGCCTGGTGCTGATCCAGGTCGTGCGCACCGTGTTCGGGCCGCAGAACGTGCAGGTGGACAACCCGCCGTGGATGTCGGGTGGCCTGCACGCCATGGCCAATCTCATCCTGCCCTACAACCGCATGGTCATCATCGCCTTCACCGCCTTCGTGCTGCTGGCCATGTGGCTGCTGATCTCGCGCACGCGCCTGGGCCTGTTCGTGCGCGCCGTGACGCAAAACCGGCCGATGGCCTCCTGCGTGGGCGTGCGCACGCCACGGGTGGACATGCTGGCCTTCGGCCTGGGCACGGGCATCGCGGGATTGGCGGGCTGCGCGCTGAGCCAGATCGGCAACGTCGGTCCTGAAATGGGGCAGGGCTATATCGTCGACTGCTTCATGGTGGTGGTGCTCGGCGGCGTCGGCCAGCTCACCGGCACGGTGACGGCTGCCCTCACCCTGGGCGTGGCCAACACCCTGCTCGAAGGCGTGGCCGGTGCGGTGCTGGCGAAGATCGCGGTGCTGGCGGCCATCATCCTGTTCATCCAGAAGCGCCCGCAAGGCATGTTCGCCCTCAAGGGCCGCAGCGTGGAAAGCTGAAGCCATGGCCGCCGTCACCAACGAGTCGGGCGTGGTCGTCACGCCGCCACCCCAGCCCTCGTCACCACGGGCGCAGCTGCAGCCGGCCACGAGTTTCCTGCCCGCATGGGGCTGGGCCGCGTTCATCGTCTTCCTGCTGCTGGCCTGTGTTGCCGCGCCGCTGCTGGCGCTGGCCGTGCCGCAGGGCAGCAGCCTGCATCTGTCGCAATACTGGATAGGCCTGGCCGGCAAGATTCTTTGCTACGCCATCGTCGCGCTGGCGATGGACCTGGTGTGGGGCTATGCCGGCATCCTGTCGCTGGGCCAGGGGCTGTTCTTCGCCCTGGGCGGCTATGCCATGGGCATGTATTTGAACCGCAGCATGACCGCCGCCAGCGGCAATCTGCCCGACTTCATGCAGTTCATGCAGTGGACGCATTTCCCCTGGTACTGGGCGGGCACCGAGCATTTCGCCTATGCCCTCTTCCTCGCCCTCTCCGCCCCCGGCCTGCTGGCCTTCATCTTCGGCTTTTTCGCCTTCCGCTCGCGCATCAAGGGGGTGTATTTCTCCATCATCACCCAGGCGCTGACCTATGCCGCCATGTTGCTGTTCTTTCGCAATGAAACCGGCTTCGGCGGCAACAACGGCCTGACCGATTTCAAGGTGCTGCTGGGTTTTCCCATGGGCACCGCCGGCATGACCGTGGCGCTGTTCGTCGCCACCAGCGTGGCACTGGCCGGCTGCTTCGTGTTCGCCCGCTGGCTGGTGCGCAGCAAGTTCGGCCGCGTGCTCACCGCCATCCGCGACGCCGAGAGCCGCGTCATGTTCTGCGGCTACAACCCGCTGTGGTTCAAGCTCGGCGTGTGGACCATCGCCGCGATGATGTGCGGCCTGGCCGGTGCGCTGTACGCGCCGCAGGTGGGCATCATCAACCCGAGCGAAATGTCCACCGCCAACTCGATTGAAATCGCCATCTGGACGGCCATCGGCGGGCGCGGCACGCTCATCGGCCCCATCATCGGCGCGGTGCTGGTGAACGCCGCCAAAAGCTGGCTGACCGTGGCCATTCCCGAAGCCTGGCTCTATCTCCTCGGCGGGCTGTTCATCGTCGTCACGCTCTACGCGCCTTACGGCATCGTCGGCCTGGTCAAGCAATGGAGGCGGCGCCGTGGCTGAGATCGATTGGCGGGACATCGTCTTCCAGCAGCCGAATCCCGAACTGGGCGGCAGCGTCCAGGAAGGCGGCTACGGCCATCTGCGCCAGTCGGGCGTGGACATGAGCCATGGCGTGGCGCTCTACCTCGACGACATCAGCGTGAGCTTCGACGGCTTTCGCGCGCTGAACAAGCTGTCGCTGGCCATCGACACCGGCGAGCTGCGCTGCATCATCGGCCCCAATGGCGCCGGCAAAACCACGATGATGGACGTCATCACCGGCAAGACCCGGGCCGACTCCGGCAGCGCGTTTTTCGGCCAGACCATCGACCTGCTCAAGCTGCGCGAGGCCGAGGTGGTGGAGGCCGGCATCGGCCGCAAATTCCAGAAGCCCACCGTGTTCGAAGACATGAGCGTGCAGGACAACCTGGAGCTTGCACTCAAGGCCGACAAGCGCGCCCGCAGCACCTGGCGTTTTCGCCTGAGCAGCGCGCAGCGCGAGCGGGTAGAAGAAGTGCTCACGCAAATCCGTCTGCACGACCAGGCCGCGCGCCGCGCCGGCGACTTGTCGCACGGCCAGAAACAGTGGCTGGAAATCGGCATGCTGCTCATGCTGGAGCCGCAGCTCCTGCTGCTGGACGAACCCGTGGCCGGCATGACCGACGCCGAGACCGACCGCACCGCCGAGTTGTTCATCTCGCTGGCCGGCAAGCACACCCTGGTGGTGGTCGAGCACGACATGGAGTTCGTGCGCAAGATCGCGCACAAGGTGACGGTGCTGCACGAAGGCAGCGTGCTGGCCGAAGGCAGCCTGGAGCAGGTGCAGGCCAACGAACGCGTGGTCGAGGTCTACCTGGGGCGCTGAAGCGACGAGCCACGACACCATGCTGAACATCGACGCGGTCAATCAGTACTACGGCGGCAGCCACATCCTGCGCAACGTCAGCCTGCAGCTCGACAAGGGCCAGGTGCTGACGCTGCTGGGCCGCAACGGCGTGGGCAAGACCACGCTGCTCAAGTCCCTGATGGGGCTGGTGGGCATCAAGAGCGGCGGCATCACCCTGGACGGCCAGCGCATCGACCACCTGCGACCCGACGCGCGGGCGCGGTTGGGGCTGGGCTACGTGCCCCAGGGCCGCGAAATCTTTCCCCGTCTGAGCGTGGAAGAAAACCTGCGCATGGGCCTGGCCACCAAACCCGGCGGCACCGCCATTCCCGCCGAGTTGTACGAACTGTTTCCCGTGCTCAAGCAGATGCTGCACCGGCGCGGCGGCGACCTCTCCGGCGGCCAGCAACAGCAACTCGCCATCGCCCGCGCCCTGGCGGCAGGGCCGAAGCTGCTCATCCTCGACGAACCCACCGAAGGCATCCAGCCGTCCATCATCAAGGACATCGAACGCGTCATCCGCATGCTCGCCGCACGCGGCGACATGGCCATCCTGCTGGTGGAGCAGTACTACGACTTCGCCAAGGCCCTGGCCGACCAGTACGCCGTGATGTCGCGCGGCGAGGTCATCAAGGCGGGGAAGGGCAGCGAGATGGATGCGGACGGGGTGCGGGAACTGATTTCGGTGTAGAGCGCTGCCGTCGTCTCTTTACACCCTGAGCAACCGATCCAACGGGCTGGCCGTGCCACCCGCCGCCACCTTCAGCACATGGGTGTAGATCATGGTGGTGCTCACGTCGGAATGACCCAGCAGTTCCTGCACGGTGCGGATGTCGGTGCCGGTCTGCAGCAGATGCGTGGCAAACGAATGACGTAGCGTGTGCACAGAAACTGGTTTGACAATCTGCGCAGCAGCGCTGGCCAGTTTGATGGCGCGCTGCAATCGCTCCTCATACAGGTGATGCCGACGTTCAATCTGAGAGCGGGGGTCGACCGATGGCCTGGGCGCCGGAAACACCCAGAACCAGCCCCAGCGACACCCCAGGCTCGGGTATTTGACCGACAGCGCATCCGGCACCTCCACACCGGCGGCACCGACATCACGGTCGCGCGTCCAGACTGCTCGTGCACGCGCCATTTGCGCCTTCAGCGCATCATGCAAGGTGCGAGGCAACATCACCACCCGGTCCTTGCCGCCCTTGGCTTGGCGCACCACCAAGACTTGCCGGTCAAAATCCACGTCCTTGACGCGCAGACGCAAGCCCTCCATCAACCGCATGCCCGTGCCATACAACAGACTGCCCAACAAAGCCATTTCACCATCCATGGCCCCCAACAGGGCAGCGACTTCGGCTTGCGTCAAGACCGATGGAATGCGCCTAGGCCGGCTTGGACGCTGCACCTCCGACAACCAGGGCAAATCAATCCCCAGCACATCCCGGTACAAAAACAGCAAGGCACTCAGCGCCTGATTATGTGTGGACACTGAGACCCGACGCTCATTGGCCAGCATGGTGAGAAACTGCGTCACTTCCGCGGCGCCCATGTCGCGAGGATGTCGCAACTGCCCGCCGTGCCCGCTCCACCGGACGAAAAAGCGAACCCAATACACATAGGCTTGCTCGGTCTTGAGGCTATAGTGCTTGTACCGCAAAACCTCGCTCACCTGCTCCAGCAGGCGCTTCGATTGGGGGAGATAGATGACAGGGTTCATGGCGTCACCGCTGGCTGTATGCGCATACAGTATTTGGCCTGGAACGGCTGCTGTCAAGCGGGCAGCAGCCTTGCGATGCGCTGAGCGCGTTCTTGAGTCATTGTGCTTATCCCGTCGGATATCCTGGGATGCCCGGTTTATCCGACGATCTACATTACGTTGGGCAAAGACAAATCCATGTTCTTGCACCTGAACAATTTGAAGCACAATCGCTTCCTCGGCAGTGACGGCAAGTCGCTGCCCTGGGCGGTAACGTTGCCACCTTCCCCTTCGTTCACCGCCGCATCCGTTTGCGGCACGCTTCAACGTGGCTTCGGTTTGCTCTCCGCAAGAACGCGCGATCACAACGCGCCTTGCGCGCCGCAAGCCGGTGTTCTTGGCAAACAGCGCCGCAGTGTCTCCTTCTACAAACACAGTCGCTGTGCTGCCGTTTCTTCTTCCACAACCAGGCCCAACCCATCATTCAACCGGACTGCCCGCAAGCGGGCATCCGGTTAATTCAGACGCTGGGCATCTTGAAAGTTCACATATGCGCATACTGACCTACAAGCGAACTCATGTTGGCGACCCGGATGAATTTGGTCGTTTCGGAATCAACGATTGCATGGGTCGGGTTCGCGGCTATCGCTACGATGCTGTCATTGGTGTAGGTGGTACTGGATGGGAAGCAAAAAGCCATGACATAGAACCTGAATCCGTGACTTCCGATAATCCATCGACTTGAAAGCTGATTGTGACGGCCCGATTTTCCCGATTTCCCGCAGGTTCACGGTTCGAGCGCCGTGTCGAAGGGGGCTGTGGGGCTGTGCGCGAACGATCGGCCCCCTTGATCGGTCATTTCGGGTGGGTTGCGCGCAGCCGTTCCCCCGCTGAGCCCTTGTGGCCAGCGTCTTGGGGTGCTGGGAAAGCTTGGACTGCGTCTTCAGCCGCTGGCGGCGAACTGCGCATGCAGATCGCAAAAGGCACGGGCTGCCTTGTCGTTGGCGCCCAGTCCCAACCACAGCCGCCCGCCATGGTTGATCACGCGTGCTGCGCGGATGACAAGTTCCTGGATCACAGTCTTCAGACGCCGTCGCCTGGCCGCATGGCGCACCGGTGCATGCGGCCCCAGCAGCCCTTGCTGCCCCATGAGGCGCAGCACGTTCATCGTCAGGGCCGCAAGCTGGCAGACAAGATCGTTCGTGTCGAACTTCCCCGAGGGCAGTCGCTCCAGATCCATGTCGGTTTTGAATTCCGCATGGAACTGCTCGTGCGTAGCGTGCCCGGCGTACAGGTCGATGATCGCCTCGGCGCTGATGGCCTTGGGCAAGCTTGTCGTCCAGCCCTCCAAGATGATCTCGGGGACCAAAAACTGCTGGCCACGGGCATCGACGGTGCGCTCCGTGATGCGCACAATGCGGCGCAGGCGATGGGCGATGCCTTCGACCTGCACGGCCACCTCCCAAACCGCCACGCGCTTGCCTGCGCGCGGATGCTGCCACAACAAACCCCCTTCCAGTTCCTGCCGTCGCAAGACCTCCAGAGGATCGGTCTTGCGGGGATTCCACTTGATCAGAACATCGACCCGGGGCAGTCCTGGCCTGTTGCAGCGCTGCATGTCGGCCATCAAGGCGGCCGAGCAAAACCCCGCATCCATGCGCACGAGAATCGGCGCCTTGGGGCCTGCGGTCGACAGGCGCTGCGCCATGGGCACGGCCGTCTCGAGGTTGTAGGTCGTCTCCGAAGCCGAGTGCTGCGCGCCCGGACGTAGGGCGAACTCCAGGCAAAACCCATGCGTGCCCAGGTAGGCCGCCAGCGGGCAGTAGCCATCGACCCCCGCGTAGGTGCGGCTCACCCCATCCTTGGCTGTGCCCGAGTTGTCCATCGCGAAGGTGTCGATGTCCAGCGGCACATGACCGCAAGGCAAAAGACCATAGTCCGGTTGGCTCTTGCGCAGCAGCGCTTCAATCGCCTGGGAGGTGAAGTCAAACCACAGGGCGGCCTGCGCATCCAGGCGCTGGCGCAGGGTGGGCGAGGACGGCACACCCACCAGACCCAGCGCCTCCTGGAAGAAACGATCGCCTCGAAAGCCTTCGATGGCATCGAAGTCGCTCTTGCTCTGCGCGAGCAAGCCAACATAGCTGCGCATCAGTGTGCTGGGCGGCAGTCCGCCGCGGCAAGGCCACTGGGCATCCAGGCGTTTGAACAGAGGATCGAGGCGCTTGAGGTGATGACCGACAAGGGCCAGACCGGCCACCGGCGTCAGGTCATAGTCGAGTTGCTTGACGCGAAATCCAAACCCCATGCCATACCCCGGAACGTTCACCCGCTGGGTGAGAAGACAAAGGGGTCATTTTATCGAATAAACCATTATGCATCAACAACTTATGAAAATTCCGCATGCCCGAGCTCACGGATTTAGGATAGACAGAAAAATCACATGGGTTGGCATTGGCCCCAAGCGCAAGTACGGTGGAAGTAATCGTCGTGCTGCGATAATAGAATTTGAGCACTTCGTTTTGTTTGACCGCGCTGGCCCACTTCTCTATAGCTTTGCGCCAAATCTCGCAAACAAAATCTACAACGGTCGCCGATATATTTTGGACGCATACTCCGACACAGAAATATCCGAGGTAATATCTATTATCGATTGGGCGCGCCGTATCACAGACAATCGGCAAGCAACTGGCTTGAGGAAAGTTAAGCGAAATTGCCGTCAATCCAGGTGCCAATTGGTAAAGCGAAATAATCGTTGCAGAAAGCAGCCCAACCCGTCAGTCGAGAGGGACTGCGCAAAAGCGCGCAGCCCTTAGCTCCACGTTGGGCGTCTCCATCACTCAGCACCAAGTTTGCGGTACAATTTTTATTATCTCTACGGAGGCATTTGCCATGGGAAATCAACTCGAATTCCTCGAAGCCGAAGCCCTGAAACTAACAGCCGGTGAACGCGCAGCTTTCGCCCAGCTATTGCTCGCCAGTCTCGACGAAGATGCCGAGATTGAGGAGGCGTGGGCCGTTGAAACGGAGCGCAGAATTGCTGACATCGAGAGTGGAGCGGTACAAGTCATTCCGATTGCTGACGCACTTGCACAGGTCCGTGCAGCGCTGAAGTGAAGCTCGTCGTTTCTCCATCGGCGCTCACCGAACTGCACGACGCAGCCGCGTTCTATACGCTGAAGGCGGATGTCGGGCTTGGTCTCGCGTTTGTGACTGAGTTTGAACGAACGGCCAATCTCGTTCTGGCTAATCCTTTGCTCGGTGCTGTGTTTCGAGGCACTCGCCGGAGATATATCCTCCGTCGGTTTCCATATAGCATTATCTATCAGGTCACCGCAGAGGAGCTTCGAATTCTCGCCGTGGCGCATCACAGGCGGCGCCCTGGCTACTGGGCGCAACGGAAGTAGTACGCCGTGTCACTTCGAACGGTGACGCCCAACCCATCCATCAACCCGGACGCCAGCGATAAGGCCGCTGGCGCCGGTTATGTCAGACGTTGAGGCTGTGCAAAAACACCCGCCGACCTGGAACAAGCTGCACGCTAAAGAGTCGATGTCGAAACGCTCAATGCAGGAGAGCAGGACATGGCGAGATACAAACAGATCGACCGCAATCCCCGGCTCCTGCCGGTGGTGCTGAGCGAGCAGATCCAGCCCGGCAGCTTTGAATTCGCGCTCGATCACCTGATCGACCACGAACTCGACCTCAGCGCTCTCGATGCGCGCTTTCGCAACGACGAGACCGGCGCCAGCGCCTACGACCCCCGCGTCATGCTCAAGATCGTGCTGCTGGCCTACAGCCGGGGTTTGATCAGCAGCCGACGCATCGAAGCGGCCTGCCTGCACAACGTGCAATTCATCGCGCTCAGCGGCGACAGCCAACCCAGCTACACCCACATCGCCAAGTTCGTGCGCGAGCTCGGTGACGACATTCAGGCCTTGTTCACGCAGGTGCTGCTCACCTGCGACCGGCTGGGCCTGATCGGGCGGCAGATGTTCGCCATCGACGGCGTCAAGCTGCCAGCCAACGCTAGCAAAGAACGCAGCGGCACCCACGCCGAACTGGCGCACCGGGCCGATCGGCTGGACAAGGCCGCGCGCAAGATCATCCAAGCCCACCAACGGCAAGACGCCAGCGGGGATGAGCCGGGCTTGGACAGACAACGACAGAGCCGCATCGACGCGCTGCGCAAGGAAGCGCAGGCCACGCGCGACTTCATCGCCCGCAGCGCTCCCCGACTCAACCGCAAGGGCCAGGAGCTCAAGACCAACGTCACCGACCCCGACAGCGCCAAGATGGCCACTGGCAAAGGCGTGATCCAGGGCTATGCGGCCCAAGCCGCGGTGGACAGCGAGCACCAGATCATCGTGGCGGCCGAGGTCATCGGCTCAGGCTCGGAGCAGGCCATGCTACTGCCCATGGTCCAGGCCAGCGAAGCGGTGAGAAACCAGGACACGCTGATCACGGCCGATGCCGGCGACCACAGCAGCGAGAACCTGCAGGCGCTGGCTGAGCAAGGCATCGAGGCACTGATCGCAGACAACCAGATGCGACAGCGCGATGAGCGCTTGGAAGGTCAGGGCAAAGAGGGAACGATCCGGCTGTACCGGCCCGAGGACTTCCGCGTGACCGAAGACGCCAGTCACTGCATCTGCCCGGCGGGCCAGAAGCTCTACAGCAACGGCAGCGGCTGCACGATCAACGGGCGAAGCTGCCACAAGTACACCGGCAGCAAAAGCGGCTGCGGGCCCTGCGAGCAAAGACACCGATGCCTGCGCCATCCGCAGCGCACGGCGGTGCGACAGGTGGCGATCTTTAAGAAGCAACAGGCCAGTGCGAACGAGGTGCTCGAAGCCATGAAGCACCGCATCGATAGCCCGGAGGGAAGAAGGCGCTACAGCCGGCGCATCGGCACGGTGGAGCCGGTGTTCGGCAACATCCGGCACAACAAGCGGTTGAACCGGTTCACGCTGCGCGGGCGGCAGAAGGTCGGCGTGCAGTGGCGGCTGTACTGCCTGGTGCACAACATCGAGAAACTGGCCGGGTACGATCTGAAGACATAGCGAGCATAGGCAGGCCCGGTTCGGTGCCAGAATGAGTACTGCGGGCCCGAACTGACGGGAAGATCAACCAAAAACGAGATGAGGAGGGCCGAGGCCTTGGACATCCGAACGCCCACGCTCATGCGCCAGCCAGCGGCTGGACTTGGGGTTTTTGCACAGCCTCGTTAGCAGGTTGTTGAAATACTGTTTTCGGGACTTCGAGCTATCGTTTGAACCTATCGCCATGGCACTCGGGAGCGCTTGAAGGTCGGCAAAGATGCAGAAAAGGCCGCCTTTATCGGTTGGTCATGGGTTTTTTCTATGGCGCCAGCCGTGACCGAGGTATTTCAACAGCCAGTTAGGGCCAGTGCGGTATTTTTTCCGTGCCCGGGGTCGTGGCGATGGAAAAACTTTGCGTCCATCGCCGCGCCTATGGGGTAGTGCAACCATGGCAAGGAGTCGGCGAACCGGGACGGCAACTCCTACCATGCGGCAGGACGGCAGAACCAACCGGCGACGGATTGGGTGCCGGGACGAATGGATGCGCGAACAGGCGAAAGCGCGTGACGGGAGCATGGCGATGCGGGTTGTGGTGGTGGGCGCGGGAGCGGTGGGCGGCAGCCTTGCGGTGAAGCTGGCGCGGGCCGGGCATGCGGTGGGTGTGGTCGCGCGCGGCGCGCATCTGCAGGCCATACGCGCCCGGGGTCTGCGTTTGCAAGACCCGGCTGGCGACGAGACGGCGCAGCTGCAAGCCAGCGACCGACCCGAAGATTTCGGCCCGCAAGACTTGATCGTGCTGGGCATGAAGGCCCACCAGATTGCCCCGCTGCTGCCACGCCTTGGCAGCATGCTGCAGCAGGACACCGTGGTGCTGCCGGCGATCAACGGTCTGCCCTGGTGGTATTTCCACGGCGACACCAGCCCGCAGGCGCTGGCGGCCGACGGCAGCGCTGCGCGCATCGCCTGCCTCGACCCGGACGGCAGCATGGCCGGCGCGCTCGACCTCGCGCACATCGTCGGCTGCGTGGTGCATAGCGCGTCCGAGGTCACGGCGCCGGGTGTCATCAAGGCCAACGGCCAGTACCGTTACGTCATCGGCGAGCCTGCCCATCCAGCGCAGGGGACGGCGGGTTTGAGTCCGCGCGTGGAAGCGCTCGCCGCCGCGTTGCGCGAAGCCGGATGCGACCCCAAACCCACCGCGCGCATTCGCGACGCCATCTGGATGAAGCTCATCGGCAACGCCTCGTTCAACCCGGTGGCCGCGCTCACCCGCGCGCGCATGGACCAGATTTGCGCCAGCCCTGGCCTGCTCGACCTGGTGCGTGGCGTCATGCAGGAGCTGATCGCGCTCACCCGCGCCTATGGCTGCGACCCGCAGGTGGATGCCGAGAAGCGCATTGCCATCGGCCGCGGCATCGGCCCGGTCAAGCCCTCCACCCTGCAAGACCTGGAGCGCGGCCGGCCGCTGGAAGTGCAGCCCCTGCTCGGCGCCCCGGTGGAACTGGCCCGGCGCGCCGGCATCGCCATGCCCTTGACCGAGGCCATGCTGGCGCTGCTCACCGAGCTTGACAGCCGCACGCAGCGGGCGGCGTGATTAGGCCACCTCCTGCATGACCTGAGCCAGCTCTCAGCCGTAGCCGGGCGCTGCGGCTGGCTGGTGTCAAGTCCCACCCGTGGCCAAGTTCGCGTCGGCCGCTGCACTCGCGCCTTCGTCGTCGGGCAAGAGGTCTTGCGCTTCAGGTGCCGTCAGTGTCAGCAGGATGTCGGCGTACCAGGCGCAGTTCAAGCCGAGCGATTCGTCGAGTTGCAAATCGCGTCCGCGCATGTCGATGCGCATGGAGTGCACGCCCAGAAGGGTCCACGGCAACTCGGCGTCGCCGTCCGTGTTGCGCATCACCACGGGCGCGCCGCTGGTGCCGCGGTGCGTGCGCCCATCGGTGAGGAAATAGCCCTGGCCCTGGAACCGCATGCCGAAGGAGGAGGCAATCACCGCCTGGCGCACCACCGGCAGGTGATGCAGCGTGTCGTGAAAGCCCAGCGGGAAACCGACGATCAGCAGCGAGCTTCCCACCTCCACGGCTTCGAGCGAGCTGGGCAGATGTTCGGGCGTGAAGCAGCGCAGCACAACAGACTCTGGCAGCGCCGAGCGGTCGAGTTCGATCACCGCCACGTCGATCTCGCCGGCGGCATCGCATCCCTGGCGCCAGACGGACTTGCCGTCGCGGTACAGCAGCACCGAGAGCGCCGTCGAACGCGTGAGGTTGTCTGCATCGGTATGCAGTTCGATCTCGATGCGATTGGGGAAGTGTTTGCTCGGCTTGTCGATCACCACATGGCGGCTGGTGACCAGAAACAGGTGCGCGTCGCGCTCGAACAGGAAGCCGCTCGCGCCAGTCAGCGCCCGGTCGTTGTCGAACGTGGAAACGCGGGCCGTGGTCAATAGCAGGGGCTCGATCATGGTGTCCTTCAAGGCCAGGTTGCGGGGCAGTCCGCGCTATTGTCATGTCTGCCTCGGGATTGAGCGGACAGCCGGTTGCATCCTCGCGCCCATAAAAAAAGCCGGTCAGAACGACCGGCTTAAAAGGTACTTGGAAGTACCGAGGAGACAAACGGTTCAACGACTGAATTCTGTGTGGTCAGGTTGACTGTGCGGTTGAAAACATGCGAGCAAGCGCAGCGCCACCCCTCTTGAATCTTGTTCATCCCAGGGCGGCGGTGTTGCGCGCCAACCCTGAAGCGTTCGATGGTCGGTGCGGCTCTGGCTCAGGCCGTGCGCTTGCCGCGTGAGCTGGTTTGGGCGGCCTTCATCGCCGTGTTGGTCACGGTGTTGAAGTTGGCTTCCACCACTTCGGCAGCCTGCTTGCTGGCTTTTTGCACGGTGTCGTAGGCGCTGTTGGCGGCGCTCATGGCGCTTTTCATCATGGCCACGGCGGTTTCGGTGCCGGCAGGGGCGTTCTTCACGGCCGTGTCGACCAGCGCCTGCATTTTCTTGTGCGCTTCAGCGGCGTTGGCTTCGATGGCCTTGGCGAATTCAGCCTGCGTGCCCGAGGCAATTTCATACAGGTGGTGCGAGTAGGACAACATCTTCTCGGCCATGGGCTGGGCCATGCCCGGCTGCATCGCGACCAGTTCCTGAATGTCTTTCACGGACAAGGCGGCCATGGCGGCCTCGGAGGTTTCGTGCATGGCGGTTTTCATGGTTTGCATATTCAGCTCAACCATTTTCTCCAAGCCATCGACAGCCTTGCCGGTCAGGGCAAACATGGCTTCGAGTTGGGACTTTTGCGCGGCGATCATTTGCTCGGGGGTCATCATCATGGGCTCCTAGACTTCCAAAGTTAACAGGACAGCATGCACGATTTTGACTGGGTGCCAAGTCATTTTCATGACACTGGCCTCTGTTCCCGGCATGCATATTGGTGCAGCGCACAAGGGCAATTCTAGATCGCGAAGTTGACTTGTCAAGCCCTTTTTTGTTGCGTCGCAACAAAAAGTCGGTGCACCATAAAAAATCCATATAAAACAACAGATTGCGTCTTTCGATTGGGTGGCAATCCCATGTTTGCGGAAGCGGTTTTTCCGCTTGGGCACGAGAAAACCGGGAGATTGCACTGTCGCGCCGCAACATGCGGGCGGCCACGTGCCCGCAAGCGCTGGGTCGGTGGCGCTTTCAGCGCGGCGGCACATTCCCCGGCCGGGCAATACACTTTTCCGCATGATCAAGCCCAGCATGCCCACGACGGCGGATGCCGATGCCACGGAGTTCCCTGGCGCGGCCTCGGTGGACGCCGCCATCACCAGCCGCCGCTCCATCCGCCGCTTCCTGCCCACGCCGGTGTCGCGCGCAACGATCGAAGCCATCTTGCAAGTCTCCGCGCGCGCGCCCTCCGGCACCAACACCCAGCCCTGGCAGGTGCACGTGCTCACCGGCGCGGCGCGCCAGCGCCTGAGCGCGCGCCTCGCCGCCGCCTACGACGATCCCGCGCAGGAAGCGCAGCACACCGAGGAATACGCCTACTACCCGCGGCAATGGGTGTCGCCCTACATCGACCGCCGCCGCAAGGTGGGCTGGGACTTGTACGGTCTGCTGGGCATCGCCAAGGGCGACAAGGCGGCGATGCACGCCCAGCACCGGCGCAACTACCTGTTCTTCGATGCCCCCGTGGGGCTGATCTTCACCATCGACCGCATCATGGAGCTGGGCAGTTGGCTGGACTACGGCATGTTCCTGCAGAACATCATGGTCGCGGCGCGGGCGCGCGGGCTCGACACCTGCCCGCAGGCGGCGTTCTGCCAGTTCCATCGCATCATCGAGGACGAACTAGGCCTGGGCCCGCAGCAGCAGGTGGTGTGCGGCATGTCGCTGGGCTGGGCGGACCCGGTGGCGATTGAAAACACCCTGGTGACCGAGCGCGTTCCGGTATCCGAATTCGCGAGATTCCTGGCATGAACGCGCTGGCGTGGATCGGCGCGGCCCGCATCGCCCAGGCCCTCCTGGACGGCGCGTTCGACCACCTGCCCGGCGCGGGGCGGCCGCTGGACGTGCAGCCGCGCGATGCGCTGCTCGACACCCAGAGCCGGCTCGCCCTGGGCTTGCTCGAGCGTGCCAGCAAGCTGCCGTGCGGCGCGGCGGCACGGCAGCGCGAACGCGCGCAACTGCGCCTGCTATGGGCCGCCGGGCTCAGGCGCAAGGGGTTGAACCACCAGCGCCGGGCGCCGGCCGGCATGGCCCAAACCGCCGAAGCGGATGCGCGCGAGCCGGAGCCGGGCCGCGCGCCCCGGCAGCCCGAGGCGCCGCGCCCGCAGCCATGATCATCGACTCGCTGCTCGACACCGACCTGTACAAGTTCACCATGATGCAGGTGGCGCTGCATCACTTTCCGGCGGCCCAGGTGGAATACCGCTTCACCTGTCGCACGCCGGGGCTGGACCTGGCGCGGCACATCGACGCCATCGAGCGTGAAATCGCCCATCTGTGCAGCCTGCGGTTTCGTGCGGACGAACTGGATTACCTGCGCGGCCTGCGCTTCATCAAGAGCGATTTCATCGACTTCCTCGGCTTGTTCCAGCTCAACCGCAAGGCCATCGTTCTGGCGCCGGCGCGCGACGCGGCGGGGCGCGAGACCGGCGGCATCGAATTGCGTATCCACGGGCCGTGGCTGCACACCATCCTGTTCGAGGTGCCGCTGCTGGCCATCGTCAACGAGGTGTACTTTCGCCACGCCGTGCCCGCGCCGGATCTGGATCTTGGCCGCAGGCGCCTGCGGGGCAAGGCGGCCGCCTTGCGGCAGCCCGGCCTGGAGGGCGTGCGCATCGCCGACTACGGCACGCGCCGGCGCTATTCGAAGCACTGGCACGACGAGGTTCTGCGCACGCTCAAAAGCAGCCTCGGCGCGCAGTTGGCGGGCACCAGCAATGTGATGTACGCCATGCGCCACGGGCTCACGCCACTGGGCACCATGGCGCACGAGTACCTGCAGGCCTGCCAGGCGCTGGGCCCGCGCCTGCGCGACAGCCAGACCTTCGCCCTCGAGACCTGGGCGCAGGAATACCGCGGCGACCTCGGCATCGCGCTGTCGGACGTCTACGGCCTGCAGGCCTTCCTGCGCGACTTCGATCTGTACTTCTGCAAACTGTTCGACGGCGCCCGGCACGACTCGGGCGACCCGGTGGCCTGGGGCGAGGCGCTCATCGCGCACTACCAGCAGCACCGTATCGACCCGCGCACCAAAACGCTGGTCTTCAGCGACGCACTGACCGTCGACCGCGTGATCGATCTGTACCGGCTCTTCCATGGCCGCGCCCAGCTGGCCTTCGGCATCGGCACGCACCTGACGCACGACCTGGGCCACGCGCCGGCGCAGATGGTCATCAAGATGGTGCGCTGCAATGGCCAGCCGGTGGCCAAGATCAGCGATTCGCCCGGCAAGAACCAGGTGCTGGACCCGGCCTACATCGCCTACCTGCGCGAGGTGTTCGACATCCCGCCCCAGGCGGTGCTGCCCGAGGCCGAGCCCGAAGGCGGCTGAGGCCGGTTTCGTGCCGGGCCGAGGCGCGCAGGCCGTCCGAACTCCTATCATCCGACCCATGGAGACCGCCACCGCACGACAAGCCATCCTCGACCGCATACGCGCCCGCCAGCGGCGCGATGCGCGGCTCAAGCCCGCCGAGCACCGCGCTGCCGAGGCCGACATCGCCAACCACCTGCGCGGTCCCCAGCCCGCGCTCGGCAGTGACATGGCGCAGCGTTTCGCGCAACAGGCCCAGGCGCTGCAGACCACGCTGGAGCATGTGGCCGACTGGGCGGCGGCGCCAGCCGCGGTGGCGGCCTACCTGCGGACCGGCGCGCTGCCGCTGGCCGCGGCGGTCTGGCCCGAGCTGGGCCATCTGCCCTGGGCCGAGGCGGGGCTGGCGGCGCAGCTGCGGCGCGCGCACGACGCGGACGCCGTGGGCATCACCGCCTGCTTCTGCGCCGTGGCCGAAACCGGCTCCCTGGTTCTGGCTTCGGGCCCGCGGACCCCGGCTTCGGTCCATCTGCTGCCGCAAACCCACGTCGCGCTGGTGCCGCGCAGCCGCATCCTGCCCACGCTGGAAGACGCCTTCGCGCTGCTGCGCGCGGAGCGCGGGGCCGTGCCGCGCGCGCTCAACATCGTGTCCGGGCCGTCGCGCACCGGCGACATCGAGCAGACCATCGTGCTGGGCGCCCACGGGCCGTACCGCGTGCATGTGGTGATCGTCGATGCGGCTTGATCGGGGTTTGCGGCTGGGCCTTCCTGGCGCGCTGCTGCTCGTGCCGGGCCTGTCGCAAGCCGCAGCGACCGCCGCACATGGTGTCGATGCCGCCACGCTGAGCCTGTGGTGGGGCCTGCCCTTCGCCGCCATGCTGCTGTCCATCGCCTTGCTGCCGCTGCTCGCGCCCGGGCTGTGGCACCACCATCAGGGCAAGATCGCCGGTGGCTGGGCGCTGCTGTTCCTGCTGCCGTTTTCCGCCACCTACGGCGCCGGCGTCGCCGCCGACGCGGTCCTGCACACGCTGCTGCAGGAGTACCTGCCATTCGTGCTGCTGCTCACCGCGCTCTACACCGTCAGCGGCGGCATCGCGGTGCGCGGCAATCTGCACGGCAGCCCGGCGCAGAACACCGCGCTGCTGGCCATCGGCACCGCGCTGGCCAGTGTCATGGGCACCACGGGCGCGGCCATGCTGATGGTGCGCCCGGTCATCCGCGCCAACGACGCGCGCAGGCACAACGCCCACGTGCTGGTGTTCTTCATCTTCCTGGTGGCCAACGCGGGCGGCGCGCTCACCCCGCTGGGCGATCCGCCCTTGTTTCTCGGCTTTCTCAAGGGCGTGGATTTCTTCTGGACCCTGCGCCACCTGTTCGCGCCCACCGCCTTGCTCTGCGCGCTGCTGCTGGCGGGGTTCTATCTGCTCGACCGCTGGTACTGGCGGCGCGAGGACGAGCGCAAACCCGTCGATCCCTCGCCCGACAGCCCCATCCGCATCATCGGCGCCTGGAACGTGCTGTGGCTGGCGGCCATCGTCGCCGCGGTGCTGCACAGCGGCATCTGGAAACCCGGCTTGACCGTGCATGTGCTGGGCCAGGAGCTGGAACCGCAGAACCTCACGCGCGATGCGGCGCTGGTTCTCGTGGCGCTGCTGTCCCTGCGCACCACACCGCGTGAGGCGCGCGAGGAAAACCACTTCAACTGGGGGCCGATGATCGAGGTGGGCAAGCTGTTCCTGGGCATCTTCCTCACCATCATCCCGGTCATCGCCATCCTGCGCGCCGGTAGCGGCGGCGCGCTTGCCGGGTTGGTGCGCCTGACCAGCGACGCGCAAGGCCAGCCCGTCAGCGCGGCGTATTTCTGGCTCACCGGCCTGCTGTCCGCGTTTCTGGACAACGCGCCGACCTATCTGGTGTTCTTCAATCTGGCCGGCGGCGACGCGGCCCACCTCATGGCGCAGGCCACCACGCTGGTCGCCATCTCCACCGGCGCCGTGTTCATGGGCGCGTTGACCTATATCGGCAATGCGCCCAACTTCATGGTCAAGGCCATCGCCGAGCATCGCGGCGTGCGCATGCCCTCGTTCTTCGGCTATATGGGCTGGTCGTTCGCGGTGTTGCTGCCCGCCTTCGCCATCCTCGACCTGGTGTTTTTCCGATGAGTGCTCTTACAACCGAAACGCAGCGCCCGCGCGTGCTGGTGGCGCGCGCGGTGTTTCCGGACATCGTCACGCAACTGGCGCGGGTCGCCGAGGTCGAGGCCACGCCGGACGACGCCATCCAGACCCCCGAACGGCTTCGGGAACGGCTGCGCGACAAGCACGGCGCCTTCATCACCAACAGCGAGCGCATCGACGCGCAGCTGCTCGAAGCCTGCCCGCTTCTGCGCGTGGTGAGCACCATGACCGTCGGGGTCGACCACATCGACCTCGCCGCCTGCGCGGCGCGCGGCGTCATCGTCACCCACGCCCCCGACGTCCTCACCGAGACCACCGCCGATTTCGGCTTCGCCCTGCTGCTCGCCGCCGCACGGCAGATGAGCGAGGCCGAACGCTATTTGCGCGAAGGCCGCTGGAACAAATGGCGCTACGACCTGTTCGCCGGCGCCGACGTGCACGGCGCCGTGCTGGGCATCGTCGGCATGGGACGCATCGGCCGGGCCATCGCCCGCCGCGCCGCATGCGGCTTCGACATGCGCGTGCTCTATCACAACCGCAGCCGGCTTGACGCCGGAGTCGAGCAGGCCTGCCGCGCCGAATACCGCAGCCTCGACGACCTGCTGCGTCAAAGCCAGCATGTATTGCTGGCGCTGCCCTACAGCCCGGCGGCCTACCACCTCATCGGCGCCCGCGAACTGGCGCTGATGCGGCCCGGCGCCACGCTGGTGAACGTCGCCCGTGGCGGCGTCATCGACGAGGTCGCGCTGGCCGCTGCCCTGCACAGCGGCCGTCTCGGCGCGGCCGGGCTCGACGTGTTCGAGGGCGAGCCGACCGTCAACCCGGCCTTGCTCGCCGCGCCGCGCGTGGTGCTCACGCCGCACATCGCCAGCGCTTCCGTGCCCACCCGCCGCGCCATGGTGCAGCTCGCGGTGGACAACCTCGCTGCCGTGTTGCGCGGGCAGCCGCCCCTCACCCCCGTTCGCGTTTGATTTTCCGCTGAAACCAACCCATGTCCTTCGAACTCGTCCTGCTGCTCGTCATTGCCGTGCTGCTGGTGCTCAGCCTGCTGCTGGGCTGGCTTGCGCGCATGCGGGCGCTGGCGGGCCTGCGGCAAACGCTCGCCGCCGACATCGCCCCCCAGTTCGAACGCCTGGAGCGTGAACTGCGCGGCGCGGTGCAGGCCAGCGGCCAAAGCCTGCGTACCGAGCAGGCCGGGCAACTGGCGCAGTTCCAGCAAATGCTGCTCAACCAGCAGGGCGAGAGCACGCGCACGCAAAACGCCCAGCTCGACGCCGTGAACCTGCAATTGCAAAGCCTGCAAAAGGCCGTGGGCGACACACTCGTGCAGCAGGTGGGGCAGCTCACGCAGACCAGCACCCAGACCATCCAGACCCTGCAGTCGCAACTCGTGCAGCGCCTCGATGCCTTGCGCAACACGACCGACCAGCGCCTGGTCGAATCGCGCCAGAGCGCCGAGCAGGGGCAGACGGCCATGCGCCAAGCCACCGAGCTGCGTCTCACCGAACTGCGCCAGACCACCGATAAAGGCCTGAACGAGATGCGCGGCACGGTGGAACTGCGCCTGCGCGAACTGCAGGCCGACAACGAGAAAAAGCTGGAGCAGATGCGCGTCACGGTGGACGAAAAGCTCCACGCCACGCTGGAGCAACGCCTGGGCGAGAGCTTCAAGCAGGTGGCCGAGCGGCTGGAGTTGGTGCACCATGGCCTGGGCGAAATGCAAAAGCTCGCGCAGGGTGTGGGCGACTTGCAGCGCGTGTTCAGCAACGTCAAGTCGCGCGGCGTGTTCGGTGAAATTCAGTTGGCTGGTTTGATCGAGCAGGTGTTCACGCCCGAGCAATATGGCGTCAACGTCGAAACCGTACCCGGCTCCGGCGCACGGGTGGAATACGCCATTCGCCTGCCGGGCAAGGGCGACGGCCCGCTGTGGCTGCCCATCGACGCGAAGTTTCCGCGCGAGGACTACGAACGCCTGCTCGACGCCCAGGAGCGTGCCGACAAGGCCGCCGCGGACGCGGCCTCCAAGGCGCTGGAGCTGCGCCTGCGCGACGAGGCCAAGACCATCCAGAGCAAATACATTGCCGCGCCGCACACCAGCGACTTCGGCATCCTGTTCCTGCCCACCGAAGGCCTGTACGCCGAGGCGCTGCGCCGCCCCGGTCTGGTGGAGGCGCTGCAACGCGAACATCGCGTCATGCTCGCCGGGCCCACCACGCTGCTGGCCCTGCTCAACAGCCTGCACATGGGTTTTCGCACCCTGGCGCTGGAGCAGCGTTCCACCGAGGTCTGGAAGGTGCTGGGCGCGGTGAAGACCGAATTCGGCAAGTTCGGCGATGTGCTGGCCAAGACCCGGAAAAAGCTGGATGAAGCGAGCAACACCATCGGCGCCGCCGAAACCCGCACCCGCGCCATGACCCGGCAGCTCAAGTCGGTCGAAGCGCTTCCCGCCGACCAGACCCAGGCTTTGCTGGGCCTGCCGGCAGAGGATGCCACTGACCCCGTCAGCCTCGACGACCCCGACGACGCGTTATAACCCCCAATGGGCGCGAGCCCAGGTTTCAGGAGTTTCCATGCAGCCACAAGACATCAGCCTCGACGTGCTGGCGGAGAAATACGCCAAGGGCGAGGAACGCACCATCGCCGACGTGCAGCAGCGCGTGGCTCGCGCCCTGGCTCGCGCCGAGGCCGAGCCGGCGCGCTGGGAGAGCGTGTTTTTGCAGGCGCTGCATGCGGGTTTCGTGCCGGCGGGGCGCATCCTCTCGGCGGCGGGCACCGACATTCAGGCCACGCTCATCAACTGTTTCGTGCAGCCGGTGGGCGATTCGGTGTCCGACGCGGTGGACGGCAAGCCCGGCATCTACAAGGCCTTGGCGCAGGCGGCGGAAACCATGCGGCGCGGCGGCGGCGTGGGCTACGACTTCTCGCGCATCCGCCCGGCGGGCGCGCATGTGGGCGGCACGCGCAGCCGCGCCAGCGGGCCGCTGTCGTTCATGCGCGTGTTCGACGCCTCGTGCGAGACGGTGGAATCCGCCGGCAGCAGGCGTGGTGCGCAAATGGGTGTGCTGCGCATCGACCACCCCGACATCGAAGCCTTCATTCACGCCAAGGACGCCGGCGCGTTCAAGAACTTCAACCTCTCGGTTGGCGTGAGCGATGCCTTCATGCAGGCGGTGGAGGGCAACGCCATGGTGGACCTCGTGCACATGGCACGCCCGGGCGATGACCAACTGGCGCAGGGCGCACACCAGCGGGCCGATGGCCAGTGGATTTACCGCTCCGTGCCGGCGCGTGATCTGTGGGACCAGATCATGCTGTCCACCTACGACCACGCCGAGCCCGGCATCCTGTTCCTCGACACCGCCAACCGCGAGAACAACCTGTATTACTGCGAGACCTTCGAGGCCACCAACCCATGCGCCGAGGAGTTCCTGCCCGATTACGGCTGCTGTTGCCTCGGCTCCGTCGACCTCACGCGCTTCGTGCGGCAGCCGTTCGAGCCGCAGGCAGGCTTCGACTTCGACGGTTTCCGCGCCGTGGCGGCTGCCGCCGTGCGCATGCTCGACGACGTGCTCGACGCCACCTACTGGCCGCTGCCCGAGCAGCAGCAAGAGGCGCGCGACAAGCGCCGCGTGGGGCTGGGCTTCCTCGGCCTGGGCGACGCCTGCGTGATGCTGGGCCTGCGTTACGACACGCAGCCCGCGCGCGACTTCGCCGCCGAGATGGCCCGCGTGCTGCGCGACGCCGCCTACGAGACATCCGTGCAACTGGCGCGCGAGAAGGGCGCCTTCCCGCTGTTCGACGCCGGCAAATTCCTCGCCGGCAGCTTCGCCCGCCGCCTGCCGGCTGCGTTGCGCGAAGCCATTGCCGAGCACGGCCTGCGCAACTCGCACCTGCTGGCCGTGGCGCCCACCGGCACCATCAGCCTGGCCTTCGCCGACAACGCCAGCAACGGCATCGAACCGGCGTTCTCCTGGGTCTACACGCGCAAGAAGCGCATGGCCGACGACACCACGCGTGCGTACGAGGTGGCCGACCACGCCTGGCGTCTGTACCGCGAGCAGGGCGGCGACGTGAACGCGCTGCCGCCGCAGTTCGTCACCGCGCTGGACATGTCGGCGCAGGACCACATGCGCATGCTCGCCGCGGTGCAGCCCTTCATCGACACCAGCATCAGCAAGACGGTCAACGTGCCGGCCGACTACCCCTTCGCCGAATTCAAGGACCTCTATCTCGAGGCCTGGAAATCCGGCCTCAAGGGCCTGGCCACCTACCGACCCAACACCGTGCTGGGCGCGGTGCTGCAGGCCGCCCCCAGCGCCCAGCCCGCCGTGGCCGGCCTGCCGCCCGACATCGACCCGCTCACGCGCCGCATCGAGGGCCGGCCGCAGGGCGACCTGCAGGCCGTCACCGGCAAGGTCAGCTACATGACGCCGGAAGGGCGCAAGACCGTGTACCTGTCGATTTCCTTCGCCGAGGTGGAGGGCGTGGTCGGCGGCCAGCCGGTGCGCATCGAGCGGCCCATCGAGTTCTTCATGCCGGCCGGCCAGCGCGACGAGGGGCAGCAGTGGATCGCCTCCAATATGCGCCTGCTGTCGCTGGTGGCGCGCTCCGGCGGCTCGGTGGCCAAGTCCCTGCAGAACATGCGCGAGGTGGTGTGGGACAAGGGGCCGGTGCGCTGCGGCGAGGTGATCAAGGCCGACGGCAGCCGCGCGCCGCGCTTTCACCAGTCCGAGGTTGCCGCCATCGCCTATGCGCTGCAGGAAATGCTCATGCGCCGCGGCTTCCTGGACGAGCAGGGGCGGGAGCAGGCCCTGGCGGCGCTGGCGCAGCGCGCCAAGGCGCCCGACTCGCGGCGCATCGACCTCGAAACCCCCGGCGATGCCCCGGACCTCCTGCCCGGCGGGCGCATCTGCCCCGACTGCGGCGGCCCCTTCCTGCGCCGTGTCGACGGCTGCGACCGCTGCGACAACTGCGGCTATCTCGGCAGTTGCGGCTGAGTTTGCGAGGGAGGTTTGTGGGTTACGTGCGCGTTGTCGCGTGACAGCGTCGCATTCCGCGTTTCGCGCGGGTGGATGTCAGAATCCCACGGCTTGCCCGTCGCGCCTGGAGTCGCTCGCGGCGACGTAGCCGTCCTGCGGGTCGTCCGAGAGCTTCCAGATGAACTGTCCCGCGCCGAAGTCCATATAGGCATCGGGGTCGGCCGTGACCGCGTGGCCCATCGCGCGCAATTCTTCGACGCGGTCCCGGGCCATCGTCGCCTCGCAGTCGATCGACAGTCCCGTGCCGACCTTCCAGCGCGGCGCATCGCAGGCGGCCTGCGGCTGCTGGGCATAGGTCAGCATGCGCACCAGGGTCTGCAAGTGGCCTTGCGGCTGCATATTGCCGCCCATCACGCCGAAGCTCATCTGCGGCTTGCCGTCCTTGGTGACGAACCCCGGAATGATGGTGTGGAAGGGGCGCTTGCCGCCTTGCACGAGGTTGGGGTGTCCTGGCTGCAGCGAGAATCCATGGCCGCGGTTCTGCAGGCTCACGCCGGTGCCGGGCACGACCACGCCGCTGCCGAAACCCATGTAGTTGGACTGGATCAGGCTGACCATCATGCCGCCCGCGTCGGCCGCCGACAGGTAGATGGTGCCGCCGCGCGGCGGGGCGCCGTGCTGGAACGCCGTGGCGCGCCGCATGTCGATGCGCCTGGCGCGCTCGGCGAGGTAGCCGTCGTTGAGCAGGTCGGCCGGCGTGACCTCGGTCATCGCACGCGCGTCGCCGACCCAGCGGTAGGTGTCGGCGAAGGCCAGCTTCATCGCCTCGATCTGCAGGTGCTGGGCCTCGACGCCGTCGACGGGATAGCGGCCGATGTCGAGCTTGTCGACGATGCCCAGCGCCATCAGCGCGGCGATGCCCTGGCCATTGGGCGGGATCTCGTGCACGGTATGGCCGGCATAGTCCTTGGCGATCGGCGTCACCCACTCCGGCTGGTAGCCGGCGAGATCCGCAAGGCTCAGGCTCGCGCCATGGTTCTTGGCGTGCGCGGCTAGTTTCTCGGCGACCTCGCCGCGGTAGAACGCCTCCCCCTGCGTCAACGCAATCTGGCGCAGGGTCGCGCCGGCGTCGCGGAACACGAAGCGCTCGCCAGGCCGGGGGGCGCGCCCGTAAGGCATGAAGGCCGCGGCGAAACCAGGCTGCTCCTGCAGCAGCGGAACCTGCCGCGCCCATTTGTCGGCCACGATGCAGGCCACCCCATGGCCACGCTCGGCCAGTTCGATGGCGGGTTCCAGAAGATCGGCGAACGGCAGCTTGCCCAGGCGCTGCGACAGCGCCACCCAGCCCGCCACCGCGCCCGGCGTCGTGACCGTATCCCAGCCCCGCACCGGCAAGGCGCCGCCGTGTTTGCGGGCGAAGTAGCCCGGATTCCACGCCTGCGGCGCCACGCCCGAGGCGTTGAGTCCCTGCAGTCGCGTGCCGTCCCAGACGATGGCGAAAAGGTCGCTGCCCAGGCCGTTGGACACCGGTTCGACGATGGTCATGGCCGCGGCCGCGGCAAGCGCCGCATCCACCGCGTTGCCGCCCTTGAGCAGCATGCGCAGCCCGGCCTGCGCGGCCAGCGGCTGCGACGTGGCGACGACGTTGCGCGCCATCAGCGGGCTGCGGATGGTGGGGTAGGGGTTATGCCAATCGAATTGCATGGTCTGGATTCGCGTCGAGGTTGAACTGCAAAGGATGCGGGAGATTCAACGCTGCCGGGGGTCGAGGGCGTCGCGCAGGCCATCGCCGAGCAGATTGAACGACAACACCAGGAGAAAGATCGCCGCGCCCGGCCATATACCCATCCAGGGGGCGTTGTCGATGTAGTCCTTGGCCGTATTGAGCATGCTGCCCCAACTCGGCGCCGGCGGCTGCTGGCCCAGGCCGAGAAACGACAGACTCGCCTCGGCGATCACCGCCGAAGCGATGGCCAGCGTGGCCTGGACGATCAGCGGCGCGAGGACGTTGGGCATGACGTGGCGCCAGGCGATGCGCAGGGGCGAGTTGCCGACCGCTCGCGCGGCCTCGATGTAGTCCTCCACCTTGACGTTGAGGACCTGGGCGCGCGTCAGGCGCACGAACACGGGTGTCGTGGAGACGCCGATGGCGATCATGGCGTTGGTGAGGCTGGGTCCCAGGAATGCCGCCAGGGCGATCGCCAGGATCAGGAAAGGGCAGGACAGGAAGGCGTCGGTCATGCGCGAAATCAAAGCGTCGGTCAAACCGCCGAGGTAGCCGGCGGCCAGGCCGATGGGCACACCCAGCAGCAGCGAGATCGACACCGACACCACGCCGGCCGAGAGCGACGCGCGCGTGCCCCAGATGACGCGCGACAGCACGTCGCGCCCGAGTTCATCGGTGCCAAACCAGTGCGCCGCCGAAGGCGCCTGGCGGATCGCGCTCCAGTTGGTGGCCAGCGGGTCGAACGGGGAAACCCAGGGCGCAAAGACCGCCATCAGCACAAACAACACGACGACAACGAGCCCCGCGAGTGCCGCGCGCCGGCGGTAGAGACGGCGCCAGCCCCGGCGCCAGGGGCCAGCCTCCAGGACGGGTTGGGACGCGGCAACGGCAGGGAGGACTGCGGACATGGCTAGCGGCGCAGGCGTGGGTTGATGAGGAAGGAGGCCAGGTCGGCCAGCAGGTTCAGCACGATGTAGGCGAGCGCGGTGATCAGCACCACGCCCTGCACGACGGCAAAGTCGCGGTTGGCCACGGCATCGACGATCAGCTTGCTGAAGCCGGGGATCGTGAATACCTGCTCGGTGAGGACGGCGCCGGAGAGCAGGGTGCCGAGTTCGAGGGCGCCCAGGGTGATGATGGGCGTCAGCGCATTGCGAAAGGCGTGCTTGAGCACGACCACGGGTTCGCTCAGGCCCTTGGCGCGTGCGGTTCGCACATAGTCGGCGCTGAGCACCTCCAGCATGGCGCTGCGGGTGTGGCGCATGAGCACCGCCGCGATCGAATTGCCCAGCACGAAGGCGGGCATGGCCATGCCCAGCAGATTGGCGCGAAGGTTCACGAACGGACTGACGTAGCCGGATGCCGGGAACCAGCCCAGCTGCACGGAGAACAGCAGGATCATCAGGATGCCGAGCCAGAAATTCGGCGTCGACAAGCCCCACAGCGCGAAGGCGTTGGCGGCGTAATCCCAGGCCGTGCCGCGCCCCACGGCGGCGACGATGCCTGCGGGGATGCTGACGAGCAGGGCCACCGCCATGGCCAGCAGCGACAGCTCGATGGTGACCGGAAGCTTCTGGGCGATGAGTGCCGACACGGGCTGCTGCAGGCGCATCGATTCGCCGAGGTCGCCATGCAGCACGTCGCGCACCCAATAGCCGTAGCGCACCGGCAGGGGTTGGTCCAGGTGCAGCTTCTTGTGCAGGTAGGCAACGACCGTCGGGTCCTGCTCCTCACCGGCCAGGATCAGCGCCGGATCGCCTGGCAGGAGCTGTTGCAGGCCGAAGATCAGGATCGAGACGAACACCAGGGTCGGCACGATCGAGGCCAGCCGCTTGAGGAGAAATTCGAGCATGTCGATGGCCGCGCCCTCGACGGGCGCGGCCCATGGCTTCAGGCCATCTTCAGCCCGGTCACCCGGAGCAGGCCGTCGGGGATGTCGCGCACGCCGGTGAGCTTGCGCGTGTAGCCCCACAGCCAGTGGGCGTGATAGACATAAAGAATGGGGCGGTCCTTGAGCACGCGCGCGGCGATTTGTTCATAGTCGGCCACGCGTTGCGCCGTCTGCAGATCGCTGCGCGATTTGTTCAGGAGCGTGTCCACGGCCGGCACGCAGTAACCGCTGTAGTTCAGCGGCTGTTTGCAACCGTCGAAACTGAACAGGTTCCCGTCCGGGTCGGCGCGCCCGCTCCATTGCAGGACGTAGGCTTCGTATTCCCCTTTCTCGGCCAGATTGAGCGAGGTCGCGAACTCGGTCGATTGGATCTTCACGTCGAACCCCGCGTCCCGCGCCATGGACTGCACGGCCTGCGCAAGACGCTGCGCGTCGGAGGTTGTCGGCGTCATCAGGGTGAAGCGGGGATTCGGCACGCCGGCCTCCTTCAGCAAGGCCTTGGCCTTGGCCACGTCGCGCTTGGGCACGGGGACGTTCTTGGCGTAGAAGCGATTGGTCGGTGGCACCCACTGGTTGCCCACGGTGGCCTCGCCGTTCATCACGACCTGAACCAGTCCTTCGCGGTCGATGGCCAGCTCGAAGGCCTCGCGCACACGGGCGTCGCGCCCGAGCGGGTTCTTCTGCGCCAGGGCGCTCTTGCCGACATTCATCGTGATGCCCTGGTAGCCGATTCCCGTGATGCTGGACGTCTTGAAGTGGCTGTCCTTGCGCAGCCCGGCGATGTCCGACGAAGCCATGCGTTCGATGAAGTCGAGCTGGCCCGCGCGCAGGTTCGCCAGGCGGACCGCGGAGTCGGGGATGGGTGTGTACACGACCTTGTCGAAGTGAACCGCGTCCTTGTTCCAGTATTCGGCGAAGCGCTCCAGCACGATGTGTCCTTGAGGGACCCGTTCGACGAATTTGAACGGCCCACAGCTGACCGGCTTGTTGGCGAAGTTCTCGCCTTGCGCCTGCGCGGCCTTGGGCGAGACCATCATGCCGGCACGGTCGGCAAGCACCGAAAGCAGTGGAGCGAAAGGGGCCGAAAGATTCAGTCGTGCCGTGTAGGGATCGATGACCTCGACGCTTTCCACGGGTGCAAGCTCACCGCGGCGGCTCGACCCCGGGAGGGTCTTGTGCCGCTCGATGTTGTATTTCACCGCCGCTGCGTCGAATCTCTCGCCATCTTGGAACAGGACGCCTTCGCGCAGCTTCAGCGTCAGCGCCTTGTTGTCGGGCGACCATGCATAGCTGGTCGCAAGCTGAGGCACGATATTGAGTTTCTCGTCGATGTCGAACAGCTTGTCGCACAGAGCCGCAAACACGATGCGGCCGACGAAGGTGCGCGCCAGTGTCGGGTCCAGCATGTCGGGGTCTTCGGCCAGGCCCACGCGCAGAGTCTGAACCTGCGCGGCCAAGGCTGAAGCGGGCAACGCATGCCCGACGGCCCCGGCCAGCGTGAGACTTGATGCCTTGATGAATGAACGTCGATCCATGGTGTTAATCCCCCAAAGTGAGTGTGAAAAATCCTGACCTGTGATGCCCTTGGCGATGGACGCCAACCTGACCCGGGCCGAGTCCTCGAGACGGGGCCGGATTTGGAACAACGCCAACGGGAAATGGCCTGCCCCGTTTGGCGATGGAAACCGGACTGCAGCGATCGGTGCATGTCGCAGGCGTTGCTCATGCCGGGGCTCCGGTACGGGCGGCGAAGGCCGACTGCAGCTTGGCCACGCGCGGGTTTGCCGGCGCGCCGCCGGCGCCTTTCCGCAAGGCCAAAGGCACCTCGATCTCGCGCCAGTAATGACATGCCACGCCGTGCCCGCCCTCCACAGCGAGAACAGGCGTGCTTTGCGCGCACAGCGGGCGCGCATGCGGGCAGCGCGTGTGGAAGTGGCAGCCAGGCGGCGGTGCGAGCGGGCTCGGCACATCGCCGGCCAAGGCGATGCGTCGCCGTGCCGTGCGGGGCTGCGGCGAGGGAATGGCCGACAGCAGGGCCTGGGTATATGGATGGCGCGGCGCGGCGTAGAGCGCGCGCTTGTCGGCGAGTTCGACGATGCGCCCGAGATACATCACCGCAACCCGGTCGGCGATGTGCTTGACGACGGCGAGGTCGTGCGCGATGAAAATGTAGGCGAGGCCGAACGTCTGCTGGAGGTCCTGCAGCAGGTTCACGACCTGGGCCTGAACGGACACGTCCAGCGCCGAAACCGCCTCGTCGCACACGACCAGCTTGGGTTCGACGGCCAAGGCGCGCGCGATGCCGATGCGCTGACGCTGGCCTCCCGAGAACTCGTGCGGATAGCGCAGCGCATGTTCCGGCGCCAGCCCCACGGTCTTGAGCAGCTCGGCCACGCGCTCGCGGCGCCGGCCCTCGGCAAGGCCGTGGAGGAGCAGCGGCTCGCCGAGTGTCTGGCCCACCGTCATGCGCGGGTTGAGCGAGGAGTAGGGGTCCTGGAAGATGATCTGCATGGCGCGCCGCCGCGCCCGCAGCGCCTGCGCATCCAGCGCGCCGAGGTCGGCGCCGTCGAACCAGATGCGTCCCGCGGTGGGTTCGATGAGGCGAAGAACCAGCCGCCCGAGCGTCGATTTGCCGCACCCCGATTCGCCGACGACGCCCAGGGTTTCACCGGGCGCGAGCGCAAAGTCCACGCCATCGACCGCGCGCACGGCATCCTGGGCACGGCCCAGGATGCCGCGCTTCACCGGGAAATGCTTGACCAGCCCTGCAACGCGCAGCAGCGATGAGGCCGTGGACGGATGCGCTGGCATGGGCTTGTTCATGCGGGCATGACCGGACAGGCGGCGAAGTCCATGGACGGTGTTTTTTCAAACAGGGCTTGCGGATCGAGAGGGGCCTTCCAGCATGCCGAGACATGGTTTTCACCCACGTTTCTGAGTGCGGGCGCAGCGGCATGGCATTGTGCGTCGGCAAACGGACAGCGGTCGGCAAAGCTGCAGCCCGAGGGCAGGCGCAGGGGGTTGGGCACTTGGCCGGCGATGGACGCGAGGCGTGTTTGCGCGTCATCCAGCCTGGGTATGGAACCCAGCAGCCCGATGGTGTAGGGATGCTGCGGCTCATCGAACAGGGCCTGAACCGGCGCCCGCTCGACCACCCGGCCGGCATACATCACCACCACCGCGTCCGCCACTTCGGCGACCACGCCCAGGTCATGGGTGATGAGGACGATGGCCGTGCCGGTTTCTTCCTGCAGCGTGCGCATCAAGTCGAGGATCTGCGCCTGGATCGTCACGTCCAGCGCCGTGGTCGGCTCGTCGGCGATCAGCAGGCGCGGCTCGCAGGCGAGGGCCATGGCGATCATGACGCGCTGGCGCATGCCGCCGGACAGCTTGTGGGGATATTCGTGGAAGCGCTGCTCGGGGGCCGGAATGCGCACGCGCCTGAGCATCGCCATGGCGCGCTCGGTGGCTTGCGCGCGGCTGATGCGTCGATGGCGCAAAAGGCCCTCGACGATCTGGTTGCCGATGGTGTACGCCGGGTTCAGCGAGGACATCGGCTCCTGGAAAATCATGGCCATGCCGTTGCCGCGCAAGTTTTGCATCTCGGCTTTCGGCAGGCCCAGAAGTTCGCGGCCCTCGAAGCGGATGGAGCCGCCCACGATGCGCCCGGGTGGATGAGGCACCAGGCCCATGATGGACAAGGAGGTCACGCTCTTGCCGCTGCCGGATTCGCCGACGATGGCGAGCGTGCGGCCCGCGTCGATCGAAAAACTCATGCCGTCAACGGCTGGAAATTCACCATCTTCCGTGGTGAAGTGGGTGCGCAGGTCCCGGACCTCGAGCAGGGCCGTCATGGCGTGTCCTGGCGCCTCAAGGTCTGGAATCGGGCGATGCGCGCTTCGATCTCGCTGCGGTCGGTCAGGCCGGCAGGATCGTCCCGCTTCGGCAGGCAGGCCAGAAAGGGCTGGTAGCGCTCCAGGCTCTTGGCATACAGGCGCCGTAGTTCCGCGATGGGTTCCGCATGGTCGTCGATGCGCAGGTCCAGCAGCGGGTAGTCCTCGCGGCCGTGGATGCGCAGCGCGGCCGCCTGCTTGCCGCGCTTGTCGCCGCCCGCCGCTTCACCGGCCGCCATGGCGGCAATCAACCGCTCGGCGAGCGCTTGCCCCTTGGTTGCGACGAAGGTCTGCGCGGTGGCTTCGATCACCTGCGGACCGGCCAGCATATTGCCGGCGACGCTGAAGTCGTCGTGCACCGCATGGCCGCACCATCCGATGCACGAGGCGCCGGTGTGGGCGGCACCCCTGCCCGAGGCCGGCAGCACGTGCAGCTGGCGATGATCGCGGCCCGCATCGGCGCCAGTCAGCGCCGCGACCAATTCCTCCGGGTTGCAGCCCGCGGCAAGCGCGTCGAGGCCGGCGGGGCCATAGAGCGGATTCATCAGCGCCTGTGTCGACAAAGCCCCAACTTGGCTTCGCGTATGGACGCAGAGCCCGCCGACGGCAAAGAAGCGGCTGGCGATCGCGACACCGAATGTGCCGTCGTCGTCGCGCGCCAGGATGGACCAGGTCATAGGCTTTGCCGTTCGGGCTTTTGTTCGAGCTGCTCGGGTGTATGACATAAAAAGTGCGCGGGTTCTACCGACCTCAAGGCGCGGTTCGTCAAACGCAACTTCCATGCCCAAGCCCCTGTGCTTGTCGTGGCGCATGCGAGGGAATGAAGCATGGAGAAGCGTGTACACAGGCAGCTTCCATTTTGGTGCCAAACGCCCCATGTTGGAAAGTTTGCGCCACAGGGCAGCGCGCTTGGTGCAGCGGTCGACATCAGGCTTCTGCCGTTGTGGTCTGCAGTTGCGCCAGCGCGGCCATCAGGTCGGCGAAGCGCTCGCCCTGGACCATGACATGCCGGCGCAGGGCCTGCGCGGCGCGCTCGCCGTCGCCGGCCTGGATGGCGTCGACGACGGCCTGGTGCTCGCTGTAGGACGCCTGCAGCCGGCCCTTGACGCGCAATTGCAGGCGCCGGTAGGGGCGCAGCCTGCGATGCAGCGTCGTGGCCTGTTCGCACAGGAAGCCGCTGTGGCTGCCGGCGTAGATCTGGTGATGGAAGGTTTCGTTGAGGTGGTAGTAGGCATCGGCGTCGCCGGCGTTGCGCGCGGCCTCGCAGGCCAGGTGCGCGGCTTCCAGCGCGGCCAGTGCCTCGGCCGGCATGCGCCGGGCGGCATGCCGCCCGCACATGGCCTCAAGCTCGGCCATGACCTCGAACATCTCGATCAGGCGCTGCGGGCCGAGCTGGGCCACGGCGGCGCCGCGCCGGTGCCGGATGTCGACCATGCCGGCCGATGCCAACTGCATCAGTGCCTCGCGCACCGGCGTGCGCGACACGCCGAAGCGCTGCGTCAGCTCGGCTTCGTCCAGCGGCGCCCCGGGGGGCAGTTCGCCAGTCGCGATGTCCTCTTCAATGGACTCGCGCAGCCGGTCGGCGAGGGAAAGACTCTTGTCCATGCGCCAATACTACTTGGACTTGGAACGACACGGTGGATGTGTTTTGTGTACTGGTAAACCCAAAATTACGCATGCAATGCAATCAAATAAAAATACAAAAACAAATTGGGGTTGCTGCTGATGCCGGGCGACCGCGTCGCGCTCGAAGGCAACAACCAGAAGCAGGCGGACTTCCTCTGGCGCAGCCTGGCGCAGGTCGATGCCCGCCGCGTGCACGATCTGCACCTGTTGATTTCGAGCATCAGCCGACCCGAGCACCTGACGCTGTTTGAGCGCGGCATCGCGCGGCGGGTGGATTTCGCCTTTGCGGGGCCGCAGAGTTTGCGCGTGGCCCAACTGCTGGAGGACGGCAAGCTGGAGATCGGCGCGATTCACACCTATGTCGAGCTTTACGCGCGCATGTTCATCGACCTGACGCCGCACGTGGCGCTGGTTTGCGCCGAGAAGGCCGACGCGCAGGGCAACCTCTACACCGGGCCGAACACCGAGGACACGCCCACCCTCGTCGAGGCCGCCGCATTCCGGCAGGGCATCGTCATCGCCCAGGTCAACGAGATCGTGGACGCGCTGCCGCGCGTGGACATCCCCGGCTCGTGGGTGGACTTCGTCGTGGTCGCGGACCGTCCCTTCGCCATCGAGCCGCTGTTCACGCGCGATCCGCGCCACATCACCGACTTGCAGGTGCTCATGGGGATGATGGCCATCCGCGGCATCTACGAACGCTACCAGGTCACCTCCTTGAACCATGGCATCGGATACGACACCGCCGCGATCGAACTGCTGCTGCCGACCTATGGCGCATCGCTCGGGCTGAAGGGCAGGATCTGCCGCAACTGGGCGCTCAACCCGCATCCCACGCTGATTCCGGCGATCGAGAGCGGCTGGGTGCAGAGCGTGCATTGCTTTGGCAGCGAAGTCGGCATGGAAAACTACGTTGCCGCCCGTTCCGACGTGTTCTTCATCGGCCGCGACGGCTCGATGCGCTCGAACCGCGTGCTGTGTCAACTGGCGGGCCAATACGGGGTGGACCTGTTCATCGGCTCGACCTTGCAGATGGACGCCGACGCCAATGCTTCGACCGTGACGCTGGGGCGGCTGACGGGCTTCGGCGGCGCGCCCAACATGGGGCACGACCCGCGTGGGCGCCGCCATCCCTCCCCCGCCTGGCTGTCGCTGATCACCGCCGACGCGCCGGTTGTCCGGGGGCGCAAGCTGGTGGTGCAACTGGTCGAGACGTACCAGAAAGGCGGCGTGCCGGCGCTGGTGGATGCGCTGGACGCCATCGCGGTCGGGGAAAAGAGCGGGATGCCGATCGCGCCCATCATGATCTACGGCGACGACGTCACGCATGTGGTGACCGAAGAGGGCATCGCCTACTTGTACAAGGCGCAGGGCCAGGAGGAGCGGCGTGCCGCGCTGGCGGCGATCGCCGGCGTCACGCCCATCGGCCAGCGCTCGGACGCTGCCGTGGCGCGCAACCTTCACGCGCGCGGCATCGTCGCCTATCCGGCCGACCTCGGCGTCAGTCCGCTGCAGGCCAAGCGCTCCTTGCTGGCGGCGCGCAGCATCGAGGACCTGGTGGACTGGTCGGGCGGCCTGTATCAACCGCCCTCACGGTTCCAGAACCGGTGAGACTGCGCATGCTGCGCTCGGCGCAGGCGCTTCGCCTGCCCTTCGCCGACATGGCGCGCGCGGCACCCTGGACGGCCATGCCGCCGTGGCGCTGTCCATCGAAGGCGCATTCCAGGGCGGCAGCATCGGCGAAGTTCTCCGGTGCCAAGATCGCCGGCGCGCCGGAACTGGCCTTGCGCGACTGCGAGGCCGGCCGCCCCGTGCGGCCCCTGTTGCTGCTGGAGACCGGCGGCGCGCGCCTGCAGGAAGCCAACCTACCAGCCCGCTCCAACCGGCTCATGGGAAATCTCGGTTGAGTCCTGCTCAGACCCGGCCTTTGTATTCGCCGGTGCGGGTGTCGATTTCGATCTTGTCGCCGGTGGCAACGAAGATCGGCACCGGGATTTCCACACCGGTGGAAATCTTCGCCGGCTTGAGCACCTTGCCAGAGGTGTCACCCTTCACGGCGGGTTCGGTGTAGATGATTTCGCGCACCACGGTGTTGGGCATTTCCACCGAGATGGCCTTGCCGTCGTAGAACACGACTTCGACGGGCATGCTGTCTTCGAGGTAGTTGATGGCGTCGCCGAGGTTGTCCTTTTCCACTTCGTACTGGTTGTACTCGGTATCCATGAACACATACATGGGGTCGGCGAAGTAGGAATAGGTGCAGTCCTTGCGGTCGAGCATGACCTGATCGAGCTTGTCGTCGGCCTTGTAGACGACTTCGGTGCCGCCGCTGGTCAGCAGGTTCTTCAGCTTCATTTTCACCGTGGCGGCGTTGCGGCCACCGCGGCTGTATTCGGTCTTTTGCACGACCATGGGATCCTTGCCCACCATGATGACATTGCCGGCGCGGATTTCTTGAGCGAGTTTCATAAATCGGGGGAGAACAGGTGTCTGTTGAAAAGTCAACGCGTCATTTTAGCCGGGGCGGGCCAAGACAGTTGGCTACAGCGGCAGTATGCGAGCCTGAAGGGTGCGGCCAGCGGTCAGCAGCTGGCTGGCCAGATCGGGCTGGCTGGCCAGGCGGTTGCACCAGGTGCGGGCGTGGCGGCGCAGTTGCGGCAATGCGGCGACGAACCCGGACCAGGCGCTGTCGAGATCGAGGTTGCGGTTCCAGGCCGTCCACAGCGGGATGATGGCGTCGCGTACGTCGGCCGGGGCATCCTTGAGATACAGGTCGAAAAAGGCATCGAGCTTCTTGTCATGCGCGCCGTCTTGCTGGGGGTAGATGTGCCACACCATGGGTCGCGCGGCCCACTGCGCGCGCACAAAGGAGTCTTCGCCGCGCACGATGCAGACGTCGGCCGCCCACAGCAGTTCGTCGAAGCGCTCCTGCGGCATGAAGGGCAGGGCGCAGAGGGTGAGGCTGCCGCGCACCGTGGTCTGGCCGGTGAGCAGTTGCATATGCAGCCAGTCGTTGACGGCTTCGATGATGGGGCCGGGACAGATCCACAGCACGGTGGGACGATCGGCTGCGGCCAGGCTTTGCAGCCAGGACTCCATCTTTGCACGCGCATAGCTGAACAGCACCACGGTGGTGGCATGTTCGGGTGGAGGCGGCAGGCTGAGCGAGCGCAGGGCGATGCGGCGGGCGGCGGGCATGGCCTGCCAGGCGTCGCGCCGGGCCAGCAGATCGGCCTCCCGGATCAGGCCGCCGGTCGCCGGTGTGAAGCCGGGAAAGAAGAACAGCTTGTTGATGCCGCCGGGCTGGGGCGACGGCTTGAGGTGGCTGCCTTCGACCCAGGGTTCGGCACTGAGGTGCTCGAGATTGAACCAGCGCAGGCCCTCGGCACCACGCTGCTGGATGCGTTCCAGGAAGGCTGGGGCCAGCTTGCAGCCAAACAGCTCGACCACCACGTCGCCGGGTTCGAGCTGGAGTTGGCGGCCCCAGTTGAACACCTGAACGCCGTCCACGCTCTGTTGTGCCAGACGCGGATTGACCTGCGGGCAAATGACGCGGAAGGTGTTCAAATCATCGACGAACAGCCGCACGTTGCGGCCATGCTCGTGCACGAGCTGGCGTGCCAGACGCCAGCCCACGCCGATGTCGCCGAAGTTGTCCACGACATGACAGAACAGATCCCAGGTATCCCGTTGGTTCATCAGCTAGGCGGCGCAGGCGCCGTCGGTTCGAAGGTGAGTGTGTACGACGCACATTGTCGTCGCTGTTCACGTCTGGCGGATTTTCGCGATGCGGTGCATGCGCGCCATCCGGGTTACACCTGCCTGCCGGTTCCATCCTTCGGCCCGCTTTCGGCATCGATGCTGGTGGTGGGCCTGGCGCCCGGCCTGCACGGCGCCAACGCCAGCAACCGGCCGTTCACCGGAGACGGCGCCGGGCCGCTGCTGTACGGCACGCTCACCGAACTGGGCCTGGCGCGGCGCGAGCCGCAGGTGGCCATCACCGATCACCCCTCCAGCATCACCGCGGGCGACGGGCTGGCGTTGTTGAACTGCCGCATTTGCAACAGCGTGAAATGCCTGCCGCCCGACAACAAGCCTCTGCCTGCCGAGGTGCGCGCCTGCAACCCCTATCTGGTGGCCGAGATACAGGCCATGCCGCAACTCAAGGTGATCGTCGCGCTGGGCACGGTGGGCCACGGTGCGGTGCTCATGGCTCTGGGCCTGAAGGCGTCCGCAGCCCGCTTCGCGCATGGCGCGCGTCACGGACTGCGCGGCATCGCCCTGTACGACAGCTACCACTGCAGCCGCTACAACCAGAACACCGGACGACTCACACCGGCCATGTTCCGCGCGGTGTTCTCCGAGGCCTCACGTGAGGCTGGGGCAGGCCTTTGACCCGTCGAAAAAGATGAACCAGCCACCGGAAACGCCGCGCGCCGCAGCAGACGCCGCCGATGTGGCCGACCCCGAGGCGTTGGCGCGGCAGGTTGCCGCATTGCCTCATCTGCCCGGGGTCTATCGCTATTTCGCGGCCGATGGCACGCTGCTGTACGTGGGCAAGGCGCGCGACCTGAAAAAGCGCGTGTCCAGTTATTTTCAGAAAGACCACGGCGGCAGCCGCATCGGCCATATGGTGTCGCGCATCGCGCGGCTGGACACCACGGTGACCGGCTCCGAAGCCGAGGCCCTGCTGCTGGAAAACAACCTGATCAAAACGCAGGACCCGCGCTACAACATTTTGTTCCGCGACGACAAGTCCTATCCCTATCTCAAGCTCACCACCGGCCATGCCTTTCCGCGCATGGTGTATTTCCGTGGCGCGGTGGACCGCAGGCATAGCTACTTCGGGCCGTATCCCAGCGCCTGGGCCGTCAAGGAAAGCATTGCCTTGCTGCAGAAGGTTTTCCTGCTGCGCACATGCGAAGACACCGTGTTCGCCAACCGCAGCCGACCGTGTTTGTTGCACCAGATTCATCGCTGCACGGCCCCTTGCGTGGGGCGCATTTCGAGGGAGGCTTATGCCGCAGACGTCGCCGCTGCAACGCGTTTTCTGCGCGGCGAGCATGACGGCGTGCTGAAGGATTTGGAGCTGCGCATGCACGACCTGGCCGAGCATCTGCGCTTCGAGGAGGCGGCCGTGGCGCGCAACCAGATCACGGCCCTGTCGCGCGTGCTGCACCAGCAGAGCATGGAGGTGGGCCGCGATCAGGATGCCGATATCCTGGCTGTGGTGCTGCAGGGTGGCCGCGCCTGCGTCAACCTGGCCATGGTGCGTGGCGGCCGGCACCTCGGCGACCGGGCCTACTTCCCCAGCCATGTGCGCTGGCTGGATGTGGCGGCGCCGGGTGAGGTTGGCGCAGCGTCCTCCGAGGCGCCGTCCCCGGAGGACGCCGACGATGGTTCCACTGAGGTCTCGAACAACATCGCCGCCTTGCGGGCCGTGCTCGATGCCTTCGTCGCCCAGCATTACCTGGAGTTGCCGTTGCCGCCGGTGCTGGTTTGCAATGTGCCCGTGGATGCCGATTTGATGGCGACCTTGCAGCAGCACAGCGGCCAGCGTTGCCAGCTTGTGACCGCACCGCGCGGCACGCGCCGGCGTTGGCTGGACATGGCGGCGCAGGGCGCGCAACTGGCGCTGGCGCGGCTGCTGGCGGAGGAGGGCGCGCAGCACCACCGCACCCGTGCGCTGGCGGATGCGCTCGGCCTGGATACGCAGGATCTGGACGCTCTGCGCATGGAGTGCTTCGACATCAGCCACACGGCCGGTGAGGCGACCCAGGCCTCCTGCGTGGTGTTCCAGCACCATGCCATGCAGTCGTCGCAGTACCGCCGCTACCGCATCGACGGCATCACCCCGGGCGACGACTATGCCGCCATGCGCCAGGTGCTCACCCGCCGCTACGCCAAGCTGGCCGAGGCGGCCGAGACCCAGCTGGCCAAGCTGCCCGATCTGGTGCTGATCGACGGCGGCCGTGGCCAGGTGTCCGCCGCGCGCGAGGTGTTCGAAGAACTGGGCCTGGACATCGCCCGCCTGGTGGGCGTGGAGAAGGGCGAGGGCCGCAAGGTTGGCCTGGAGGAGCTGGTGTTCGCCGACGGACGTCCCAAGGTGACGCTGCCGCCCGACAGCCCTGCGCTGCTGCTGGTGGCGCAGGTGCGCGACGAGGCGCATCGCTTCGCCATCACCGGCATGCGGGCGCAACGGGCGCGCACCCGGACCGGCAGTTCCAAGCTCGAAGACATTGCCGGCATCGGCCCCAAGCGTCGCGCGCGCCTGCTCTCGCGCTTCGGCGGGGTGCGCGGCGTCGCCACCGCCAGCATCGAAGACTTGATGACGGTCGACGGTATTTCACGCGACTTGGCGCAGAGCATTTATGCCGCCCTGCGCTGAACTCCGGATGCGCCACTTCTCGCGTTTTCCCAGGGAAGCGAAGAGCCGTTCTCGGATTGCCCGTAAGCGCATGACCCTGTGGCATAATTTCAAGCTTTGGGTGGTTAGCTCAGCGGTAGAGCACTGCCTTCACACGGCAGGGGCCACAGGTTCGATCCCTGTACCACCCACCAAAAACCAGTTCGCCAGCATCCGCATAAGGCCGTAAAGCTAAGAAAAATCAAAGCTTTACGGCCTTTTTCATGCCGTAGGCGTTCGCAGGGGTGCGTTGACAGCCGGGGATACATGGGGCTATAAAACGGTGGTATATCCCAAAGCGAGGGGATACAAGCCACTCAGGAGGGCCGCCATGCCACTGACAGACACCGCCATCCGCAATGCCAAATCTGCGGAACGCCAATACAAGCTAGGCGATGAAAAAGGGCTGTTCCTGCTGATTCACCCGAACGGCTCGAAATACTGGCGCTTGAAGTATCGCTACCTGGGGGCAGAAAAGGTGCTGGCGCTGGGGGTATATCCCGAAGTCGGCTTGAAGCTCGCCCGTGATCGACGCGACGAAGCCCGCGCCCACCTTGCCGCTGGCCGTGACCCTGGAGCCGTCAAGCAAGCCGAGAAGGCCCGCGCCTACGCCCTGGCTGCCGATTCCTTCGAGGTTGTCGCACGCGACTGGATCGAACGCCACCTGTCCACCAAGGCCCCCAGCCATCGGGACAAGGTTATCCGCCGCTTGGAGCGCGACGTGTTCCCCTACCTTGGCCGTCGCCCCGTGTCCGAACTCAAGGCGCCTGACATCTTGGTTGTGGCCCGCCGCGTTGAGGGTCGCGGAGCACTGGACACCGCGCACCGCGTCATTCAGAACGTAGGCGAAGTGATTCGCTACGCCATCGCCACCGGCAGGGCCGAAGCTGACCCCACCCCGGCTCTGCGCGGCGCGCTGCCGCCTGCCAAGCACACGCACTACGCGGCGCCGACCGACGATCCCGCCGCCGTGGGGGGCATCTTGCGCATGTTCGACGCACTGACTGGGCAGCCCCAGGTAATTGCAGCTGTGCGGCTGCTGCCGCTGCTGGTGTGCCGGCCTGGTGAACTGCGCGTCATGCGCTGGGAGGATGTGGACCTGGACGGCTCGACGTGGAGCTATCGCGTTACCAAGACCAGCATCGACCACATCATCCCGCTGTCGACCCAGGCTGTGGAGATCCTGCGCGACCTGCACCCGCTGACCGGGCACCTGCCGGGCGGCTGGGTGTTTATTGGGGGCCGCAGCCCGCTGAAGCCCTTGAGCGAGGCCGCGATCAACGCGGCGATGCGCCGTCTGGGAATTGACACCAAGGACGAATTGACCGGCCACGGCTGGCGCGCGCTGCTACGCACGCTCGGTCATGAGCGCCTTGGTTTGAAGCCCGAGGTGATCGAAACCCACATCGCGCACAAGGCCCCCGACCCATCGCGTATGGGAGGGGCCTATGCGCGGATGCGGTTCATTGAGGAGCGGCGCAAGATGATGCAGGAATGGAGCGACTACCTGGACAAGTTGAAAGCAGGTGCCGACATCATCCCGATACGCGGCGCGGCGTGATTTGAAACCGTTTCGCCTGGCCTAGGTGCTGCCTGATCCGCAGTGCTGAAAACCTGATCCCTTCTCAGGCTGGCCGGGCACCCCACGAAGGACATGCGAAAGGGCATGAGATGGCATCGGATAGCGAGTTGTCCCATTGGCGAGCAATCAAGAAGTTGACGCCAGAGCAAGCCGGGCTTTTGATCGCAGGAGTTGATCCGTTTAACGTGACCGAGGCAAAAGGTAGTGATATTGCCAAAGGAAAGACATTCGAGATTGCAATTCAGGACGCGGCGGAGCGTGCATGGAGCTATGGCCACAAGGTTGTGCATCAACTCGATAAGAACCCTGTTGACCCGTGGACACCGGATATATGGGAGATGTCCGATTCATTCTCGGACTTTCTTCCGACTGGTGAGCTTAGGCAAAACGTTTCCGATGTCCTGCAGGACCCGGAAACGGTTCCCTATCTTGTGCCTGTTGATCCTTGGTGGTCCGCAACAGTTTATGCGGGGGAGTTGAAACGTTGGATGCGTGACAACGCAATTCACTCAAGTTTTGTGTTCGCAGACGATCAAACCATAATTATTCAAGAGCGAGACGAACGCGCGATGCGCGAGTGGTACATGGAGATGCATTCGCCAAAAAATAACGAGCCGGACAAGAAAATTTCGGCTGCGGGTTTGAACACTTCGACGGGGCACACCACAAAATTGTTGCAACACCTTGCCGCCGCCGCCGATGCGTGCTGGAAGAACTACGACCCCGCCGAAGCCGACACCGCACCGACAAACGAACAGGTCGAGGCATTCCTTGTGGCGCGCGGAGTGAGTAAGAGCATGGCCGAAAAGATGGCGACGATCCTGCGCGCAGATGGTTTGCCGACTGGCCCGCGCAAATAGTTCCCCGCGCCCATTCGAGCAAGAAACGGCGCGGGCTGCAGGCAGATTCTGGAGTTATCCGCGCCCAGTTCCCGCGGTGGACTGCGCCTATTTTTTGAGCAAGTCCGCAGGAATTATGCGAGGCATCCAACCACGGAGGCCCGCATGGATTCACTACTTAGCCGCAAGCGTTCACCCCCAACCGTTGCGCCAGCAACGGCGCAGATTCACCCCGACGCGCTGATTCGCAAAGCGCAGATTCTTGGAAGAAACGGCAATGCGCCGTTACTGGCCGTCGGCAACACGCGGTTCTATGAACTGATTGCCGAGGGCAAACTACCGAAGCCCCGCAAGATCGGCACCGCTTCATTTTGGCGTGCTGGCGACATCCTGGCCGCGCTGGAGGCTCTGTAATGCGCGCCCGCCTGTATGCCGTCATCACCTGGCTGGTAGTGCCCATGTCCATCGGGCTTTGCATCGGCTTCCTTATCGCAGACGCGGCGCTGCTGCTGGGGGTACGTCCATGATGCCCACCCGCTCCAGAGTACCCCCAGCCAAGAGCCGCGCCGCATTGCTTTCGCAAAAGCCGCTCGGACGGTTCGACCGTTCCCTGCTGCCCGATCCAGCCGAGTTCTACAGCCGTGAGCTGGGCACGCTCAAGGGTTGCGGCGCATGGCGCGATGCCGTTTGCCCCTTCCACAACGATACGAAGCCGAGCCTACGCGTCAAGCTGGAGACCGGCGCCTGGCATTGCTTTGTCTGCGGCGAGGGTGGCGGCGACGTGTTGGCATTCCACCGCCGCAAGACCGGCCAGAGCTTTATCGACGCCTGCAAGTCTCTCGGCTGCTGGGTGGAGGGTTGACCATGCAAGACGTGATCGACCGCACCGAGACGGCCAAAGAGGCCGCGCGCCGGCTGGCCGCACCGATGCTACGCAAGGGCTTCGCGCCGACCGGCCTGCACGAATACACCAGCGCCAGCGGCGAGTCGCTTTACTGGCGCATCCGCGCCGAACATCCGAGTGAACCTAAATGGATTCGCCCGATGATGCAAGACGAAGCCGGCGCTTATGTCATGAGTGAGCCGCCTGCACCCGAGGCCGGTAAGCCGCTCTATCGGCTGCACGTCCTGGCGCAGACGCATGCCGATGTCGTCGTCATCGTGACCGAGGGCGAGGGCAAGGCCGACATGCTGGAGCGCATCGGCTGCACCGCAACAACCAGCGGCAGCGCGAGCAGCGCCGAGGGCGCCGACTGGACACCCTTACGGGGCCGGCGCGTGCTGATCTGGCCGGACCACGACGACGCGGGCGCCAAGTATGCGCAGGCCGTGGCCGCGAAGCTCCAAGGCATCGCCGTCGAGGTCCGCGTCATCGACGTGGCGACGTTGAAACTACCCCCAAAGGGCGACGCCGTGGAATGGCTGGAGGCGCACCCGAAAGCGACCGCCACCAATGTGCTGGCGCTGGCTGTGGTGTCTGTTGTTGCACCCCCTGCGCCTGTGGTTGATGCATTGCCTTTGCTGCCTATCCCGCAGGCATTGGAACGCGCACGCGCCCTGCTGCTGCCACCATCCGAAGGAACAGACGCGCTTTATCCGCTTGAATCGCTCGGCCCGCTGGCTGACGCGGCGCGCGAACTCGCAGACGGCGCACAGGTCTCCCCCGCGATGGCCGGGCAATCACTTCTCGCTGGTGTGGCGTTGCTGGCGCAGGGCGTGGCGAATGTCCGCACACTCTCTGGAAACACGGCACCCTTGAGCCTGTACGCCCTGACCGTGGCGAACAGTGGCGACGGCAAGGACACCGCAGACCGACCAGCCCTTCGCCCGATCCATGACACCCAGCGCGAAGAAGGCAAGCGTTATGCCGCTGACCTGGCTGCATTCGAGGATGCCAAAACCAGCCGCAAGAAGGGCGACCCAGCGCCACAGCATCCTGGACCGTCGCCGTATCGCATCGCCTCCGATCTGACCATTGAAGGCATGCGCAGGAGTTTTGCCGAGGGCATCGCTGCGCAAGGCATCTTCTCGACGGAAGCCGGCGCAGTGCTGGCCGGGCATGCCATGACACCAGAGCAACGCACCAAGACCGCCGCGAACTTATGCGGCCTTTGGGATCGCGGGCACCTGTCTGTAGTCCGAGCCGGTGGAGGCCGTACAGAACGCTATGGCGTGCGCCTGAGCGCCCATTTGATGATCCAGCCCGCCGCCCTGGGCGACGTGCTCGGAGATGAGGTGCTCTCGGGTATTGGTTTCTGGCCCCGGTTTCTGCTCGCATGGCCGATGCCCCTTGCGCCCCGCACCTTCAGGCCGTGGCGACCAGAGAACAGCCCCGTAATCCTGCGCTATTGGGCGGACTGCAAGCGCCTGTTGTCCCGCCCCATGCCCGACGATTGCGACGGCTTGCCGGTGATCGAACTTGACCACCAGGCCACCGAGCGGATGGCCGCGTTTTTCGAGAGCATGGAACGCGAGGGGAGGCAAGGCGCTTTGCGTGACGTGCAGCCGTTCGCCCTGCGAGCAACCGAACAAGCGTGTCGCATCGCCGGTGTGCTGGCGTGCTTTGCCGGGCATGACGTGGTCGACGAACGAGCCGCCGCCTGTGGTGCTGCACTCGCTGCGCACAGTCTCGACAACTGGCAATCTGCACTATCGGGCAAAGCTGATCCGACACCCGGCTGGGCGCTGGCCTTGTATCGCTGGCTTGTGGAACGTGTCGGCTGGGTTGCGCTGAAGGACATTCCACGAATCGGCCCCGCAAATCTGCGATCTGCCGAGCGCAGGAATACGGCAATCGACCTTCTCGACGCTGCCGGGCTTGTGGATTTCGACGGCGGCAACGTCAAGGCTGGAGGAGTTGACCATGCGAGCCGCTGATCTGGTGAAAAGCATTTGGGGTGAACGACCACCTGCGAATGCTGCGAATCTTGCGAACGCCGTAAGAGTACCCCCCGGCCATTCGCAAGATTCGCAGGTTTCGCAAGGGGTGGAGCAGGGAAATCGCCGGTTGCCTGGCGTGCTGCACATCGCGGCTGATCCCTTCGACCCCGCAGACTTCGGCCTGGAGTGCATCACGCACCTGCACCAGCACGGCATCGTGGCCGCGCTTGTGGGCGATGCCATCCACCTGCACGGCTTGGCCGAGGCCAGCCCTGCCGTAGCGGATGAAGCCGACGCCCTGCTGCACCTGCATGGCAATGACCTGCGGGCGGCGCTACGGGCACAACAAAGGGCACGGCAGGCCATCGACCAGGCTGCGGGCAAAGACTGCGAAGACCGCCAACCATGACGCAATCCAAACCGGCTGAACTGCGCATCGTTGCTGGCGATGTCGTCACCCCTACCCCTCCCAAAAACAGGGTTCGGCTGCACACCCTGGACGACATGCGTCTGGAGCTTGGCAAGGTCTACAACGACATGCGCGACAACTCCCTGGACCCGGCCACGGGAACGAAGCTCGCCTATGTCCTGGGCCAGATGGTCCGCATCTACGAGGTGCACGAACTGGAACGGCGCACCGAAGCCCTGGAGCGGGCCTTGAAGCTTCAACTTCCCCCAAAGAAAGGTTGACCATGCCCCTGACCGACAAGCTGTATGAAACCCTGACCCCGGCGCAGCGATTGGCCGCGATGGTGCCGGCGATGGCACGGCGCGATGCCGCCGAGTCTGCGCGCTTGTTCGGCACGGCGCCAAAGTTCCACTATCACGCCCCCGACCTGGAGTTCATGCGCGGCATGCGCGCGGTGGAGCGCATGGCCTTGCACACGGCATTGGCAATGCACCGCGAGACCGCGCAATGGCTGCTGTGCCTGGCTGTCGTCGGGCATGGCTTGACGCCCGAGGGCGAATTGCCTGTGGAGGATCTGGAACAGGCGCAGGCCCAAGGCCAAGCCGCGATGCGCAGCGCGAAGGCGTCATGGCTGGCCTACACCGAGGCATGCGCGGGTCTAGGCGTGGACGCTGACGAAGCCATGCGGGCTGTCGGCGTGCTGGGAACCGAGGCGACCGTGCGCAGCGTCCTCGATACGCCTGTGGAGCCGGACCCCGAAACGCTGGAGGCCATGCGCGCGCTGATGGCCGTGATCGTCGGCGAAGCCTGGTGAGGACACCATGAACCTGCATGAAAAGCTGTATTCGACCCTGACACCCCAGCAGCGTGCCGTCGCCATGTTTGCGGCCCTGGCCCGACGCGATGATGCGGAGTGTGACCGATTAAACGAGTCGGCGCCTGTGTACACCTACCGCGCGCATGATCTGGAGTTCCGGCGCCTGCTGACCAGCTCCACGTTCATGGCATTACATACCGCGCTATTTATTGAACCGGAGGTTGCTCGCTATCTCGGCTGCCTGGCGTCCATGGCGATGCTTGGCCTGGACGATGACGTGGACGTGGACGAATTCAACGCAGTGCAAGACCGATTCAAGCGCATCGGCGCGAGTGTCAAAGCGTATTGGCTGGCGTACGCCGAGACTTGCGCCGGCATGGGCATCGACCCCGACGAACTGTTGCGCGGCATCGGCGTTGAACTGTCCGAGCATGCGCGTGCGCTGATCGGCAAGGACGTCGAGCCGGACCCGGTATTGCTCGCCAGCGCCAGCGAACTGATGGGCCAGCTTGCGGGCAGTGTGTCCACCGCGCGTTTAGCGGATTCGTAGGTTTTGCTACTGCCGAAACCAACTTGCTTGGCCGCAAGGTCGCGCGATGCTCCGACTTCTACCTGTGGAAATTTTCCATAGGTAGCCTGCCATGCCGTGGGCGCAGCGTAGCCCGTGAAAACGCCACGAACTGCACGGCTAGCCTGAAGGCGAGCGAAGTCAGCCTGCGAAGCGCGGGCCGTGTTACCAGTAAAAACAAGGGCTGCGCTACCCTAGACGCTCAACAAATCCACTGCGTCATGCCATGCCCACGCTTACGTTTAACGAAATTCGCACGCGCCTGGCCGCGTTCGCTGCGCAGTGGAAAAACGCATCACGCGAGAACGCCGACGCCAAGCTTTTTTGGGCACGCTTCTATGAGTGCTACGGCATCCGGCCTGAGTCAGCCAACGTCTACGAAAAGGCCGTTGAAAAACTCGATGGCGCGACTGGCTTCATCGACAGCTTCATCCCTGGCAAGCTGATCGTCGAGCACAAAAGCCGGGGCAAGAATTTGGACTCGGCTTTCGAGCAGGCTACGGAGTATTTCATGGCACTGCCGGAGGCGGAGCGCCCGCGCTACATCATCACCTCAGACTTTGCCAATTTCAGGCTGTACGACCTGAAGGCGAACCATCGCAGCGAATGCAAACTCAAGGACTTGCCCAAACGGGCCGGCTGGTTCCGCTTCCTGCTGGACGATGACGCCCCGGAAATCGTCGAGGAATCCCCGATCAATCGGAAAGCTGCGTATGCCGTGTCCAAGCTGCATGAAGCGCTTTTGCGTGCGAATTTCAAGGGCCGCGACCTTGAAGTTTTTCTCACACGCTTATTGTTTTGCCTGTTTGCGGATGACACCGGCATCTTTGGCGAGGATGGACAATTTCGGCGACTGGTCGAGACCACCCGCGAGGATGGGCGCGACACCGGGGCGAGGCTGTCCGAATTGTTCGACGTGCTGGACACTGCCGACGCTGAGCGGCAATCCAGCCTAGACGAGCAACTGGCCGCATTCGCCTACGTCAACGGCAAACTGTTCTCGGAACGCGCACGTATCCCGGCGTTTGACGCCACCATGCGCGCCCTGCTGTTTGAATGCGCAGTGCTGGATTGGAGCGATATTTCACCGGCCATATTCGGGGCCATGTTTCAGGGTGTTCTTGAGGCCCATACGCCCGATGAAAGCAGGCAGGCCAGCCGGCGTGAACTAGGCGCGCACTACACCAGCGAGCGCAACATCCTGCGCGTGATCGACCCGCTGGTGATGGATGATTTGCGTGCTGATCTGGACGCCGCTAGGCATTCCAAGCCAAGGCTAAGGGCGCTGTATGACAAGCTGCCGGCGCTCACCTTTTTAGACCCGGCGTGCGGCTGCGGCAATTTCCTGGTCATTGCCTATCGTGAACTGCGCCGACTGGAAAACGAAGTCATTGCCGAGCTGTTCGACTTTGATCGCATGCGGGGTCTGCTCGATGTTTCCACACTGTGCCGGGTTCGCGTGAATCAGTTCTACGGCATTGAAATCGACCAAGCCGCTGCACATATCGCGCGGGTAGCGCTGTGGATTACCGACCACCAGATGAATCTGGAAGCCGCTGAGCGTTTTGGCAACACGCGGCCGACTGTGCCATTGGTGGACACGCCGCATATCCACTGCATGAACGCCCTGCGCGCTGACTGGGCAAACATCCTGGCGCCTGAGCAGTGCAGTTTCGTCATGGGTAACCCGCCGTTCGTGGGCAAGCAGCATCAAGGCGTCGAGCAGCGATCCGACATGGAGGCCGTATGCGGCAAGCTGAAGAATTGGGGCTTGCTGGACTTTGTGGCGGCGTGGTACGTCAAGGCGCTTGGCTACATCAAGGGCCATTCCGAGATCGGCGTGGCGTTCGTGTCCACCAACTCGATTACGCAGGGCGAACAGGTCGCGGCGCTGTGGCCGCACCTTCTGCAAGGCGGCGCGCGCATCCGCTTCGCGCATCGCACCTTCAAGTGGAGCAATGAAGGCAAGGGCAAGGCCGCAGTCCATTGCGTGATCGTCGGCTTCGGGCTGACCGACCCGAAGCATTGCGCAATCTTCGACTATGGCAACGACCCGAAGGGCGACGGGCGCAAGATCGACGCGAAGCGGATCAATCCGTACTTGGTGGACGCCCCGGACGTCGCCTTGACCAATCGACGTAGCCCGATTTGCTCCGTCGCGGAAATGGTCTACGGCAGCAAACCTACCGATGCCGGGCACTTGCTGCTTGACGATGAGGCGCGATCGGCCTTGCTTGCGGTAGAACCTGAAGCCGAAAAGTGGATACGCCCGTTTCTCGGCGCGGATGAGTTCATCAACGGCCTATCGCGTTGGTGCCTCTGGCTAGTCGATAGCACGTCGGCCGAACGACGGGCGTTGCCAGAGATCAACAAGCGAGTGCAGGCGGTCAAGGCCATGCGGCTGGCGAGTGTGGATGCACAAACGCAGAAAGATGCAGAGGTGCCCTACTTGTTTCAGAAAATCCGCCAGCCGACCAGTGGCAGGTTGATCGTGGTGCCGTGTCATTCGTCTGAACTGCGGGAGTTTGTGCCTCTGGGGTTCGCAGGGGACGAGACGATCATCGGGAACGCGAACTTGATGATCCCCGAGGCCACCCTCTACCACTTCGCCGTGCTCAACAGCACGATGCATAACGCCTGGATGCGGGCGGTTTGCGGGCGGCTGGAGAGCCGTTATCGTTATTCGGCCAGCATCGTCTACAACAATTTCCCATGGCCCCAGCCGACCGATGCTCAGCGCCACGCCATCGAGGTATCAGGGCAGGCGATCCTCGATGCGCGTGCGCGTGAGCCGGAATCGACGCTCGCCGACCTTTACGATGCGTCGAACATGCCGCCCGCGCTTCGTGACGCACACAAGGCCAACGACCGCGCCGTGGACGCCGCCTATGGGTACAGGGGGGGCAAGGACGACGCTGCGCGGGTAGCGTTCCTGTTCGAGGTGTACCAGCGCCTGACAAGCCTGCTGCCTGTCGAAAAACCAAAACGCAGGAAGGTCACAGGGTAGAGTTTCTTCAGTCCCTAAAGGGAACAAGCAGCCAACGCCACGGGAAGCAAATGCAAGATAAGGCTTCCGGCGCCCATAACGGCAGACCGCGCCTGTAATTTTTGGCCTGCGAGTGAAGGCAGCATCACTCTGCTGGGGGCATATTCGGGGGCATATTCGGAAATCGATTTTTCTTTCTCTCATTAAATCAGCGAGATAGGCGATTTGTTCGATAGCTGTACCACCACCAGAATCAGCAAAACCCATCAGGGTCAAGCAAGTCAACGGCCACGCGCGGTGGCCGTTTTCTTTGGGCGCCGTGTCCGAGCCGAGCGGCGATGCATGTCTTCCTTGCCTTGTCCGAGGACGAATCACAGGTCGAGGCGATCTGCTCAATTCTGGATTCACCTCAAGTCCAAGGTGCAAACTTTTGATCTTGCATCCATTTTTGGGTTTTGTTACGCTGCGCGCTAACCCACGCCATTCACGCCATGCGCTCCCACTTCTGCTCCAAACGTCCAAACAGGGGGTTGCTGTGTTGCTGTCACTGATGCTTGTGTTCGCCTTGTTCGTGACGGGCGCAGGCGCTGCGTTGGCGGCTGATCGAGACGGGTCGGTTTCGGTGTCTGGCAAGACCAGCAAGGCAATGCCTCATCGCCTGATCCCAAAGAAGCCCTTGGCGAAGAAGCGGCCCGCGGCGCTTGTCAAATCGGCCAAGCGCGGCCGCGTGCACGTTGTGCTGCCAGCACGACGCAACAAGGCTGTGGCGCGTGTGAAAACGGCGCGTCACGCGCAAGCTATGGTTCGGCGCGTTGTTGCCGATGAGCCCATGTCCAGAGCCAAGCTGGCGACGTCGGATGATCCGATTGCCTTGCGTTCCGGCTCCGCTCTGGTGATCGATGCGCAGACCAATCAAGTGTTGTTGAGCAAGAACGCGATGGATGTGCGCCCCATCGCTTCGCTCACCAAGTTGATGACGGCCGCGGTGATCCTCGACGCACATCTGCCCATGGATCAGATCATCGAAATCACGGATGCGGACATCGACACGCTGAAGTGGAGTAGTTCTCGCCTGCGTCCTGGCATGAAGTTGAGCCGTGAAGAGCTGCTCAAGTTGGCCCTGATGTCGTCCGAGAACCGCGCCGCCCATGCGCTGGCGCGCACCTACCCGGGCGGCATCGACGCTTTCATGCTCGCCATGAACCACAAGGCCCAGTTGCTGGGCATGACCCAGACCCGCTATATCGACCCGACCGGGCTGTCGCCGCAGAATGAATCCAGCGCGCACGATCTGGCGCTGTTGGTGAAGGCGGTCTACGCCTACCCCTTGATCCGCGAGTTCTCCACGCACGAAAAAAGCACCGTGGACGTGGGCCATCGCCAGCTTCAGTACCGCAACACCGATCACCTGATTTTCAACCGCGGCTGGGACATCCTGCTGCAAAAAACCGGCTACATCAACGAAGCGGGTCATTGCCTGGTGCTCAATGCCGTGGTGCAGGGGCGCAAGGTCATCGTGGTTCTGCTCGATGCCTGGGGCAAATACTCCCATTTTGGCGACGCCGAGCGCATCCGCAACTGGATGGAAACCTCGGGGCGTACCGTGCTGACACGGACCGACCCCTTGCCGGCCGATTCCTCCGCGCGACTGATCCGAACCTCGGTCAACGAGTAAGCCTCGGGCGGGCCCTAAACTCGACGAGCCACGGTGCCGCCGTTCTTGGGCCTGTAACCGAGCGCAGAGGAAATGTTGGCCGCCGTATCCATCACCTTCTCGAGCCAATCCTCCTGCAGCCGGTCGGCTGGTGCCGAGAGCGACAGGCCGGCGACCAACTGCCCGGAGTCGTCGTAGATGCCGGCGGCCATGCAGCGCACGCCAAGCTCCAGTTCTTCGTTGTCACGCGCATAGCCCAACTGCCGCACGCGCGCCAGTTCGCCTTCCAGTTGCGCGGCGTTGGTGATGCTGTTGCGGGTGTGGCCAACCAGGCCGGTTCGCAAGGCGTAGGCCTTGACGCGCAGCACATCATCGGAGGCCAGGAAGAGCTTGCCGACCGAGGTGAGATGCAAGGGCGCATGCCCCCCCACGGTACGCACCACCTGCATGCCGGAGCGCTCGCTGTAGGTCCGTTCGATATAGACGATCTCATCGCCCTGTCGCATGCTGAGGTTCACCGGCTGATGCGTCAGTCGGTGTAATTCCCGCATGGGGCCCAGCGCCACGTCGCGCACACTCAAGCGCGCTTTCACCAAGTTGCCCAATTCCAGCAGGCGCATGCCGAGTTGATAGACACCGGGTTCGCATCGATCGATCAAATGCCCCATGGCCATATCGTTCAGAATCCGGTGGGTGGTGGAGGGGTGCAGTCCCGTACGCTCGGATATCGTTTTCAGCGGCATCGGCTCCGAGTGCGCGGCCAAGACATCCAGGATGGCGAACATGCGCTCGATGACCTGGATGGTGGGCTGTTCGCGGCGGGCGCTGGTGGATGAAGGCTTCATGGCCTGCATTTTAGATGGCGAAATGGGAGCCTGTCATCCGGGAAGAAGGCCGTCCCGCCCCGATTTGCCTGTGCGGGTGAACCTTGCCCACCGCCAATGCCGACACCGATAATGACCTCATGCGACCCAAAGTAGGATTGTTCATCACCTGTCTGGCCGACGGCATGCGGCCTTCCATTCCGTGGGCAGCCACGCGCTTGCTGGAGCATGCGGGTTACGAGGTTGTCGTGCCCATGGACCAGACCTGCTGCGGTCAGCCGGCCCATAACTCGGGCGATGCACACACTGCGCGCTTGCTGGCGCAGAAGTTTCTGGACGAATTCGAGGCCTTCGATTTCGTTGTGGCGCCATCCGGCTCCTGCATGGGCACCATCAAGACGCATTACGCCGATTTGTTCAATGGCCACTCCGACCTGCTGCGCCGCTACGAGCGGCTCCAGCCGCGTCTGTACGAACTCACCGATTTTCTGACCCATGTCGCCGGGCTGAAAAGCCTGCCTGGCGCCTACAGCGGACGGCTCACCTACCACGACAGTTGCTCAGGCCTGCGTGAACTTGGCATCAAGCGGCAGCCGCGCAACTTGTTGGCGCTGCATGCCGGCGTTGAACTGGTGGAGCTGGAGCAGTGCGAACAATGCTGCGGCTTCGGCGGCACCTTCGCGGTGAAATACGGCAACATCTCGGCGGCCATCGCCGATGACAAATGCGCCCATATTCATGCCAGTGGTGCCGAGGCGGTGGTGATGGGTGACCTGGGTTGCATGCTGCACATCGAGGGTCGTCTGCGCCGTATCGGCGACACCCAAACCCGGGTGTTGCACATCGCCGAAGTGCTGGCGGGCACTGAACCCGGAGACGCATGATGCAAGTGCAGAGCATGCATTTCAAAGCCAGGGCCGGGGCAAAACTGGCCGATCAGCGATTGCAGCAGAACCTGAAAAAGCTCTCGGCCAAGTTCGTCTCGGGGCGCTCGGCGGCTGTGGCCGCATTGCCCGAGTTCGAGGCCATTCGTGCGGCTGCCGTGGCGCGGCGCGACCATGCCCTGGCCGAGTTGGACGTCTGGCTGATGCGCTTCGAGGCCGAGGCCACGCGCCGGGGCGCCACCGTGCTGTGGGCTGCGACCCCGGCCGATGCGGCGCAGTTGGTGGTGGACATCGCGCGCAAGCATGGCTGCCGATCGGCCATCAAATCCAAGTCCATGGTGACCGAGGAAATGGCGCTCAACGCCGCCTTGCAGCAGGCCGGCGTGGGCGTCACCGAGACGGATCTGGGCGAATACATCCTGCAGATCAACGACAACGAGGCACCCTCGCACATCATCGCCCCCGTGGTGCACAAGGACAAGGACGAGATTGCCGATTTGTTCGCGCGCGTGCACGACAAGCCGCGCAAGACCGATATCCCCGACATGACGCGGGAGGCGCGTGAAGTGCTGCGCGAGCGGTTCCTGCAGGCTGATCTGGGCATCACGGGAGGCAACTTTCTCATTGCCGAAACCGGCTCGGTGGCGGTGGTCACCAACGAGGGCAACGAAGGCATGTGCACCATTCTTCCACGGGTGCATGTGGCCATCACCGGGATTGAAAAGGTGCTGCCGACGCTGGAAGACTTCGCCGCGGTGCTGCGTCTGCTGCCGCGCTCGGCCACCGGGCAGACGATCAGCAACTATGTGTCCTTGCTCACCGGGCCGCGCGCCGAGGGCGAGCCGGATGGCCCCGAGCAGATGTATTTCGTGCTGCTCGACGGCGGCCGCAGCGAACTGCTGGGCGGCGAGTTCCAGGAGATGCTGCGCTGCATTCGTTGTGGTGCCTGCATGAATCACTGCCCGGTCTACCAGAAGGTCGGCGGCCATGCTTACGGCTGGGTGTACCCAGGGCCCATGGGTTCGGTGCTGACCCCCAATTTCGTGGGGCTGGAGCAGGCGCTGGATTTGCCTCACGCGGCAACGCTTTGTGGTCAGTGCGCGGTCGTCTGCCCCATGAGCATTCCCTTGCCGGACTTGTTGCGCAAGCTGCGCGAGAAGCAGTTCGAGCGCGATTTGCGTCCTCGTTTCGAGCTCCTCGCACTGCGGGTCTGGGCGTTTGCCGCGCTGCATCCCAGGCTTTACCGCCCCGCCAGTGCGGTGCTGGTCTGGATGCTGGCGCGGGTGGGCGGCTCGCGCCAGCGCATCGAGCATCTGCCACTGGCATCGGGCTGGAGCCGCTACCGGGATTTGCCAACGCCCGCAGGCGGTTTATTCCGCAATCAATTCGCCCGCCGCGGGCCGCGTTGAGCGCACTCAGGCGCCGGTTTCAATAGGCGTAGCGCAAGAACAAGAAGGCGACGTTGCCGTTGTTGGGCGAACCGTTGAAGCGGGGGATGAGCACGCTGTAGAGCGTCAGGCCGCGATAGCCGACGGACAGCAGCGGCAGTGCGATCGGGATGGGGAAATTCTTGGCAAGATCCGCACGCGAGGTGATGGCTGCCGTGTAGCCAGCTCCGAGCTTGAAATCGCCGTCGAAAGGGCGCCACTGCCATTGCTTCGCATAGCCAATCACAGGCTCTGCATTCCAGTGGGAATCGGAAAACACCATGGCATAGACCATCTGGTCGTTGCCATGGGCATCCTCGATGTGTTTGCCCCAGCCCAGGCCCCAGGCGTGGCTGTTGAGTTCAGCACGTTTAGCGGCGGTGTAGGTACCCGGATCGTGCCAGGTGTAGCCAGAGACAAAGGCGTCGGACGTGCCGTTGTCGTAGATGTTGCCGAGGTTGGCGCCGACGCCGTCAGCCCAGCTTTTGACGCTGCTCAGCCCGAAGGCGTGACTGGAAGGAGGGAGCAGGAGAACGATGCTGAACAGGATGGCTAGACAGGCGCGAGGCATGGGCTGGGAGTGCTGCGGTCAAGGCGCGGATTCTAGCCAGCGGCCATCGCTGAAGGTCTCGTTGGGCCGGAAGCGCGATTTGTAGGCCATTTTCTCGCTGGCGGCGATCCAGTAGCCAAGATAGGCATGCGGTAAATGCATGGCCCTGGTCTGCATGATTTGCCACAGCACGTTGTAAGTGCCGTAGCTGGCCCCGGCATCGTCAGGTTCGTAGAAGGTGTAGACGGCCGAAAGCCCATCGGACAGCAGGTCGACGATGGACACCATCTTGAGCGTGCCGCGCTTGTCGGTTCCCGGCGCGGGCTCGCGGAACTCCACCAGACGCGTGTTCACCCTGCTTTGCAGCAGGAACTGGGTGTACTGGTCGATGCTGTCCTGGTCCATGCCGCCGCCGGCATGGCGCCGCGCCTGGTAGCGCAGATAAAGCTGGTAATGCTCGGGCACGAAGCCGAGCTTGAGCACAGTGGCCTTCAGACTGGCGTGTCGCGCCCAGACCCGGCGTTGCGTGCGGTTGGGGGTGAAGCGCTGCGCCAGCACCCGCAGCGGAATGCAGGCCTTGCAGTTGTCGCATTGCGGCCGATACGTGAACAGCCCGCTGCGGCGAAAGCCGGCTTGCACCAGGTTGGTGTAGACATCGGCGTGGATGAGGTGGCTGGGCGTGGCCACTTGCGAGCGCGCCTGCAGCCCGGGCAGATAGCTGCAGGGGTAACTGGCAGTCGAATAGAACTGCAGTGTGGTGAACGGAAGTTCTTTCGGATGGGTCACAGCCAGGGGGCGCAGTCGCGCTGGAACTGTGACCGATCATACTGCCATGAAGGCGGGCCGGGCTTGACCAGGGCCTGCCCGAGGATTTGCAGAAACACCGGCCGCGGCCAGGGCCGGGCCCCCATGTTCGCGAGGTGCGGGGTCTGTTGCTGGCAGTCGATGGGGCCGAGTCGATGCCGCAGGCAAAAGCCGCACAAGGCCATGAGCAGAATCTTGGAGCCATCGCTCACGCGGGTGAACATGGATTCACCGAACACCATCCCGCCGCGCGCCACGCAATACAGCCCGGAGACGAGTTCGCCGGCGCACCAAAGCTCGAAACTGTGCGCCTGCCCGCGCGCATGCAGCGCGCTGTAAGCGTCGACGATGGCGGGCACGATCCAGGTCTCGGCTGTATCGCGGCGTGGGGCGGCACAGGCCAGCATCACACGCCGGAAGTTGCGGTCGACATGCAGGCTGTAATCCGCGTTGTCCATCACGCGCCGGGCCGATTGCCGCAGCGAACGCCGCACCTTGAGATCATGGGGGGCGAGCAGCATGCGTGGGTCGGGGCTCCACCACATGGGGGGCTCGCCTGGACCGAACCAGGGGAAAATTCCCTGGCTGTAGGCGGCCTCCAGGCTGTCGGCATCGACCCGCCCGCCAACCGCCAGGAGCCCCGCAAACGGCGCCCCTGCAGGCAGGGCCTGATCGGCCGGCGGGAACGGATCGCCGGGTCGTAAACGGACGAGGGGCCAGTTCATCGGCGGGCGGGATTTGCCGGGTTCCGGCGCCGTGCGCAGCAGGCGGGTATCAGGCGGGCAGACAGGGCGTGCATGCACTATTCTCACTTGAAGTCCAAGATTTGGAATCCCGTTTCTGCCACCCATTGGTTCACACCATCAGCCATGTCGCTCTACCAACTTGAAAACATACGCCCCGAGGCGGCCGCCAATGCCTTCGTTGCCGACACCACCGCGCGGGTGATCGGCCGTGTCAAGCTGGGTCTTGGCGTCAGCGTCTGGTACGGCCCCGTACTGCGTGGCGACAACGAACCCATCGTCGTTGGCGACAACAGCAATGTGCAAGAAGGCGCTGTGCTGCACACCGACCCCGGTTTCCCGCTGACGGTTGGCGCAGGGGCGACCATCGGCCATCAAGCCATGCAGCATGGCTGCGCCGTGGGCGCGGGCAGCCTCATCGGCATCCGGGCCGTGGTGCTCAACGGCGCCCGCATCGGCCGCAACTGCCTGGGCGCCGGGGCGCTCGTGACCGAGGGCAAGGAGTTTGCGGATGCGGTGCCCATCCTCGGCTCCCCGGCGCGGGCCGTGCGCGAGCCGACCCCCGAGCAGATCGAGCAGTTGCAGCGCAGTGCCCGCACCTGTGTGGACAGAGGCCAGCTCTACCGTTCCAGCCTCAAGGAGGTGCAGGCATGAGCGATCCGCACGGCCGCCCGAAGGAGCAAAGATGAGCGACACGCTGTTCAAGTTCATGCTCGGGGCTGGTCATGTACGTGGCGTGGTGGTGAGGCTGCAGTCGACTTGGCAGGAGATGCGCCGGCGGCGTCAGCACGATGCGCTGGTGCAGAGCCTTCTCGGAGAAATGACCGTGGCCTCGGCCCTGTTGGCTGGCAGCTTGAAGTTCGATGGCACCTTGATTCTGCAGATTCAGGGTGATGGCCCGCTGCAACTGGCCGTGGCTGAGTGCCAGCCCGATTTCGGCCTGCGCGCGACCGTCAAAACCGAAGGGCTCTCGGCGCAGGCGGCGAGCTTGCCCGAACTCGCCAACGCCCATGGCCTGGGGCGCTGCGTCATCACCCTGGACCCGCGCAACAAAATGCCCGGCCAACAACCTTACCAGGGCATCGTCTCGCTGGCCGATGCCGACGGCGAGGCGCTGGACAGCATGGCCACGGTGCTGCAGCAATATCTCGCCCAGTCGGAGCAAATTCCGTCCTGGCTCATCTTGGCCAGCAACGATGAGGCGGCCTGCGGCTTGCTGCTGCAGCGCATGCCCGACTCAGGCGGCAAGCTGGGCGCTGCGAGCAGCGAGGAGCAGGCCGACGAGGATTTTTCGCGGGCCGTGCACCTAGCGTCCACGCTGTCGCGCGATGAGTTGCTGCGGGGCCTGCCCGAGGAACTGCTGCACAAGCTGTTCTGGCAGGAAGAGCCGCGTGTGTTCAACCCCCAGGCGCCGCATTTTCACTGCACCTGCTCCAAGCTGCGGGTGGCCGACATGCTGCGCATGCTGGGCCAGGGCGAGGTCGAGTCCGTGCTCAAGGAGCAGGGCGAGGTCGATGTGACTTGCGAGTTCTGCGGGGCTCAATATGCGTTCGACCTGGTGGACGCAGCCCAACTGTTTCGCCCCGAAGTCAACCAACCTCCGGCGCCACCGCAGCGGCAATAGCTGCGGTGCGGAGCAGATGCTCTCCAGCTCGTTGCGGGCGATGCCGACTGCGGCCAGCGCGGCGGCCATGACCTCCAGCCAGGACGCGGCTGTGACCTGCAGCATGACCTACAGCGCGCGTGCGGCGCACGGCATCAGTGCCGCGGCTTGGGTTTGGCGGTGTTGGCGGCTGGCTGCGAGCCGGTGGGCGAGGTCGGCGGCAGTGGACTGGAGGCTGGCAGCACCTGCACGAAGATCTCATCGGGCTTGACCATGCCCATCTCGCGCCGGGCGCGATCCTGCACCGCCTGCATGCCATGGCGCAGATCGTGCGCCTCGTTTTCCAGGCGCTGGTTCTGTTGGCGTGCCTGGTCGTTGGCCTGGTGCTGGGCCTCCAGGTCGACGCGCAGTTGCCGCACCTGCGGCCAACTGCGTTCACCGAACCACAGCGGCCACTGCAGCAGCAGCAGCACACCCAGCAAGAGCATGGTGACCCAGCGCATGGCTCGCACGTCCGACGCCGTTGTTGCTGGCTGCAGCCGCGCTCAGCGCAGGTTGTAGAACGTGGCGCGGCCGGAAAAGCGTGCCACGTCGCCGAGGTTTTCCTCGATGCGCAACAGCTGGTTGTACTTGGCGATGCGGTCCGAGCGCGACAGCGAGCCGGTCTTGATCTGCCCGGCATTGGTGGCCACGGCGATGTCGGCAATCGTCGTGTCCTCGGTTTCGCCCGAGCGGTGCGAAATCACCGAGGTGTAGCCGGCGCGCTTGGCCATCTCGATGGCAGCGAAGGTCTCGCTCAGGGTGCCGATCTGGTTCACCTTGATCAGGATGGAGTTGGCAATGCCCTGCTCGATGCCGCGCTTCAGGATTTCCGTGTTGGTGACGAAAATGTCGTCGCCGACCAGCTGCACCTTCTTGCCCAGCGTGGTGGTCAGGTGCTTCCAGCCGTCCCAGTCTTGTTCGGCCAGGCCGTCCTCGATCGAGACGATGGGGTATTTGCCAATCCAGCTTTCGTACAGGGCAACCAGCTCGGCGCTTTCCAGCGCCAGGCCCTCGCCTTCAAGGTGGTATTTGCCGTCCTTGTAGAACTCGCTCGCCGCTGGGTCCAGCGCGATGGCCACCTGCTCGCCGGGTTTGAAGCCAGCTTTTTCGATGGCCTCGACGATGAGTTGCAGCGCTGCCTCGTGGCTTGCCACGTTCGGCGCAAAACCGCCTTCATCGCCCACGGTGGTGGGCATGCCGCGGTGGTGGATGATGCCCTTGAGCGCATGGAACACCTCGGCGCCGTAGCGCAGCGCTTCGCGGAAATTGGGCGCGCCCACCGGCATGATCATGAATTCCTGCATGTCCAGGGTGTTGTTGGCATGGGCGCCGCCGTTGATCACGTTCATCATCGGCACCGGCAGCTCGCAGGCCGAGAAGCCGCCGAGGTACTGGTACAGCGGCACGCCGGCTTCTTCCGCCGCCGCCTTGGCCACGGCCATGCTCACCGCCAGCAGCGCGTTGGCGCCGAGGCGCGACTTGTTCGGGCTGCCGTCGAGCTCGATCAGGGTGCGGTCGAGGAAGGACTGTTCGGACGCGTCAAGGCCCATCACCGCCTCGGTGATTTCGGTGTTGATGTGTTCGACTGCGCGCAGCACGCCCTTGCCGCCATAGCGCTGCACATTGCCGTCGCGCAATTCGACCGCTTCGCGCGTGCCGGTGGACGCGCCCGAGGGCACGGCGGCGCGGCCGAGGAAGCCGGTCTCCAGCACCACATCGCATTCCACCGTGGGGTTGCCCCGGCTGTCGAGAATTTCGCGGGCGTTCAGGTCGACGATTGCACTCATAGGATCTCCAACGTTGTTCGGTTTCGGGGGTTACGAGGGTCTTGGCCACCGCGCCGCGGTGACCCGGCTCAGCGCAACTGATCTTCGAGATAGCCGCGGCGCTTGACCGCGGCGTCGAGCTCTTTCAGGCTCTCCAGCAGGGCGCGCATGTGTTTGAGCGGCACGGCATTGGGCCCGTCGGACAGCGCATGCTCGGGGTCTGGATGGGTTTCAGCGAACAGGCCGGAGATGCCCGCCGCCACCGCGGCTCGTGCCAGCACCGGCACGAACTCGCGCTGGCCGCCGGACTTGTCGCCCATGCCCCCGGGTTGCTGCACCGAGTGCGTGGCGTCGAACACCACCGGGCAGCCGGTGTCGCGCATGGTGGCCAAGGCCCGCATGTCCGACACCAGGGTGTTGTAGCCAAAGCTCACGCCGCGCTCGCAAGCCATGATCTGCTGGTTGCCCACGGCGCGTGCCTTGTCCACCACATTCTTCATGTCCCAGGGCGCGAGGAACTGGCCCTTCTTGATGTTCACCGGCTTGCCCTGGCGGGCGACGTTCTGAATGAAGTTGGTCTGGCGGCACAGGAAGGCCGGGGTCTGCAGCACGTCCACCACGGCGGCCACCTCGGCCAGCGGCGTGTCTTCATGCACGTCGGTGAGCACCGGCACGCCGATCTGCTGCTTCACCTTCGCCAGGATGCGCAAACCCTCTTCGATCCCCAAGCCGCGGAACGACTTGCTCGACGAGCGGTTCGCCTTGTCGAACGAGGACTTGAAGATGAAGGGGATGCCGAGGTCGGCGCAGATGGCTTTGAGCGTGCCGGCCGTGTCGATGGCGAGTTGTTCACTCTCGATGACGCAGGGTCCGGCGATGAGGAACAGCGGCTGCTCGGGGCCGACTTCAAATCCGCAGAGTTGCATGGTGCTTCAGGCGTGGGCCGCGGCGCTCGGCGCGGTGATGTTGGCCGCCCCAATCTTGGCCTGGCGGCGTGCCAGCGCGGCCTGGACAAAGGCGGTGAAGAGAGGATGGCCGTCGCGCGGGGTGGACTTGAACTCGGGGTGGAACTGCACACCCATGAACCAGGGATGCACATTTTGCGGCAGCTCGACGATTTCGGTCAGGTGCTCGCGCGTGGTGTAGGCCGAAATGACCAGGCCCGCCTGCTGCAACGCGTCCAGGTAGCGCACATTGGCCTCGTAGCGGTGACGGTGGCGCTCGTTCACCGTGTCGCCATAAATGGCGTGGGCGAGCGAGCCGGCTTGCACCCGCGACTCCTGCGCGCCCAGGCGCATGGTGCCACCGAGGTCGGACTGCTCGCTGCGCTGGTGCACCGCGCCGTCCTTGCCCTGCCACTCGGTGATGAGGGCGATGACGGGGTGGGGCGTGTCGGGGTCGAACTCGGTGCTGTTGGCGTGGCTCAAGCCGGCCTTGTGGCGGGCGTATTCGATGGTGGCCACCTGCATCCCCAAGCAGATGCCCAGATACGGAATGCGGTGCTCGCGGGCATATTGCGCCGCCAGGATTTTGCCCTCCACGCCGCGCTTGCCGAAGCCGCCCGGCACCAGGATGGCATCGAAGGCGTCGAGCTGCTCGATATTGCCCGGCTCCAGGGTTTCCGAGTCGAGATAGGTGATGGCCACCTTGGCCGCGTTCTTGATGCCGGCGTGGCGCAGCGCTTCGTTGAGCGATTTGTAGGAATCCGACAGATCGGTGTACTTGCCCACCATGGCGATGCGCAGGTTGTGGCGCGGGTGGGCCTCGGCGGCCACCAGCGCATCCCAGGCGGACAGGTCGGCCGGGCCGCCGACGAGCTTGAGCTTGTCGCAAATGAGCGCGTCCAGACCCTGCTCGTGCAGCATGCGCGGAATCTTGTAGATGCTGTCGGCGTCCCACACCGAAATGACGGCTTCCTGCGGCAGGTTGGCGAACAGCGAAATCTTCTCGCGCTCGTCGTCCGGAATCGGTCGGTCGGCGCGGCACAGCAGGGCGTCGGCGGTGATGCCGATTTCGCGCAGCTTCTGCACGCTGTGCTGGGTGGGCTTGGTCTTGAGCTCGCCGGCGGCGGGAATGAACGGCACCAGCGTCAGGTGGATGAAGGCGCTGTGGTGGCGCGGCATGCGCAGGCTCATCTGCCGCACCGCCTCCAGGAAGGGCAGGGATTCGATGTCACCCACCGTGCCGCCAATTTCGACGATGGCCACTTCCGCCTCGTCGTCGGTGCCGACACCGGCGCCGCGGCGGATGTATTCCTGGATCTCGTTGGTGATGTGCGGAATGACCTGCACCGTCTTGCCGAGGTATTCGCCGCGGCGCTCCTTGCGGATGACGCTGTCGTAGATCTGCCCGGTGGTGAAGTTGTTGGTGCGGCGCATGGAGCGCCGGATGAAGCGCTCGTAGTGGCCGAGGTCCAGATCGGTCTCGGCGCCGTCGTCGGTGACGAACACCTCGCCGTGCTGGAACGGCGACATGGTGCCGGGGTCGACGTTGATGTAGGGGTCGAGCTTGATGAGGGTGACGTTGATGCCGCGCGACTCGAGAATCGCGGCCAGTGAGGCGGCTGCGATGCCCTTGCCGAGGCTGGACACCACACCGCCGGTGACGAAAACGTATTGGGTCATGTCGCCGTAATGGGCCGGTAAACACGCATTATAGGAAGGCGCCTGCGTGCCTTCCCGCGCCGCAGCGCAGGGCCGCGCCATGCACGTCTCGGGCCTCAAGACGCCGTCAGTTGCCGCACCAGCGCGGCGATGGCCTCGGCCGTGGCCTGCGGTTGCTCGAAGGGGAACAAGTGGCTGCCGCCTTCGATCCAGCGCAGATGCGTGCCGACTAGTTGGCGCGTTGCGGCCAGGCCGGCCATGCGCAATTCTTGCGAAGCGGTGCCGCCGATGAAACCCACCGGCACGGCAGGCGGGCGGCGCAGCAGGCGGCCCAGGCGATGCGGCAGCGTGGCGTAGATGCGGGCCTCGATGTCGCGCTCGAAGGCGAGCACGCGCTGACCCCCGAGCTGCCGGGTGCCGGCTTCGGCGTAATCGGCCAGCATCTCGGGGTCCCAGCGGGCAAAGCCGGGCTTGCCGGCGAAGTGCGCAAACACGGCCTGCACATCGGGCCATTCCTGCCGCCGCCGCAGCGCCGGGGCGACCGGGGCGAAACGCCGGATCAGCCCGCTGCGCTTGCCGAACCACAGCGCACTCGCACGCCAGCCGGCGATGACCGGGGAGTCCAGCAGCACGACGCAGCGCGCCAGTTCGGGGTGAGCGCGGGCCAGCATCAGGCTGAGAAAGCCGCCGAGCGAATGACCGACCAGCACCGCTTGACGACCCTGCGCGCGCGCCTGCACGAAAGCGAGCAATTCGCGCTGCAGCTGCGGCCAGCCATCGCTGACGGGATGCGCAGGGTCATGGCCGAGCCGGGGCGGGGCCTGAACCTCGAAGTGCGCGCCCAGCATGGCGAAGAGCTTGCGGTAGCTGCCCGCAGGAAAGCCGTTGGCGTGGGAGAAGATCAGCAGGGGGCGGGCGTCAGGGCCGGGGTCGGAGCTTGCGGATAGGGAGGACATCGGTTGCGGCGAAGATCGGTGAACGATCGCGGGTTGCGGCAGCCGGCTTCAGTCGGCCGGGTTTTCGCGTGCGACGACTTGCAGCGCGTAGAGCAGGTCGAGCGCATCGCGCGGGCTCAAGGCGTCGGGGTCGATGGCGGCGAGTTGTTCACGCAGCGGGTCGGGTTTGCTGGCGCGTGCGGGGTCCAGCGCTTTTTCCAGTGCGTCGTCCAGCGGTGCTGCGGGTGCGAACAGGTCGAGTTGCGCGAGCTGTGCGCTTTGCGCCTGCTGCAGGGTTTCGAGCCGGCGGCGTGCGTCACGAATCACCGCCTGCGGCATGCCGGCCAGTTGCGCCACCTGCACGCCGTAGCTGCGGCTGGCGGGGCCGGGTTGCACCTCGTGCAGGAAGACGATGCCGTCGCCATGCTCGGCGGCGCTCACATGCAGATTGATGGCCTCCGGGTGGCTGGTCGGGAAGGCGGTGAGTTCGAAATAATGCGTGGCGAACAAGGCGTAGGCATGGCAGCGCTCGTGCAGGTGCGCGGCAATCGCCGCGGCCAGCGCCAGGCCGTCGAAGGTGGAGGTGCCGCGTCCGATTTCGTCCATCAGCACCAGGCTCTGCGGCGTGGCGCGACGCAGGATGGCGGCGGCCTCGGTCATTTCCACCATGAAGGTGGATCGGCCGCCGGCAAGGTCGTCACCGGCGCCGATGCGGGTGTGGATGGCGTCCAGCGGGCCGATGCGCGCTGATGTTGCAGGCACGAAACTGCCGCAATACGCCAGCAGCGCGATCAGTGCCGTTTGCCGCATATAGGTGGACTTGCCGCCCATATTCGGGCCGGTGATGATGTGCGTGCGGCTTTGCGGCAGCAGCACGCAGTCGTTGGGCACGAAGCGCTCCACCTGCGCCTGCACCACCGGGTGGCGCCCGCCACGAATCTCGATGCCGGGCAGCGCCGTCAACTCCGGGCAGACCCAGTTCCAGGTCTGCGCGCGCTCCGCCCAGGCCGCCAGCACATCCAGCGCGGCCAGCGCCAGCGCCGCCCGTTGCCAGGGGCCGACGGCCGCCTGCAGCGCCGTGACCAGCTCGGCGTAGAGCGTGCGCTCGCGCGCCAGGCCGCGGTCTTGCGCCGACAAGGCCTTGTCCTCGAAGGCCTTGAGCTCGGGCGTGATGTAGCGCTCGGCGCCCTTCAGGGTCTGGCGGCGGCGGTAGTCGGCCGGCACCTTGTCGGTCTGGCCGTGGGTGACTTCGATGGCGAAGCCGTGCACCTTGTTGTAGAGCACGCGCAGGTTGGCAATGCCGGTGCGCTCGCGCTCGCGCGCTTCCATCTGCAGCAGCCAGGCGCTGCAATCGCCGCTGATGCTGCGCAGCTCGTCCAGCTCGGCATCGAAGCCGGTGGCGATGACGCCGCCGTCGCGCAGATTCAGCGCGGGCGGGTCGGCCAAGGCGATGTCCAGCAGCGCCAGCGGCGCGTCTGGCAGGCAGAGCGCCGCGTGCTGCGCCGCCAGCAGCGGGTCGTCGAAGCTGGCGGCCAGCGCCATGATCCCGGGCAGCTTGCGCAGGGTGTCGCGCGCCGCGGCCAGCTCCCGCGGGCGCACCTGCTGCAGCGCCAGGCGCGAGGCGATGCGTTCCAGATCGGCCAGTCCGCGCAGCGCGGCGCGTAGCTCTTGCCACGGGCCCGCGTGCAGGGCGGCGATGGCCGCATGGCGTCCGCGTGCCACCCGCTGGTCGCACGCGGGCGCCGCCAGCCACTGGCGCAGCAGCCGGCTGCCGGCGGGGGTCTGGCAAACGTCCAGCAGGGACATGAGCGTGGGCGCCGGCTCGCCGCGCAGCGTGAGCGTGAGTTCGAGATTGCGCCGCGCCGTGGCGTCGAGCTGCACGGTGTCGTCGCCGCGCTCCACCTGCAGGTCGGTCACATGGCTGAGCAAGCGTCCCTGCGTCTGCTCGGCATAGCTCAGCAGTGCAGCGGCGGCGGCATGGGCACGTTGCAGGCCTTGCGCGCCAAAGGCCTCCAGCGATTGCACGCCGAGCTGGCGCCGCAGTTTGTCCAGCCCCGCGCTGGCGTCGAACTGCCAGGGTGCGCGCGGGCTGAGCATGGCGCCGGACGGGCGGCTTCGCGCATCCGCGCCGGCGGCCGTACCGGGCAGCGCGGTTTGCAGCGCCGCCGGCACCGGCAGGTCTTGCGGCCACAGCACTTCGGCCGGCTGAATGCGCGCCAGCCAGGAGTCCAGCTCCTCGGGGGCGCATTCGGCCAGGCGCAGCGCACCGCTGGTCAGCACCAGCCAGGCCAGGCCGAGCTGCGGTTCGCGCCGGGATGCTGCGGGTGCAATCGCAAGCAGGGCGCAGTCCGCCTTGTCGTCCAGCAGCCCGTCATCCAATCGCGTGCCGGGGGTGACGATGCGCTCCACCCGCCGTTCCACCGGTCCCTTGCTGGTGGCCGGGTCGCCCACCTGCTCGCAAATGGCGACCGACTCGCCCAGACGCACCAGCTTGGCCAGGTACGTGTCCAGCGCCTGTACCGGCACCCCGGCCATGACGATGGTCTGCCCGGCCGACTGGCCGCGCCGCGTGAGCGTGAGGTCGAGCAGCCGCGCGGCCTTCTCCGCGTCGGCGAAGAACAGCTCGTAGAAGTCACCCATGCGGTAGAGCACCAGCACGTCGGGATGCTGCGCCTTGATGCGCAGGTACTGCTGCATCATCGGCGTGTGCGCCGACAGCTCGTCGGTCGGCGCGGGCAACGGGGCGCGAACCATGGCAGGCGCTGCCGTCAGAACGGTGCGCTGTCGTCCGCCGCTTCGGCGGGCTGGGTGATGGCTGCGGTGGCGGTTTGCACTGCCGTTGCGCTCATGCGCTTCGGCGCCGCTTCGGGAGCGCTGCGGTCGGCCTGGGCGTAGGGCTTGAGCAGGGTGACGAGCTGGGCATAGATGCGCGGGCTGCCGGTGACGAGTTCTTCGCGGTGGAGGAAGTCGGATTCGCCGGTGAAATTGCCCACCAGGCCGCCGGCCTCGGTGACGAGCAGCGAGCCGGCCGCCACGTCCCAGGGTTTCAGGCCGATCTCGAAAAAGCCGTCGTAGCGGCCGGCGGCGACATAGGCCAGGTCGATGGCGGCGGCGCCCGGGCGGCGCAGGCCGACGCAGCGCTCGGCCACTTTCTTGAACATCTCCAGATACGTGTCGAGGTCGTCGCCCTTGCGGAAAGGAAAGCCGGTGCCGATGAGCGCTTCTTCCAGCCGGGTGCGTTTGGACACCCGCAGGCGCCGGTTGTTGAGGAAGGCGCCGCCGCCGCGGCTGGCGGTGAACAGTTCGTCGCGGGAGGGGTCGTACACCACGCCGTGCTGCACCACGCCCAGGTGGGCCAGGGCGATGGACACGGCGTAGACCGGCATGCCGTGGATGAAGTTGGTGGTGCCGTCCAGCGGGTCGATGATCCACTGGTAGTCGGAATCCGCCCGGCCGTGGGTGGAGCCGGTTTCCTCGCCGAGGATGCCGTGCTGCGGGAAGGCTTTGAGCAGGATGTCGATGATGGCCTGCTCGCTGGCGCGGTCGACTTCGGTGACGAAGTCGCGCGCGGACTTTTGCGTCACGCGCAGCAGGTCGAGGTCGAGGCTGGCGCGGTTGATGATTTTGCCGGCATCGCGCGCAGCGCGAACGGCAACATTGATCATGGGATGCATGGTGGCGGCGAAGGACGCGACAATGGCGCCTCGAAAAGGAATGCTCGGGTGGATGTGAAAGAACGAATGCAGACGCAGGATTTTATCGGAGGGGGTGTGCCCGCCACGCCGGATGGTTCAAGCGCCTGCGCGCAGCCGCTGTTCGTGCTCGTGAACACCAGCCATCCGGGCAATGTGGGCGCGGCGGCGCGGGCCATCAAGACCATGGGTTTCGCGCATCTGGCGCTGGTGGCGCCGCGCTATGCGGATGTGCTGCAGCAGCCCGAGGCGCTGGCGTTCGCCAGCGGCGCCGACGATGTGCTCGCCGCCACCCGGATCAGCGCCAGCCTGATGGATGCTGCCGGCGATTGCGGCGTGCTGGTGGCGCTGTCGTCGCGCGTGCGCGACTTCGGGCCGCCGCTGCACGGCCCGGAATGGCTGCCGCAGTTGGCGCGGCAGGCGGCCGAGCAGGGCCGGCGGGTGGGCTTCGTTTTCGGCAGCGAACGCTACGGCCTGGACAACGACACCGTGTACCGCTGTGACGCCCTGCTCAGCCTGCCGGCCTATTCGCAATACGCCTCGCTCAACCTGGCGCAGGCAGTGCAGATCGTGGCGTGGGAATGGCGCAAGGCTGTCGGCGCCTTCAACCTGCCGTCGGGGCCGCCGGCCGAGGTGGCGGCCACCCAGGCCGAGGTGCAGGGCCTGCTGGATCATGCCGAACGGGCCTTGGTGGCGCTGGGTTATCTGGACCCGGCCGCGCCGAAAAAGCTGCTCCCCAGGCTGGCGCGGCTCGCCACCCGGGCGCAACTCACCCAGCAGGAAGTGCATATCCTGCGGGGCATTTGCAAGGCTTGGCTGGAGCGCTTGGCGATTGAACGCCCCCAGGCCGCTGCCATGCAGCGGCTGCCCCCCGAGGGGGATGAGAAAACTCGGGGCTGAGGGCCGCGACTCCAAGCCTGCGCCGGCAGGCTTGGACGGCACGAAGGCCAGCCGACTCCGGTGGCTGGCGGCCCTGCGTTTTCTCATGAGCATCCCAAGCCCCTGGGGGCGCCCGGCGTTCGCGAAGAAACGATCTTTGGGCTACAAGGTGAACGGCAGTGCCGAGATGACCGACAAGTCATTGGTGCGAGCCTGCGGCGTTGTAGGACGCCGTGAGGTGAGCCCGCTCGTGAGCATGGTCCGGGAATCGTCGGCGACAGTGGTGAGCACAGCGATGTGCATCCCGTTTGAGAGATCGAGTCGAATTCGACGACTCCCATGGCGCTGCCGTTCGTTGACAATCTTGGAGCAAACGATGGCGATGCGCAAGCGAGATGATGATCTGGTCTTCCCCAACGCGGCGGGTATCGACGTAGGAGGGTCGAGCCACTGGGTGGCGGTACCCCGGCAAGCCTGCGACGAACCGGTGCGCGAGTTCGGTGCGATGACCGACGATCTGCACGCCATGGCCGACTGGCTGCTCGCGTGTGGGGTCGACACCGTGGCGCTGGAGTCCACCGGGGTGTACTGGATCCCGGTGTTCGAGGTGCTGGAGCAACGCGGCTTGACGGTGTTTTTGGTCGATGCGCGGCAGATGAAGTATGTGCCTGGGCGCAAGAGCGATGTGCAGGACTGCCAGTGGTTGCAGAAGTTGATGAGCCTGGGGTTCTTGCGCGCGGCGTTCCGCCCGACCGATGAGGTCTGTGTGGTGCGTGCCGTGGCCCGTCAGCGCGACGTGCTCTTGGCCGAGCAGGCCAGTTGGGTGCAGCGCATGCAAAAGGCGCTGGTGCAGATGAACATCCAGCTCACCGAGGTTCTGACCGATGTCATGGGACTGACGGGACAAGCCATCATCCGCGCCATCGTCGCTGGCGAGCGCGACCCCAAGACGCTGGCCCGGTATCGCAACGCTCGTGTCAAGGCCAGTGAGACGGAGATTGCCAAGGCCTTGACGGGCAATTGGCGCGATGAGCACCTGTTCGTGCTGCGCCAGGCGCTGGCGATGTATGACGACATTGCCCGGCACCTGGGCGAATGCGACGCCAAGCTGCAAGGACTGCTGAGCCAGCTTGGCGCGGCCAAGGTCGATCTGGGCAAGACGCCTCGTGCAGGCAGCAAGCTGCGCGCGCAGTTCGACGCACGCCAGATTCTGGCCAACTGGGCCGGCGTCGATCTCACGCGCATCAACGGCCTGGGTCTGGCTGCGGTGATGAAGATCCTCTCGGAGGTCGGCCCCAACCTGAGTCGCTTTGCCAACGTCAAGCACTTCTGTTCTTGGTTGGGGCTGTGTCCGGGCACGAAGATCAGCGGCGGCAAGGTGCTGTCAGCCAAGACCCGGCGATCCGCCAATCGGGTCAGGCAGGCGCTGAAGATGGCCGCGATGAGCCTGTCGCACAGCGACTCGGCCCTCGGCGCGTTCTACCGCCGCTTGTCGGGCCGCATGGACAAGCCGCGTGCCAATACCGCCACCGCGCACAAGCTGGCGCGCATGGTGTATTTCATGCTGACGCGTGGCGAGGCGTTCGTCGATCAAGGCCAGCAGCNCCCAAGCCCCTGGGGGCGCCCGGCGTTCGCGAAGAAACGATCTTTGGGCTACAAGGTGAACGGCAGTGCCGAGATGACCGACAAGTCATTGGTGCGAGCCTGCGGCGTTGTAGGACGCCGTGAGGTGAGCCCGCTCGTGAGCATGGTCCGGGAATCGTCGGCGACAGTGGTGAGCACAGCGATGTGCATCCCGTTTGAGAGATCGAGTCGAATTCGACGACTCCCATGGCGCTGCCGTTCGTTGACAATCTTGGAGCAAACGATGGCGATGCGCAAGCGAGATGATGATCTGGTCTTCCCCAACGCGGCGGGTATCGACGTAGGAGGGTCGAGCCACTGGGTGGCGGTACCCCGGCAAGCCTGCGACGAACCGGTGCGCGAGTTCGGTGCGATGACCGACGATCTGCACGCCATGGCCGACTGGCTGCTCGCGTGTGGGGTCGACACCGTGGCGCTGGAGTCCACCGGGGTGTACTGGATCCCGGTGTTCGAGGTGCTGGAGCAACGCGGCTTGACGGTGTTTTTGGTCGATGCGCGGCAGATGAAGTATGTGCCTGGGCGCAAGAGCGATGTGCAGGACTGCCAGTGGTTGCAGAAGTTGATGAGCCTGGGGTTCTTGCGCGCGGCGTTCCGCCCGACCGATGAGGTCTGTGTGGTGCGTGCCGTGGCCCGTCAGCGCGACGTGCTCTTGGCCGAGCAGGCCAGTTGGGTGCAGCGCATGCAAAAGGCGCTGGTGCAGATGAACATCCAGCTCACCGAGGTTCTGACCGATGTCATGGGACTGACGGGACAAGCCATCATCCGCGCCATCGTCGCTGGCGAGCGCGACCCCAAGACGCTGGCCCGGTATCGCAACGCTCGTGTCAAGGCCAGTGAGACGGAGATTGCCAAGGCCTTGACGGGCAATTGGCGCGATGAGCACCTGTTCGTGCTGCGCCAGGCGCTGGCGATGTATGACGACATTGCCCGGCACCTGGGCGAATGCGACGCCAAGCTGCAAGGACTGCTGAGCCAGCTTGGCGCGGCCAAGGTCGATCTGGGCAAGACGCCTCGTGCAGGCAGCAAGCTGCGCGCGCAGTTCGACGCACGCCAGATTCTGGCCAACTGGGCCGGCGTCGATCTCACGCGCATCAACGGCCTGGGTCTGGCTGCGGTGATGAAGATCCTCTCGGAGGTCGGCCCCAACCTGAGTCGCTTTGCCAACGTCAAGCACTTCTGTTCTTGGTTGGGGCTGTGTCCGGGCACGAAGATCAGCGGCGGCAAGGTGCTGTCAGCCAAGACCCGGCGATCCGCCAATCGGGTCAGGCAGGCGCTGAAGATGGCCGCGATGAGCCTGTCGCACAGCGACTCGGCCCTCGGCGCGTTCTACCGCCGCTTGTCGGGCCGCATGGACAAGCCGCGTGCCAATACCGCCACCGCGCACAAGCTGGCGCGCATGGTGTATTTCATGCTGACGCGTGGCGAGGCGTTCGTCGATCAAGGCCAGCAGCGCTATGAAGATCAGCAGCGCGAGCGCTCAATCGTCGCCCTCAAGCGCCGCGCCGCTGCCCTTGGCTTCCAGATCCATCCAAACCCGGTGCCAGCATGAAACCGGCCTTCAACCCATTTTGTTTCTTGAGAGCGAGTCGGCAAGCCCGGCGCGCAGCAGGCCGGCCCGCCAGATCACGAGACGGCGCCGCGCGCGCCGGATTGAGCCGCCGCCCAGCGCCGCATGCGGCGCTCCAATACACTCGACTCCCGCTCCGAAAGCTTCTTTCCGACTCCATGTTCCGGCACTTGCGCGAAGATATCCAGGTCATCCTCGAACGCGACCCCGCGGCCCGCTCGCGCTGGGAGGTGCTGACCTGTTATCCCGGCCTGCACGCGCTCATGCTGCACCGCCTGGCGCATGGCCTGTGGCGGCGCGGCTGGCATTGGCTGGGGCGCTGGATTTCGCACTGGGGGCGCTTCCTCACCGGCATCGAGATTCACCCTGGAGCGAGCATCGGCCGGCGCGTGTTCATCGATCACGGCATGGGCGTGGTCATCGGCGAGACGGCCGAAATCGGTGACGACTGCACCATCTACCAGGGCGTCACGCTCGGCGGCACCTCGCTGTACAAGGGCGCCAAGCGCCACCCCACGCTGGAGGCCGAGGTGGTGGTGGGCGCGGGCGCGCAGGTGCTCGGCGGCTTCACCGTGGGGCAGGGCGCGCGCATCGGCTCCAACGCCGTGGTGGTGAAGGCGGTGCCGGCGGGGGCCACGGCGGTGGGCAACCCGGCACGCATCATGCAGAAAGAGGCCGAGCTGGAACGCGAGGCCACCGCGGCGCGCATGGGCTTCTCGGCTTACGCGGTGATGCAGAACGGCGACGACCCGCAGGCCAAGGCCATCCTCGGCCTGATCGACCACGCGGCGCGGCTGGAACATCAAATCGCGCTGCTCTGGCGGGAACTGGAACAACGTGGCGTTTGCCCTGCGGAAGTTTGCCCGCCGGAGGCCTTGCGCGAGGAGCATTTCGATAAGGGCGAGTTGGAAAAGCTGGTGAAGTGACACCTCAGTTGTCACACCTCGCTCGCCACTTCAGCGGGTCGCAGCCCAGGTTGCCAGGGCGCCGCTGCCCGGCAGCATCACCGACCACAGCAAGTCCAGGTTGAACCAGGATTGGCGCAGCGCGCGCAAGCCCCAGTAGCGGTAGACCAGCCTGGCGATGCCGCCGAGATGCGCCGAGCCGGCCAGTTTGGGCGTCATCGGGTCGGTCACGTCGTACTGGCGCAGTTCACCGGTGCCCCAGCAGGCGACATAGAGGAAGCGGTCGTCGAGTGAAAGGTCGATGTCGGTCGCCAGGGGGAGGCACGGCGCCGAAGGGTTTGAGCAGATCGGGCAGTTGCTCGGCGCTGGCCGGCTCGGGTGGAATGGCCGCGGTTTTCTTGGCATGGAATGTGCCGTTTTTCTCGCGCCGCCAGGTCCAGATGGAGCCTTCCAGGTTTTGCGTGTCGACCACCACGCCAGGGAAACCGTAGTCCTTGGTCGGCTCGTGGGCCGGGCGCACGTCCAGCGCCATCTGGTGGTTGGCGCCAATGTCGATGGTCTGCAGATGCTGGCGTCCGCGCAAGTCCCGGAAATGCAGGCAATGGCCGTAGCGGTTGGCCAGCAGGTCTTCGCCAACCAAGCCGTTTTCGAATTGCGGCGGCAGGCCCCACTCGCTCGACACCATGTAGTCGTGCGGGATGTTCCACCAGAAGTCGTAGCTCATGCGCTGCGGGCCGCGGTCGAGTTCCCAGCGGGCGAGGATCTCGAAGTTCTCGAGTCCATCAGGAAAATGCCCGGAGGGCCGTCGGTGCGGCCTTGCAAGCCGGTCGTGGGGCTGGCATCCAGAAATAGCGTGGACAGGCCCTAATCTGGGGGTGGGCGACTGCGAGCGTCAGCTACGGATTCAGGCGGCAGGGCGGCGTTCGGCCGCAAGCGTCGTGCCGCCTGCATGCAGCCACAAGGCCTGGGCGCGGTGCGCTGCGCCACCTGCAGGCGCGTCCAGATCCCAGTCGGACAAAACCTGGCGCAATTGGCCATGGTCCCAATGCTCGCGCGGGCGGTGGGTGTGGCCGTGGATCATCCAGGTGCTGTTGGCGGCCTGCAGCCAGCGTGCGGCTTCGGCGGGGTCGGCATCGCTCCAGGTGTCCATGCGGCTTTGTGCGGCGCGGCTTTGGGCGCGCATGGTCGCGGCCTGCTCGATTCGCGCCTGAAGCGGCTGCGCCAGGAACCGGGCCTGCCAGTCGGCACTGCGGCAAAGCGCGCGCCACTGCAGGTAGGGGGCATCGCTGATGCATAGCGCGTCGCCATGAGTGAGCAGGATTCGCTGCCCGGCGAGCACCAGCACGCAAGGGTCTGGCAGGAGAGGGGCGCCGCAGCGGCGGGCAAAGCCTTGCTGCAGCAGGAAATCCCGGTTGCCATGCATCACCCGCACGGCGTGGCCGCTGGCGGCGTAGGCGGCCAGGGCGGCGCAAACCTGGTGGTGGGCATCGGGGGGGGCAGCGTCGAGCAGGTCGTCGCCGACCCAGGCTTCGAACAGGTCGCCGAGGATGAACAGGGCATCCGCGGCCAAGGCCTCTCCACGCAGCCAGCGCAGAAAGCCGGCCGTGGTGACGGGCGCCTCGGGGCCGAGGTGCAGGTCGGAGACGAAAGCAAGGCGCCGCCACGCGGGCGGCGCCGTCAGCTCCGGCAAAGTCTGCAGGAGCGGCTGTGGGTGCGACTCAGACTTCAATGGCTTTGAGGATCACCACGTCTTCGAGCGGCACGTCCTGGTGGCCGCCCTTGCCGCCGGTTTTCACGCCCTTGATGGCATCCACCACGTCCTGGCCTTCGACCACGTGGCCGAACACGGCATAGCCCCAGCCCTGGGCCGAAGGTGCGGTGTGATCGAGGAAGGCGTTGTCGGCGACGTTGATGAAGAACTGCGCGGTGGCCGAATGCGGGTCATTGGTGCGGGCCATGGCCAGGGCGTAGCGCTTGTTCTTCAGACCGTTGTTGGCCTCGTTCTGGATCGGCGCCTGGGTGGGCTTTTGCTTCATGCCGGGCTCGAAGCCGCCGCCCTGAATCATGAAGCCGTCGATCACGCGGTGGAACACGGTGCCGTCGAAGTGGCCGCTCTTCACATAGGCCAGAAAATTGGCAGCGGATTTGGGGGCTTTCTCGGCGTCGAGTTCGATGCCGATGACGCCTTTGTTCGTATGCAGTTCAACCATGATGGTCCTTGTTTACTTGAGAAGAATGGCTTGTTTGATGACGACTGGCGTGACCGGCACGTTCTGCATCGGGCCGTCGTTTTGCGTGGCGACCTTGGCGATGCGGTCCACCACGTCCATGCCCTTGATGACCTGGCCGAACACGGCATAGCCATGGCCGTCGGGTTGAGGATAGTCGAGCGAGGCATTGTCGACGAGGTTGATGAAGAACTGCGAGGTGGCCGAGTTCGGGTCGGAGGTGCGCGCCATGGCAATGGTGCCCCGCAGGTTCTTCAGCCCATTCTTGCTTTCCAGCGGAATCGGTGGGCGAGTAGGCTTTTGCTGCATGTTGGCGGTGAAGCCGCCACCCTGGATCATGAAGCCGGGAATGACGCGATGGAAGATGGTGCCGGCGTAGAAATCGTCCTTCACGTATTGCAGGAAGTTGGCCACGGTCTTGGGCGCACGTTGCGGGTCGAGCTGGATCTCGATCGTGCCCAGCGTCGTCACCAACTCCACGCGGGTCGGCGCTTCGGCGCGAATGGGACGGGCGGTCAGCAGGGTACCGCCGAGCACTGCGGCGGCGCCCAGTAGCAGCCAGCGACGTGAACGGACGAGATCGGTTGACGAGGTCGATGCGCGAGGGGAAAAAACGGTCATGAAAGCACTCCAGCGTGGAAAAGTCGCCACTGGCCGTCCTGCTTGGCCCAGTAGTCGTGGTAGGTGATGGGTTTGGGCAGTTGCTGGCCGCCGTATTGCACGACCAGCAACCCGTGTTCGCCCTGGTCGTAGAGCACCGTGGCCTCGGCCAGTTCCGGACGCGGCGTGGCGGCCGGGCCGCCAGGGAGGGCAGGGGCATGGGCCAGCGGCTTGTGCACGCGGGCGCGCTGTGCCGCCATCTGTGGCGGCGTGAGCCACTGCGCGCGCGAAGTGATGACGACGGGGGTGGCTCCAGGTTCGACGCGCGTCATGAGCGAGGTGATGCCGGGGTTGGGCAGCACCACGCAACCATCGCTGTCCAGCGGCGGGCGGGCGTAGCTGGTCGGCGGCACGCCATGCAGCCAGATGCCGCCGCCGGTGCGGCCCAGCAGCCGGTCCCAAGCGTTCGGATGGTTCGGCGGCATGGCGCCGGCGCCATGGGCGGCATTCAGCCAGCGCCGGCCCACTTCGCGGGTGATGAGATAAATGCCCAGCGGGGTTTTCATGTCCCCGGCCCGCTGCTTGTCGGTGCCCAGCTTGTCCTGGGCGATGTCGTCGTTCGCTTCGAGTTGCAAGGAGCCGCTGGCGGTGCGCCGGAACAAATACAGCCGCGACCGGCTGGCATCCACCGGGATGGCGTGTTTCACCCCGGGGGCCAAGGCCGCGAAATTGCTCGGCACCAGCCCGGGTGCCGGCGCCTGGGTGAAGGCGCGCAGCCGCTGGCGGCCTTCGTTCACCAGCGCCGCGAGCCGCGCCGACTGTGCCGCATTGCCGGGCGCGGCGGGCACATCGGCAAAGTGCCGAAGCCGGCCGGCTTCGGCTTGCAGCAAGTCGCCGCGCAGCAAATGGGCCAAGGCGAAATTCGGATATCGCTCAGCTGGCAAGCCACTGCGGTGCAGCGCCTCGCGCAGCCGTCCTTGGGCGACGAGCTGATCGATCGCGATCGACTCGACTTCGGCGCGATCGTCGAAGCCCTGGCGCATCAAAGCCTGCGTGCCTTGCCCCAGAAGCGAGCGCGAGGTTGCTGGCGCGGTGATCTGCGCGGCGCTTTGCGACGATCCTGGCGACAGCCATCGATGGACGAAATCGGGCTGGAACTCCTCGGCGCGCACCCCCCTGCCGACCAGCAACATGGTCAGCAGCCAAGCCAAGACTTGGGCGATATGGCGGCGCCGGGTTCGCAGGGGTCGGTTCATGCGTGGCAGCGACTTGGGTCAGGGCCTGGTGGGCGGTGAGTCTGCGCTGACGGCAGCTTCAAACGCTCAGGCCGCGATTTCCTGCACGATCAGCCAGCGCCCGTGCACGCGCTGGAATTGCAAGGTCTTGGGGCTGTCGAAATTGAGCGAGCCCGAGGTGTAAATTTGGCGGAAGCGGGCGGTGGCTTTGTCGCCATCGACCTTCACCTGCAGGTGCTTCACATCCACCGTGATCTTGGCCTTGTCGCCGATGCGGGCCTTGCGCTGCGCCATCCAGGCGCTGCGCGGCTCGTTGCCGGGGGGATTGAAATCCGGTGCATAGCTGCCGAAGTAGGCGCTCAGGTTTTTCGACGCCCAGGCATGCGCCCATGCATGCACGGCAGCCTCCACCTGCGCCTGGCTCGTGTCGGCCGCGCCAGTCTCCGGCTTGGCCTCGGCAGCCGCTGGTTTTGCAACGGGCTTGGACGCCGCTTCCGCAACGGGTTGGATGGCGGGTGCGATGGCTGCTGCCACCACGGCTGGGTTGGGCACTGGCGCCGGCTGAACCGCGACAGGCGGTTGCGCCAAGGTGCTCGGCGTTGGCTTGACCGCCTCGTGCGGCGCTGCATCGGCCGCCACGACGGCTGGCTTTGCCGCCGCCTGTGGCTCCCCGCCCTTGCTGAACAGCTGGCGAATCAGTGCCAGTTTGGTCTGCGTGGCGTCATTCTTGCTGCCGTCGAGTTGGAGCGCTTTTTGGTAAGACTGGCTGGCCAGTTTGGCGTACACATCGCCCAGGTTCTCGAACGCCGTGGCGTAGCTGGGGTTGGTGCGGATGGCCATGTCCAGCGCAGCCCGGGCCTTGTCGTACTGGCCTTGCTGGGCGTACAGCACGGCCAGGTTGTTGTAAGGCTCGGGCAACTCGGGGTATTGCTCGGTGAGCTGGGTGAAGGCCTGGATGGCGTCAGCCGTCTTGTGCTGTTCGGTGAGAATCACACCGCGCAGAAATTTGTATTGCGGATCCTTGGCGTTGGTGGCGATCAGCGCGTCGACCTGCGCCAGCGCTTGCGCCAATTTGCCCGAGGCAACGAGTTGCCGCACCTCCGCCAAGCTGTCGGCATAGGCCGCTGCAGGGACGGCGCTGCATGCGAACCCCGTCGCAAGCCCCAGTGCCGCCAGCAGGCGCGTCAGTTTGCGCAGGAGCGGCTTGGTCTGGGAGTGGTGGGTGCGCATGGGTTCAAGTTGGCTCCGGCTGTGCTAAGTTTTTGATTTTATCCGGGCCTGCCTGCCGGCTCGCCCCATTCCTCCCCATCCATGCAGCAGCCGCCGCCTGCCGCATCCGGTACTCCCGGCGCGGCAGGCGGCACGACATTCCATGACCTTGCAGATTTACAACACGCTGTCGCGCGAGAAGCAGCCGCTAGCCCCCATCGACCCCGGCCAGGTGCGCCTGTATGTCTGCGGCATGACGGTGTACGACTACTGCCATCTCGGCCATGCGCGGGTGATGGCGGTGTTCGATCTGGTGCAACGCTGGCTCAAGGCGCGTGGCCTGCGCGTCACCTATGTGCGCAACATCACGGATGTGGACGACAAGATCATCCGCCGCGCGGTTGAAAGCGGCGTGAGCGTGCGCGAACTCACCGACCGCTTCATCGCCGCGATGCACGAGGACACCGACGCGTTGGGCATCGAGCGCCCCACGCACGAGCCGCGCGCCACGGATTACATCCCGCAGATGCAGCAGCTCATCACCCGCCTGATGGACAAGGGCCTGGCCTACCAGGACACCGCGGGGGATGTGGACTACGCCGTGCGCGCCTTCCCCGGCTACGGCCGGCTCTCGGGCAAGTCGCTGGATGAACTGCAGGCAGGCGAACGTGTGGAAATCGACCGGGCCAAGCGCGATCCGCTGGACTTCGTGCTGTGGAAGCGCGCCAAGCCGCAGGAGCCTGCCGAGGTGCAATGGGCTTCGCCCTGGGGAGAGGGGCGGCCGGGCTGGCATATCGAATGCTCGGCCATGAGCTGTGCGCTGCTGGGCGAGCATTTCGACATCCACGGCGGCGGCGCCGACCTGCAGTTCCCGCATCACGAGAACGAAATCGCGCAGAGCGAGGGCGCCAGCGGCAAGCCCTTCGTCAACCTCTGGATGCACAACGGCTTCGTGCGCGTGAACGACGAGAAGATGTCGAAGTCGCTGGGCAACTTTTTCACCATCCGCGACGTGCTCAAGCTGTTCGACGCCGAAACCGTGCGGTTTTTCATCATTCGCGCCCATTACCGCAGCCCGCTCAACTACTCGCAAGACAATCTGCACGACGCCCGCCATGCCCTGGCCCGGCTCTACACCGCGCTGCAGAACTTTGCCGATGTTCCCGCCACGCTGGACTGGAGCCAGCCGGCGGCGCAGCGCTTCGGCGCAGCGATGGACGACGACTTCAACACCCCCGAAGCCCTGGCCGTGCTGTTCGAACTCGCCAGCGAGGTCAACCGCAGCGCCAGCGCGGAACTCGCCGGCCTGCTCAAGGGCCTGGGCGGCACGCTCGGCCTGCTGCGGCAAGTGCCGCAACGCTTTCTGCAGGCCGGGGCGAATCAGGTCGACGCGGGCTGGATCGATGCGCAGGTGCAGGCCCGTGCCGCCGCCAAGAAGGCACGCGACTTCGCCCAGGCCGACGCCATTCGCGCGGTGCTGCTGGAGCGCGGCATCGTGCTCGAAGACAAGCCGGATGGCGTCACCCTCTGGCGCCAGGCCTGAGATGGCAACATCGAAAACCGCAACCATGACGCTCCCCGCCTACTGGGACGAAGCCTGCGCTCAGCTGATGCGGGCCGACCGGGTGATGCGCAAGCTCATTCCGCAGCACCGGGCAACGCAGCTGCAAAGCCGCGGCGACGCCTTCCAGACCCTGGCGCGTTCGGTCGTCGGTCAGCAGATTTCGGTCAAGGCGGCGCAATCGGTGTGGGAGCGGCTGCTGACGCAAGTCGGCGAAGTCACGCCGCACAGCATTCTGGCGCGCGAGATCGCGGCGCTGCGGCTGGCCGGGCTGTCGCAGCGCAAGTGCGAATACCTGCGCGACCTGGCCGCCAAGTTCGATGCCGGCGAGGTTCACCCCGGGCAGTGGGCCGAGATGGCGGACGAGGCCATCATCACGGAGCTGGTGGCCATCCGCGGCATCGGCCGCTGGACGGCCGAGATGTTTCTGATGTTCCACCTGATGCGCCCGGATGTGCTGCCGCTGGACGATCTGGGTTTGCAGCGCGGCATCAGCCTGGGCTATTTCTCCGGCGAGGCCGTCAGTCGCAGCGAGCTGCGCGAGGTGGCCGCCGCCTGGGCGCCCTGGCGTTCGGTCGGCACTTGGTATATTTGGCGCAGCATCGACCCGGCCGTGGTCGACTACTGAATCGCATCAACATAGAACCGACGCCAGCTGCGCGGCAACCATCTGCCCGCCATGCATGGCGCTTCCGCCGCTTCAAGCCGACGGAATCGCGAAGGGGTTGAACCATGAGTAAAAAAGTTTTTCTCGACTTTGAGCAGCCGGTTGCCGAACTGGAAACCAAGATCGAAGAGCTGCGCTATGTGCAGGACGAGTCGGCCGTCGACATTTCCGAAGAAATCAGCCGCCTGCAGAAAAAAAGCCAGCAGCTGACCAAGGATCTGTACGCCAAGCTCTCGCCCTGGCAGGTCACGCAGATTGCCCGCCATGCCCAGCGCCCCTACACGCTGGACTACGTGGCGCAGATGTTCACCGATTTTCACGAATTGCATGGCGACCGCCACTACGCCGACGACCTGTCCATCGTCGGCGGCCTGGCGCGCTTCAACGGCCTGGCCTGCATGATCATCGGCCACCAGAAAGGGCGCGACACGAAGGAACGCGCGCTGCGCAACTTCGGCATGACCAAGCCCGAGGGCTACCGCAAGGCGCTGCGCCTGATGAAACTGGCCGAGAAATTCAGCCTGCCGGTGTTCACCTTCGTCGACACCCCCGGCGCCTATCCCGGCATCGACGCCGAGGAGCGCAATCAGTCCGAAGCCATCGGCCGCAACATCTTCGAGATGGCGCAGTTGCAGGTGCCCATCATCTCCACCATCATCGGCGAGGGCGGCTCGGGCGGCGCGCTGGCCATTGCCGTGGCCGACCATGTGCTGATGCTGCAGTACTCGGTGTACTCCGTCATCTCCCCCGAAGGCTGCGCCTCCATCCTGTGGAAAAGCGCCGAGCGCGCGCCCGAGGCTGCCGAGGCGCTGGGCCTGACCGCCCACCGGCTCAAGGCGCTGGGCCTGATCGACAAAATTGTGAACGAGCCCATCGGCGGCGCGCACCGCGACCCGCTGGCCATGACCGCCAGCCTCAAGCGTGCCCTGGCCGAAAGCCTGCGCCAGTTCCAGGGCATCAAGCCGGCCGATCTGGTGAAGCAGCGCTACGACCGCCTTTGCGCCTTCGGCAAATTCCAGGACACCAAGTCCACGCGCTGAAACTCGCTGCGAACGAGCCCCGTCGCGGCGGTTCGATGCTTCCTTCAACCGCGTCATCCACCATGCCGGCTGCCCAAGGTTCGCAGGCTGATCCGGCCTTGGTCGCCTTGCGCAGCTTCGTGCGCCGGCATGCTGCTTTGGGCGCGGCCCCGGCCCCGGTGGCCATCGCCTTCAGCGGCGGTGCCGATTCCACCGCGCTGCTGTTGGCGGCGCTGCAACGCTGGGGGCCTGCGCGCCTGCGTGCCTTGCATGTGCACCACGGTTTGCAGTCTGGCGCCGATGCCTTCGCCGACCATGTGCGCAAGCGCTGCGCAGCCTGGAACATGCCGTGCACCGTGCTGCCGGTGCAAGTGCAGGCGCAGCGTGGCGACAGCCTGGAGGACAAGGCCCGTGATGCCCGCTATCGGGCCTTGGGTGAGGCTGCGCGGGGGCTGGGTTGCGACTGGCTGCTGCTCGGCCATCAGGCCGACGACCAGGCCGAGTCGCTCTTGCTGGCCTTGCTGCGGGGTGCCGGTCCCAAGGGTTTGGCGGCCATGCCCGAAGCGACGCAGCGCGACGGCTTGTGGCTGGGCCGGCCCTTGTTGGCTTGTTCCGCCGAGGCACTGCGGCAATCGCTCGATGCTCGAGCGCTGCCGTATCTGCGCGATCCGATGAACCATGATCCGGCGTTTCGCCGCAGCCGCATCCGGCATGAACTGTTGCCGGTCATCGCCAGGCTGGAGCCAGCCTGGCGCAGCACCCTGGCGCGCTCGGCGGCGCTATGCGCCCATGCCGCGGCCAGCATCGAGGAGATGGCCGCGCTCGATCTCGCCCGATGCGCCGCCCCCGACGGCTTGGGTCTCGGCGCACTGCGAGAGCTAAGCGACGCCCGCCTGGGCGAAGTGCTGCGGCTGTGGCTGCGGCAGGCCGGGTTGCGCAGCAACCATGGGCAGATCGACAACCTGCGGCGGCAGGTACGCGCCACAGCGCGCGGTGCCATGGGCCTGCAGGTGCGGCTGGAGGCAGCGACCCTGGAGCGTCGGGGCGGCTGCTTGGTGCGGGTGGCGCCAGCGGACTGAGCGGAGCGTCCTGCTGCGGCCTTGCCGCCCCCGAGGGATGCGAAACGACCTGTGGCCGTGAGTCTCCTCCATGCATGGAGAAACGTGCTGCCTATAATTTCCGGCTTTCCGCAGCGGGCGCGCACTGGGGGTTTGCGCGCCTTCTCGTTCCCTTCCAACGCAATCATGGCGCTCATCGTCCAGAAATACGGCGGCACCTCGGTCGGTTCCGTCGAACGCATCAAGAACGTCGCGCGCCGCGCCATCAAATGGGCCGATGCCGGGCATCAGGTCGTGGTGGTGGTGTCGGCCATGTCGGGTGAGACCAACCGGCTCATCGCCATGGCCCGCGAAATCCAGCCCGACCCCGATCCGCGCGAACTCGACGTGGTGGCCTCCACCGGCGAGCAGGTCAGCATCGGCCTGCTGGCCATGGCGCTGAAGGCGCAGGGGCGCGAGGCGCGCAGCTACACGGGCTTTCAGGTCGGCATCCGCACCAATAGCGCGTTCACCAAGGCGCGCATCGAATCCATCGACCAGACGCGCATGCGCGCCGATCTGGATGCCGGCATGATCGTCGTCGTCGCCGGTTTCCAGGGCGTGGACGATGCCGGCAACATCACCACCCTGGGTCGTGGCGGCTCCGACACCTCGGGCGTGGCCCTGGCCGCGGCGCTGGGCGCCGACGAATGCCAGATCTACACCGATGTCGATGGCGTCTACACCACCGACCCGCGCGTCGTGCCGGAGGCCAGCAAGCTGTCCACCATCACCTTCGAGGAAATGCTGGAAATGGCCAGCCTGGGCTCCAAGGTGCTGCAGACGCGCTCGGTGGAATTCGCCGGCAAATACCGCGTGCGCTTGCGCGTGCTCTCCAGTCTCACGCCCTGCGACATTCCGCTGGAGCAGGAAATGCGCAGCGGCACACTCATCACCTTCGAGGAAGACCAGACCATGGAACGAGCCGTCGTCTCCGGCATCGCCTTCGCCCGCGATGAAGCCAAGATCACCGTCGTGCGCGTGCCCGATCGCCCGGGGATCGCCTACCAAATTCTGAGCGCGGTGGGCGGCGCGAACATCGATGTCGACATGATCGTGCAGAACCAGAGCGTCGACGGCTACACCGACTTCTCCTTCACCGTCGGCCGCGGCGACTACGCCCGCACGCTGGACATTCTCAAGACCAGCATCCAGGCGCATATCGGCGCCAAAGACATCATCGGCGACCCGAAAGCCTGCAAGGTGTCCATCGTCGGCGTCGGCATGCGCTCGCACGCCGGCGTGGCCAGCAAGATGTTCCGCACGCTGTCGGAGGAAGGCATCAACATCCAGATGATTTCCACCTCGGAAATCAAGGTCTCGGTGCTGATCGAGGAGAAGTACCTCGAACTGGCGGTGCGCGCCTTGCACAAGGCGTTCGACCTGGACGCGCCGGCGTCCTGAGCGCCGGGTTATCCGGGCGCCGGCCCGTGGTCCGTGGCCGCCGCCGCGACCGACGCCACAACGGCCGGGAATTCCACCCGCACCCGCAGCCCGCCGAGGGGTGAATCCAGCAGGCTGAGCTGGGCGCCGCTGCGTTCCGCCACGCTTTGCACGATGGCCAGGCCCAGGCCGCTGCCACCGGGTGGCGCGTTCTCGCGGCGGTAGAAGCGATCGAACACGCGCGCCCGGTCGTCCACCGGAATGCCGGGGCCGGAATCGTCCACTTCGAGCACGGCCCGGCTGCCTTCGCGCCGCACCCGCACGTCCACCCGCCCGCCCGCCGGGGTGTAGCGCAAGGCGTTGTCCAGCAGATTGCGGGCCAGCATGCGCAGGCCGTTGGGTGGGGCTTGCACGGTGAGTTCCTCGGCCTGCTCCAGCCCGGCGTCGACGCCGCGTGTTTGCGCCAGTTCCAGCGTGTCGGACAAGGCCAGTCGCGCGGCCTGGGTGAGCGAACTGGGCGCGGCGGCTTCCTGTCCACTGGAGTCGGCGCGTGCCAGGGCGAGCAGTTGCTCGACCAGATGCGTGGCGCGGTCCAGGCCCGAGCCCAGGCGCTGCAGTGCGACCTGGCGGGTGGCCTCATCCTGCGCGCGGCCGAGCATCTGGATCTGCACCTTGAGCGCGGCCAGCGGCGAACGCAGTTCGTGGGCGGCGTCGGCCACGAACATCTGCTGCGTGTCGAAGGCCTGGCGGGTGCGTGTGAACAGGCCGTTCATGGCGCGCACCACGGGTTGCATTTCCTGCATCACCGGTTGCGGGTCGATGGGGTCGAAAGAGGTGGCGGCCCGGTTTTCCAACTCCTGCGACAGCGAGCGCAAGGGCTTGAGCGAACGCCGCACCACCCAGGCCACGGCCAGCAGCAGGAGCGGGGCGATCAGCAACATGGGCCAGACGGAATTGAAGGCGAAGGTCAGGGCGAGGGCGCGGCGGCTGAGCAAGGGCTGCGCCACCTGGATGGTGCGCCCGCCCGCCTGCATGGAAAACACGCGCCATTGCTGCGCGCCGACATCCACATTGGCATAGCCCAGCACCGCCTGATCGGGCAGTTCCAGCCGCGGGCGCGAAACATAGATGCGCTGGCCGTCCGGGGCCCAGACCTGCACCACATAGTCCACGCCGTTATGGTCGTCGGCATTCGGGCCGAAGCCAGGCAGGCCGAGGTCGCCGCTGGCCAGCGACAGGGCGAGTTGCTGCAGGTGGTAGTCGAACACCGCATCGGCTTCGCGCATGGCGCTGTTGAACACCACCACCGCCTGCACCAGGGCGGCGAGCAGCACGGCCGCGGTGAGCAGCACCAGCAATTGAGCGCGCAGGGATTTCACGCCTCGCCTCCCTCATCGCCTGCGTCGCCGCTGACATCGCTGGCGCCGCGTGCCGTGTCGGCCGGATCGGCCGGATCGGCCCCTGTGCCGCGATGCGTCGCTGGGGCTTCGCGCGAGATCACGTAGCCCATGCCGCGAATGTTGCGGATGAAATCGGCACCCAGCTTTTTGCGCAGGCTGTGCACATACACCTCCACCGCGTTGCTGGAGATCTCGTCTTTCCAGCTGTAGAGTTTTTCTTCGAGCTGGGTGCGCGAGAGAATGATGCCGGGGCGCGCAATCAGCGCTTCCAGCACCGCCCATTCGCGCTGCGAGAGTTGCACCGGATGACCCTCGAAGGTGGCTTCGTGGGTGGCCGGGTTCAGGCGCACCGGGCCGTGCTCGAACACCGGCTCGGCGCGGCCGGCGGCGCGGCGCAGCAAGGCGCGGATGCGGGCCTGCAACTCGTCGAGGTCATACGGCTTGAGCACATAGTCGTCGGCACCGGCATCGAGCCCGGCGATGCGGGCCTGCACCGCGTCGCGCGCGGTGGCGATGAGCACCGGAGTGCGGTCGCGCCGGGCGCGTGCCTTTTTCAGCACCTGCAGACCGTCGAGCCGGGGCAGGCCGAGGTCGAGCAGCACCAGGTCGTAATGCTCGGTGCTCCAGGCGGCGTCGGCCATCTGGCCGTCGCGCACCCAATCCACCGCGTAGCCGTCGTCGCGCAGCGCGTCGAGCACGCTCTCGCCGATCATGGCATCGTCTTCGACAAGCAGCAGGCGCATGGGGATGGCGGAGTATGGGCGGAGTTGGATTGTGCCGCAGCGGTAGCACTGCAGTATCGCCCTAAGCGGCCAGTCTGGTGGCGAGGATACGCGCTTTGGCCAGCCAGACCCATGCGAGGGGAGCCCAGTTTGACCGGTCATGGTGTGCCATGAGGCGGGGTACGCGCTCGTTCCAGGCCTGCGTGCGCTCGACAACCCAACGCTTGGCCTGCACGACGAAGCCCCTGGGACGCCCTCGGGCCACAGGGGCTGTTGCGCGTCTTGCCACATGCTCGCGCTGCGGTTGCCGGGGTGGCGCGCGATGTCCACGCGGATGCCGTGAGCCTCTTCGATGGCTGTCCCTTCTTGCCGGCATCGAACCCCGTGTCGCCGCCAGGCGCAGCCCGTGCGCAGCGCGTCGCAGCAGGCGTTGACCCTATGGCGGCGCTCGTAACGCTCATAACGGGCTGGCGCCCCGCTTGCTCGCCGCGCGCCTTCGTCGCCATCTGCCACCCCGCCAACCTGGGCCTCGATCCGAGCACAACGCGCGCGATGTTGTTTTCGTCTGCGCCCTCTGAGCGCCCCCAGGGTCGGCTCGCCGACCCGCCCCCCCGTGGGGGTCAAGGAAACTTGGGACGGCCCTGCGTTTCCTTGAGAGGGGCACATCATGAACCTGGGGAGCCTGACCATGTCGGGGGGGGGGTAAAACTGATGGCCTCTGGAATGAGCTCTGTTGAAATCGTCCTCGATAATGGCGCAGCATGGGAGTCCTCGAATTGGAAGCCATGTTGGTGCCGGGCAGGCTCTCGGGCGGCCAACGGCCATGGCCTGCCTTGTCGACAGACGCCCAATCCGGTGCCAGGAAACGGACATGCACACCGCCGCGACCGTGATCAATCTTCCCGTAGGTGAGTCCTGCCGTTCGCATCCGTGAGTTTCAAACTTCAGGCGCTCAAATTTTCCAACCCCGGAGACCGGCATGCTCTTCACCCATAATGGCAAGAAACCATCGGTCGACCGCGACGCCTGGATTGCACCGAACGCGGTGCTTTGTGGTGATGTGACGGTTGGTCCTGGATGCCGGATCCAGTATGGAGCCCAGGTCATCGCCGAAGGCGGCTCGATCGTCATCGGTCAAGAGTGCATCGTGATGGAGAATGCCGTTTTACGGAGCTCCGCCAAACACCCATTGCGCATTGGCCGGAACTGCCTGATCGGTCCGAATGCGCATGTTGTCGGCAGCACGATCGAGGACGAGGTTTTCATTGCCACGGGTGCAGCGGTGTTCCACGCGTCCCATTTGGGCAAGGGAAGCGAAGTGCGCATCCATGGCGTCGTCCACTTGAGAACGCACCTGCCCGCCGGGGCGACCGTACCCATCGGCTGGGTTGCCGTTGGCAATCCGGCGCAGATCATCGCTCCCGATCAGCATGAGCGCATCTGGGCGCTGCAGAAGCCGCTGAACTTTCCACTGACGGTCTACGGCTTTGAGCGCGAGCAGGCTTCCATGGTCAAGCTGACGCAGCGCCTATCGGAAACACTGGCTTCCCACATCTCCGACGAGAGCGCCTGAAGTTTGCCCGATCGCCACTCCGTCACGCATTGCACGCCGCGCGCCGGCAAAGGGTCGAACAGCCACGGTCGCGGTTCGGCCAGGTGTTGTCGTCTGCCAGTCGCCTTTCCGGGTGACGGATTCGCCAGGCCCAGGTACTGCCAAGCAAGCAGTCCATGGGAATTGGCACCACGCCTGTGTGGCCGGGACTGGGCTCACGCGCCGGCCGAGCGTGGATGGGGTGGCCCCATTCGGAACGTCCGGGCACAGTCCGGCTCCCGCCCGGGGCATGCGTCGGTCCTGGGCGCCCGCGACCTTTGGGCACCCGTGCAGCCCGACGCGACCGCAACACAGCCACGCCAGCGCCCCTGTGTCTGTCTGCCAGCGCACAGACGCGCGTTGAGGGCTGGCGCGATCATTTCGAAATGACCGATCCGCGTCATCCCGCCCGTTCCGGCGCCCCCAAAGCCCGGAGTCCCCGAAGTTGATCCTCACCATCCCCTCATGAAACCTGACAAGTCCAGGTCAGGTCGACAAGCCACGACGCTCTCAACCTCCGCGACGTCGCGCGGCGGCATGGAGGCACGTCGTCAAACGGCCCTGCTGAAGACGGGCGCACTGCAAAGTGCGATCCTCAACAGCGCCAACTTCTCGAGCATCGCCACCGACGACAAGGGCGTCATCCAACTCTTCAACATTGGCGCCGAGCGCATGCTGGGCTACGCGGCTGCCGACGTGATGAACCGCATCACCCCGGCTGACTTCTCCGATCCACAGGAAGTGATCCTGCGCGCCCAGGCTCTGAGCGTGGAGTTCGGCACCGTCATCGCTCCGGGCTTCGAAGCCCTCGTGTTCAAGGCTTCGCGCGGGATCGAGGACATCTACGATCTGACCTACCTGCGCAAGAACGGCAGTCGCTTGCCAGCCGTCGTCTCGGTCACGGCGCTGCGAGACGCGCAGAACGCGATCATCGGCTACTTGCTCATCGGCACCGACAACACGGTGCGCAAGCAGGTGGAAGCCGAGCAGGAACGGCTGGATCAGCGCCTGCGCGACCAGCATTTCTACACGCGGTCCCTGATCGAATCCATCGTCGACGCGCTGATCACCACCGACCCGTCCGGCATGATCACCGACGTCAACGAGCAGGCCGAGGTGCTCACCGGCCGAAGCCGCGACGCGTTGATCGGCACGCCCTTCAAGCGCTACTTCACCGATTCTGAGCGCGCGCAGGTGTGCATCGAGCGGGTCTTGAGCGAGAAGAAGGTCACCAACTACGAGTTGACCGCCAGCGCCGCCGACCAGCGCGAAACCGTGGTGTCCTGCAACGCGACGCCGTTCTATGACCGGGACCGGAAGCTGCGCGGGGTGATCGCCGCGGCGAGGGACGTCACCGAGCGCAAGCGCCTCGATTCGGCCTTGCGCGAAACGAACCTCGAACTCCAGGGCGCCAAGATCACAGCGGAGCGCGCCAACCAGGCGAAGTCGGAGTTCTTGTCCAGCATGAGCCACGAACTGCGCTCGCCGCTGAATGCGATTCTCGGCTTCGCGCAACTGATGGACTCGGGCTCACCGCCGCCGACACCTGCCCAGAAGGACAGCATCGACCAGATCCTCCAGGCCGGCTGGTACCTGCTGGAGCTGATCAACGAGATTCTCGATCTGGCCCTCATCGAGTCCGGCAAGCTGTCCTTGTCGCCAGAGCCCATGTCGCTGGCTGAAGTGCTCGGCGATTGTCAGGCGATGATCGAACCCCAGGCGCGCAAGAGCGGTATCAACGTCAGCTTTCGTCCGCCTGACCGTCCTTTGTTTGTCAAGGCAGATCGCACGCGGGTCAAGCAGATCTTTGTCAACCTGCTCTCCAACGCGATCAAATACAACCGCGTGGGCGGCATGGTCGAGGTCAGTTGCCACGCCAGCCTGGGGGGGCGCATCCGCGTCAGTTTCCAGGACACGGGAGAGGGCTTGCCGGCCGACAAGCTCGCACAACTGTTCCAGCCCTTCAATCGTCTTGGTCAGGAAGCTGGTGTCGAGGAAGGCACCGGGATCGGCCTGGTGGTCTGCAAACAGCTGGTCGAGTTGATGGGTGGCGAGATTGGTGTTGACAGCACGGTCGGCGTTGGCAGCTTGTTCTGGGTCGAGCTGGGGGCGGCTCAGGGCCTTGAAATTCCTTCCGAGGCCACGCTGCCGGTTGCCACAGCCCCCGCGGGCATCGCGGTCGACACGCCGCTGCGCACCGTGCTCTGCGTGGAAGACAATCCGGCGAATCTGATGCTGGTTTCCCGGCTCCTGGAACGTCGCCCGGACATCCATCTGCTGAGTGCGAAGGACGGCCGGCGCGGCATCGAATTGGCCTGCGCAGCGATGCCCGAGGTCATCCTGATGGACATCAATTTGCCCGGCATCAGCGGTGTCACGGCGCTCAAGATCCTCGCCGGTGACCCGATCACCGCGCACATTCCGGTGATCGCACTCAGCGCGAACGCCATGCCCAGAGACATCGAGAAGGGGTTGGAAGCCGGGTTTTTCCGCTATCTCACCAAACCGATCAAGGTCGACGCGTTCATGGAAACCCTGGATCTGGCCCTGCAAGAGGCGCAGACCCGATCGCTGCGCAGCATCGACGAGGCGACAAGTCCGTGACCATAGAACACGACATTCTGGGCGCCAACATCCTGATTGTGGACGATCAGGATGTCAATGTGAGGCTCCTGAGTCGCTTGCTGGCTGAGGCCGGCTACAGCCGCGTCGCGTCGACCATGAAGCCGGCCGAGGTCTGCGCTCTGCACCGCCGGGACAACTACGACCTGATCCTGCTTGACTTGCAGATGCCGGCGATGGATGGGTTCAGCGTCATGGAAGCCCTGAAGACCAACGAACAAGAGAGCTACCTGCCGGTCATCGTGCTCACCGCCCAGCCCGGCCACAAGTTGCGGGCGCTGCAGGCAGGTGCCAAGGACTTCATCAGCAAACCCTTCGACCTGGTGGAGGTCAAGACCCGCATCCACAACATGCTGGAGGTCCGACTGCTGTACCGAAAGCTGGAGGCCCACAACAAGGACCTCGAACGCGCCGTGAGCGAGCGCACCGCGGAGCTGCGGGAAAGCGAAGCCCGCTATCGCAGCCTGACCGAGTTGGCCTCGGACTGGTACTGGGAACAGGACGATCACGGTGAATTCACCAAGGTTTCGGGCCCGGTGATGGAAATGCTCGGCCTTCGGGTGGGTCCATTGGCGGCGGGCTCGGCGCCGAATCTCGACGACGGCTGGGACCTCGCAGAGCGCAAAGCCTTGCAAGACAGCATCGCGGCCCGCCGGCCCTTCCTCGACTTCGCCTTCCACCGCACCAACAGCGACGGATCGCGGCAGCAGTTCCGGGTCAGCGGGCAGCCGATGTTCGATCAGGCCTGTCGCTTCGTGGGCTACCGCGGCATCGGCGTGGAAGTCACATCAGGCAGGTAGCACGCAGCGCTGCGCTCCGATGCCCAGACTCCACACGCCCAACCAAAACCATCTGATCGCCGCCCTGCCCACGGCGGAGTTCGAGCGGCTGAACGATGCCCTGGAACTGGTTCCGATGATGCTGGGCGAGGTGCTTTATGAGCCTGGGACGCTGTTGCCGCATGCCTACTTTCCGACCACGGCGGTGATCTCGCTGTATTCCGCAACGGTCACGGGAGCCGCCGCGGAAACCACAGGAGTCGGCCGCGAAGGCATGGTCGGCATGGCGCTCTTCATGGGAGGTGACACCACGCCAAGTTCCGCCGTGGTGCTGACGTCGGGGCATGGCTATCGGCTGCCCCGCAGCGCGCTGATGCGGGCCTTCGAGGGGCCGGGGCAGATGCGGCGCCTGCTGCTGCGCTACACCCAGGCGCTGATCACGCAGATCACCCAGGCGGCCGTCTGCTACCGCCATCATTCGATCGAGCAGCAGCTCAGTCGCTGGTTGCTGTCAACCGCCGATCGTTCGCCAGCGGGAGAGTTGGTGATGACGCAGGAGCTGGTGGCCAGTATGTTGGGCATGCGCCGCGAAAGCGTCACGCAGGCTGCTGGAGGGCTGCAGGAAGGCGGCTATATCCGGTACCGCCGAGGCCACATCACGGTTATTGATCCGATCGGGCTGCAGACCTGTGCGTGTGAGTGCTACGGCGTGGTGAAGCATGAGTTGCACCGTTTGCTGACCGAAACCCGGCTCCGTCAGGACGACACGGCGTTCGAGCGCCCAAGCGCTGGCCTGGTCTGACCGCGTCGCGAGGCCGGCAGCGGCTTGCGTGCGGTGACGCACAGAAGTCGTTGGGCCGCAGCGCGCACAATCTCCGTTCAATCAAATCTGGAGTACGCACCATGACCAAGGGCAAGCACGGCAACAAGGAAGCCAAGAAACCGAAGAAGGTGCACGTCCCCAACCCACCCGGACTGCCCGCGAGTTTGGCGCCGATGATCCCCAACCCGCTTCGACCGAAGAAGCGGTAACGAATCTGGCCGACGGGCGTCCGCTTCAGCCTTCGGCGGCGAAGATGCCATCGTCGCCGCCCGCAGCCTTGCCCATCTGGAAGAGCTTCCTATTGTCGTCGAGTTGCCCTCAGAGGGTGTGAATGAATCCGGCGTGGCCGAGCAGGGCGCCCAAACGGTTCCAATCAAGGTGACGGCACGGCGCGCATTGGCAACGCCGAGTGGGGCCGTTTGGGCGGGATGAGCGGGCATGGCGGATTTGTTCACACCCTCTCAGGTGATCGATGGTGCCGACCTGGAGGTGTTTGTGTAGTCTGGCCTTGCAGAGCTTGGTCACAGGGCGCCAAGCGATGAGGCGAATGTCTGCTTCTTGGCGGTAGGTCCCACGAAGCGTACGTCGGCTCAGGGTCGCGCAGAGTCGGTCGCTGAGGGTCGCACTGATCCTTCCGACAGGATGAACGCGGAGTTGGAACGAGAACCGGCTCAGGTGCTTGACCGCATTTCTCGAAACTTACCCGCCATTGCACCAGACGAGCGCCATCCATCGACCAAGAGAACCGCGAACGCTGTCTCGTTGATTTCTGGTCGGGAGCGTTCTCGATTGGTTTGTTCTCTCAAGGAAACGCAGGGCCGCCCCAAGTTTCCTTGACCCCCTCGGGGGGGGCGGGTCGGCGGGCCGACCTGGGGGCGCTCAAAAACGGTCGTTCTCTGAACCCACCTCAAGCCTGCAAAGCCAGGTGTGGATGTCGGCGTTTCGCGTGCAAAGAGGCGGAATTCGGAGGGCCTTGCTTGCTCCAGAATGACGTGTGCGCTATATTCAGCCAAACATCACGAGTGAGTTTGATGCTTATGCCGTACGTTTGCCGCAGCCCCATCTTCTTCATCCTGCTATCTCTACTGCCATGCGGCATGGCCTTTGCCAGCAATGTGGACACTCGGCTGGTGGTGCCTTTGCCGAAGACTGCCTACCTGCATGAACTCGCACTGATGCGCGATCACCTGCGGGCCATGGCAGCGATCGAACGCAAGATGGGCCAGCGCCAATGGCTTGAGGCGGCCCGTATTGCCCAGATGCACCTGGGCCTGAGTGTCATGGGCTCCCGGCAGATGCGGCTCATGCATCGCGCCATGCCTGCCGGGATGCAGCAGATCGGCATGGCTTTTCACCGCCAATCGGAGCTGTTCGTCGTGCAACTGCAAAACACCGCAGCGACGGGCCAGGTCGGCCCTGCATTCCAGGCCCTGGCAGACGTCACATCCAACTGCGTAGCCTGCCACGCGGCGTATCGATTCGAGATCAAGCCATCACCCTGATTCCAACGGAGGTCAACATGCGAACCAGCGCACGCAACGTGCTGCACGGCACGATCGAGGTCGTCACGCCCGGCGCCGTCAATGCCGAGGTGGTCCTGCGACTGCCCGGAGGAGAGCGGCTTGTCGCGATCATCACCTTGGACAGCATGCGCCGTCTCGGCCTGGAGCCCAACACACTCGCGTGGGCGATGATCAAGGCGTCCTGGCCCATTCTGTGCACCCCACAAGACTGTACGAAAACATCGGCCCGCAATCGGCTCTGCGGCCAAGTCAGCCGCATTGTCCCCGGGGTCGTCAATGATGAAATTTCCATCGAGCTGAGTGGTGGCGGCGAGTTGGTCGTCATGATCACGCCCGCGAGCACCCGTCACCTGGGTCTCCAGCATGGCCTGCACGTATGCGCCTTGATCAAGGCTTCACACATCATCCTCGGGGTGGACGACTGACCGTCACGATCCTCGCTTGCGCGGCCCTTCGGGGCCGCTTTTTTGTGGATCCTTGATCCGCCGCGAGATTGCACGAACGCACACCGGGGTACCCCGCGCATCATCCGGCGGCCGATTTGACAAGTGCCAATACGATATAATCCTACGAATATTTCGAGTGCCTTTTGAATTCGCCTGTCCGACCATCACTCGCGTCCCATCGCGATGTCACCACAAACCATCCTGAACCGAGGAATTTCTGATGCAGCGACGCGCCTTTCCGCCTCTTTCCCTGGTTGCCCACCCAGCCGCTGGTGTTCTACGCCGCCGTGCTGAAGAACGCGCCCAACCCCAGAGCCGGCGAAGCCTTCGTCAAGCTCATGACCAGCGCCGAAGGGCGGACGTTGTTCAAGGACTACGGCTACAGCGAACCCAAGGGCGACGCTCTGAAGTGAAATCCGCATGAAGCATGCGTAGCCAAGAGGCTTGGCCCAGCCACTCTCGGTAACTCAACTTTCTTCAATGGAGACTGACACCATGGCCTTTTTGAACCCCCTGCTGCGCTCGGTCGCCCCATGCCTCGGATGGGTGCTCTCGGCCGCATGCTGCCCGGCTGCGTACGCAGCCGGGCTTCCGGGGCCCTTGGTCTCCGTGCAGTGGCTGCACGATCACGCCAAGGCTGTCCAGATCGTCGATATCCGCGACGACATCAACAGCTTGACCAGCGACCCCACATTCAACACCGAAGGCGGCAAAAAAGTCTTGAGCAAGGTCGGTGGCTATGTGCCAGGCGCCTTGTCTGTCAATTTCTGGGCGATTCGGGACAAGCGCGACATCGACGGTCACAAGGTCGATTTTCTGCTGCCGACCTCGTCGGATTTTCAGGCCGTGATGCAGGCCTCTCAGTTCGAAGCTGACAAGCCCGTGGTCCTTGTTCCAACGGGAGACGACGCTTCATCACTCCAGGAAGCGGCCTACCTGGCTTACGCGCTGCAAGTCTTCGGCATGCCGGCCGATGAGGTCGCCATTCTCAACGGCGGGACGCATGCATGGATCGCCGCCGGCTATCCGGTGGATACGGACGCCATTGCGCCGATGACATCCGGACATTGGGTCGCCAAGCCTGCCGACATGAAACTGGTGGCCACCACGCAGCAAGTGCTGGCGGCGAGCAAACATCCGGGGCGTCCCATCCTCGTCGATGCCAGACCCATGGCCCAATTTGTGGGGGTCGAGCAAAGTATCGTGGCGACCGAAGCTGGACGCATCCCAGGAGCGCGCTCCTTGCCACCTTCGGTGTTGTATCGAACCGCCAAGGACGGATCAGCCCGGTTTCTGCGTGCGGCCCAGTACCGGGCCCTCCTGCCCTTGGTGGGTCTGTCCGAACGCGGTCCGATGATTGCCTACTGCAACACGGGCCAATACGCCGCGAGCACCTGGTTCATCCTGACCCGACTGGTGGGCGACCAGCAAGTCCGTGTGTACCCAGGCTCGATCAACGAGTGGTCCCATTTGGGCTATCCAATGCTGGGCCTGCCAGGCCAGGAGGCAGGATGAGTCGGCAATCCAAGACGACGGCTCCCGGTGCCATCGAATGACAATGATGACGCTCCTGGGCCGCTGATTCACCTCGAACCGGGGGCGGCGCAGGAGCAAGATCCGGTCTCAATGCCGGACATTGCGCACCCCGACCTGTTTGCACATCACGGCAACCATGCCGCCGGGAAGCGGGCGATGCCCCAGCACCGACCAACCCAGGCGTGCATAGAACTGCTGCGAACCTGGGGTATAGAGGTGGAGCCGCTCAACCCCGAGCGAGGCGGCTTCGCGTTCTGCCGCCCGCACCAGCAGCGCGCCGATCCCGTGGCGACGAAACTCCGGCACGACGTATAGGCCAGCTAACCACGGCGATTCCGGAAACTGCGGCAATTCCCGCTCTTTCAAGGCCACGGTCCCGACGACCTGGTTCTCGGAAAGTGCAACGAGAGCGGTTGGGATCTGCCGCTGCGTGAGCCAGCTTTCGATACGGCGCTGCACCGAGGCTTGGGTCTCATCGCCATAGATCAGCCTCCACTCCTCGAAGAACCACGCGGCGATGCGCGGCACCGCCCCTGCATGTTCGATCATCGGCCGAATGACGATGCCATCCATGGCAAGTTCTCAGGGCGCCGCGGATTGCCCAGTCTCCAGCCGCGCCAGCGTGGCGGGAACGATGCGGCGGTGGATCGGCGCGACGAGCAGCATGTAGACGCGTCCCAGCAGGTTGTGAAGATGCACCACGGTAGAGACCGCCAACGCGTTGCGGCCGGCTTCAGCGACCTTGCAAAACGAAACCTTGACGTCCAGATGCTGGTCCGCGTCGTCCAGGATGACCTATCGCCAGCGCCGACGATGTGCTTGGCGCGATCGGCAACGCGTAGCAGTCCTTGAAATCCGCCCCAGCCAGAGAGCGACTGATTTGCGTGCCGGTCGGAGCCGGGATGGCCCGGATGGTTGAGTGTGCCTGGTGTCTGTTTCGGTTTCAATGGATGTGCGAATCCACATTGGTTAGATTGCCAGCGTCGCCGTGCGCCTCACGAACTAGCGCATCCTCGGTGATTAACGCATCCTGCAGGTGGCGCAGCGCCTGCAGGAAATGGGAGCGCGCGGGACCCAAAACGTTGAAAACCTTCGAGGCATTGTTGGCCATCTCTTGATAGATCTGTTCCAGCGACTCCTGCCCGGTCGCCGTCAACTCAAGCCTCACCTGTCTGCGATTATGCTCATCACGACGCTGGAGAACAAATCCCTTGGCCAGCAACGCAGTGACCCGCTGGCTCACCAAGGACTTGCTCATGTCAAGCAGCTCGCCGACTTCTCTGTGAGTCGGTTGCGCCTTTTCGCGCACAGCCATCGCGACGAGAAACTCCGCGTAGCTGATGCCCTTGGCGTCGAGCACACGTTGGCGCGCGAGACGGTCGAGCCGGGCGACGATCTCGTGCAGCAAGAAGACTTCGGTCTGCGTGAACCATGAGTTTTTCATTGCGTGTCTTGCGTCAATCTCTCAATAAGATTCAGCCAGGATCTGGGATGCTCCGGCGCGTTCCAAAATCGTCCTGCACTCGGCGACCATGGCTGCTGAGCCGCAAACATAGAAATCCGTCGTCGCGGAGATGAATTCCAGGCCCGCAAGGGCCTGCGTCACGCGCCCCTGAAATTCGCCTGCCGTTGCCTGCGCTCGGCTGACGCAGGTGACGGTCCGCTGCGGCAAGCGGGCGAATGCTTTGGTGATGTCCTCCGCCATGCTGCGACAGCCAAAATAGAGCTCGGCTGCACTCAATTCGCCGGCATGCGCGAGTTGTTCGAACATCGGCAGGAAGGGCGCCAGCCCGGTTCCAGTGGCAACGAACACCTTGTGGTGTGCATTGCGCAGCAGATGGTAGCTGCCCAACGGCAACTCGATTTCGGTCGCCTCACACGGTTGCACTGCGTCTGCGAAGTTCGAGCCGTCGCCGTGCGTGCGGTTGCTGACCAGAAGAGTGAGCCGGTTGCCGGAGGCTGCAACTATCGAATAGTCGCGCCATTCGAATCGGGCGACGCGCAACCTGGCGTACTGCCCGGGCACGAAACGAATTTGCGCATCGAGTTCGAACTCCAGGCGCCAGATCGAAGGCGTCAGCGCCATCTTCGCCACGAGCTGAGCGCGCTTCTTTTCCGGGACACGCGCCGCATCCGGCGCAAGCGCCTTAGCTCGGCTGACGCTGGCCATGATGTGCAGGAATCCGGCAGAGCCGAGTACTTTGCTCGCCGCCGCCACGCCGCCCATCATGGCGCCAACGATACCGAGACTGCCCACGTCGGAGCCGCTCAAGTACAGGCCGGCGATCGGTGCGCGCACGGCAAGGGGTGCAGATTGGTATCTCGCTGGTGTTCCCGGCAGGCCGTAGAAACGGCCTGCCGGATGCGATGTGTAGTGCTCGACGGTCAGCGGTGTGGACAGTTCGCAGTATTGCACGAGCGCAGAGAACCCCGGCACTGCGCTGTCGGCCAGGCGCAGGAGGCCTTGCGTGATGCATTCCTTGAGCTCGGCGTAGTCGCGTCCGCGAATTCCTTTGATGGTGCTGCGCCACGCGTCGAAAGCATCGGGGCGCAGCAGCGCGATGATCTCGGCGGTGTGGAAGCGGCCATCTCCCGACTTGGCCGACGGAAACGACAGATAGATATGGCGAGGATCACCTGCCAGAGTCATTGTGGTCTGCGCCAGCACGTCGTCGTGGTCGAGTGTGGCATTGATCCAGTAGTTTTCGCCCTGAATGCCAAGGGTAGAAATCGGCGCCTTCAGGCGAACGTAGAGCGTCACGGCTGACGTGCCTCCGGCCAGCGAGTCGATGAACGCGCGCGCCTTCTCGGTTCGTCGGCCGATTTCGCCATTGGTGGGAAGCAGTCGCTGGTAAGTGTTTTGTGCGCCGACGTTGGAGATGACGACGGGCGCAAGATAGGTGACTTCCGCCGCTTCAACTCCCCGCCGATCAATGACCTTCACGCCAACAGCACGCCCGTCGCGGGTGAGGATCGCGGTGACTTCCTGGCCTACCCTGATCGAGCCTGCGCTTGCTTCGATGCCCTGTTCGAATGTGCGCGCGATTCGCCCGCTGCCGCCTTCGGGAAACCATCCTCCCTGCAGGTAGCTGCCGACCACGAGGGCATGCATGGCGAAGGCGCTTTCACGTGGCGGCAAGCCATAGTCGCCCCACTGCGAAACGAGCAACGCTTTGAGTTCTGGCGAACGGAAATGGCGCTCCAAATAGTCCCCTGTCGTCTGCGTGGCCTTGGCTGCGCCAAAGCGGCGGTACTGCGCCAGCAGGAACGCCAGGAGACCTGGCATCAGTTGTTCCTGGATGCCAAGGATGGACCAGCGAGCAACTGAGCGCATGTCGCGGAAGTAGCCTCGGATCGCTCCGGCTTCACCGGGAAATCGCTCGACGAGCCGGTCCTCGTAACGCAACGGATCCGAGGGCACGGGAAAATTGATCCCCGGATAGACGAAGCGCTCGAACTCCTCAGGCATACGGTTCCAGCTAAGCGCACCGCCCGACAGGAAATCGAACAGCTTGCGCTCGAAGGTGCCATTCTGCAAATGTCCGACGTAATGCAGGCCGACATCCCAGGATGCGCCGTCGCGACGAAAGGTATGCGTCAATCCACCACGCTCTGTATGCTTTTCCAGCACCAGAACCTTCATCTTGGCGACTCTTGCCAGAAGGCCGGCAGCAGTCAAACCGCCGATGCCCGAGCCGATGACGATTGCATCCCAACTCGATTCCATGAGGTCCTCGCGGATAGGTTAATTATTAAACAGTGTAATAACTTAACCTTTTATCGTCAAATGTGCGAGCCGTCGGCTTGAGGGCGGTGTATGGAGTGTTCGGGCCGGTGCCCGCTTGACGATTCCACACGAGGCGGGCCTCGCCCAAGTTCCTCCGATCCAAGCCAGATGGCGGTACGGACTGCCGGATTCGCGGTGTTGCCGCTCCTGACGGGGATCAATAATCGATCGCCAGCGACAAAGACGCCAAACTTTGACGTTGCTCAAGCCAACGTTTTCAAGAACACTGCACAAAGCGCCAAGGGTCGCACGCGCGCTACGACGGCCAGAGGTGCAACGTTATCGGCGAGCCTTTCACCGGCGCCGTCCGACGAGGTCAAGGGCTTGCGCGATTTGGCCGCGTTGAAATAGATCGGTCTGGCGTGACGTCTTCCGCGAGCGCGGGATCGAGCTGCCGCTGGCGCCTGCCGTTGTCGTTGTGGGTGAGGCAGGTTGATGGGCTGAAGGGCATCACGGCAACACCCACTTGCACAGGGGCGGATCTCGCGGCAACCTTGGTCAGACAATCGTGGCGCCGACCTTGTCGCCTTGGGCAAGACCGAGATCGATCAGGGCCTGTCGTAAGGCATCCGGGAGGGGGGTTTCCTGCACAGGACCAACAAGCTGACCCAGCGCCCGGCCATCCAGCGCATGCGGCACCCGCCACAGATAAGCCATCTCCGCCACCTCCCGCCACATCGGCACCACCAGGCCCCCGAGGCGAATGACACCCCATGGCATGGAACCTCGCTTGAAGCCATGGACGGGGCGGATGCCGAGGTCCAGGGCCGCGGCTTCGAGACCACCAAGCAACTCGGCACCGGTGGGCGTGTACCCGGCGAACTGCAGCCGTGCAAATCCCTGAGCATCGCCGCGCTCCGCCACCGCCACGAAAGCCCGCGCCAGATCCGGCAGATAGGCCCAGGCATGCGGAACATCCACCGGCCCTGGATAGACCAGCCTGCCGCGTGCCAGCGACTTGGCGATGATCAGGTCGAACCAGGAACCACGACCGCAACCGAAGAAATCGCCGGCGCGGATCACCACACTGCGCAGCCCCCGGGGGGCGCGAGCGGCGAGTTCGGCTTCCATGGCGCAACGCATGCGCCCCTTGACCGTGGTCGGTCGCTCGGGCGTGCGTTCGTCAAGGACCGGCGGCATGCCCGCGCCGTAGTTGTAGACATTGCCCGGCAGCATCAACAGGGCGTCCAGGCGCTGCGCCAGATCCATGCCCAGCCGCAGCAGCGGCAAGGCCTGTTCGCGCCAGGCGGTATACGGTGGATTGACGGCGTAGACCACCACGGCCGCTCCCTTGGCCTGGGCGGCCAAGTCCCGGCTTGCATCCAGCGGAGTGGATAGGGCCATCACGCCTGCAGGCAGCGGATCGGCAGATCCATGCCGCGCCTGCGCCAGCACCGTCCATCCTGCAGCGGCGAACGCCGCCACCGCAGCCTGCCCGAAACGCCCGTTGGCGCCCAGGATCAACACGGTCTTCTCGGACTGGGGAATCGCCACACCTCTGGGTTTGTTCATGGAAAGGTCAGTCTAGGCAGTCCGGCTTCATCTGAAAACTGTGCCCATCCGCAATCGAGCTCTACACTTTCGCATGGGACAACCATCCTTCGACTGGGCACTCATCCGCAGTTTCCTGGCGGTCATCGACGCCGGCAGCCTGATGGGGGCGGCACGCAGGCTGGGAGCGCAGCAGCCCACCCTCAGCCGCCACATGGCGGAACTCGAAGCGCAGCTCGGCGTGCCGCTGTTCGAGCGCACCGGGCGTGGCTTGACGCCCACGGCCGCAGCGCTGGCGATGGCCGATGCCGCGCGGCAGATGAAGCTGGGCGCCGATGCCTTGTCGCGCTCCCTGGAGGCCCAGCGCCAAGCCACGGCCGGGACGGTGCGCCTCAGCAGCAGCCAGGTGGCGGCGAGTTGGTTGCTGCCGCCGGTGCTGGCCGCGCTGCGCGACGCCGAGCCGGGCATTGCCGTGGAACTGGTCGTCTCGAACCAGCTGTCGAACTTGCTCGAGCGCGAGGCGGACATTGCCGTGCGCATGGTGCGGCCGCAACAAGGCGCGCTGATCGCGCGCAGGCTGGCCGACATCGCGCTGACCGCCGCCGCCCATGCGTCTTACCTGGCGCGTGCCGGGACGCCCAACAAGCCGGAAGAGCTGCTGCGGCATCGCCTGGTGGGCTACGACCGCGACGACACCATCCTGCGGGGGTTTGCGCGCCTGGGGCTGGCGATCACGCGCGAGGACTTCGCCCTGCGCACCGACGATCAGGTCGCCTACGGCCAGCTCGTGGCGGCGGGGGCAGGCATCGGCTTCGTCGCGGCCTACACCCTGCGCAACTGGCCGGGTGTGCAAGCCGTGCTGCCGGAGTTGCGGATTGCGCCCATGCCCTGCTGGCTGGCCGTGCACCGCGAGGTGCGTGCCAGCCGGGTGGTGCGGCGCGTCTATGACTTCCTGGCCGAGGCGATTCCGCGCGAGGTGGCACGATCCAATGCATGACCGGGTTCATGCCGGCCAAACAGCACCCATCGCTTGAACGATGATCTGCAGGTCCTGCTCGGACACCTCGAACAACCCAAAGCGCAACGTGTAGCCCCAGTTGCGCTGGCCCGAGGTCCATGCGAGGCGATCGAGCAGGGGCTGGATCGGGGCTTCGCGGGCTTGCAGCCAATGCACGTCCCGCCGGAAGGGACAGAACCCATGGCCCATGTCCGCCTGGTAGGGCGCGCCTGGCTTGACGATGCCGATGGCGGTGAAGGCCTGCAACTTGGTCTTCGTCTGAAACTGCGCGGTGGGCGAGTAGTACACGACCGGGTCGCCCGGCTGGATCCGGCGCAAGGGCGCCGCCTTGCCATGGCAGACCTGCATGAAGCCTTCGGCGCGGCCCCGGCGCACATGATCCGCCGAGGCGACGGCGATCCAGTTGCGGCTCACGCTGCGTTCGGTGCAAACACCCGCAGCCGATGACCGTCCGGGTCCTGCGCCACGAACGTCTCACCAAAATCCATGCGCACCGGCGTCTGCAGGATGGTCAGTCCGCGCCGGGACCAGTCGGCATGCATGGCGGCGACGGCCTCGGCGTCGCCCACCGCGAAGGCGAGTTCGGTACCGCCACCCAGCGCCGTTGCGGCAGGCTCGACCGCGTGTTTCGACCACAGGCCCAGCATGACGCCGGAATCAAGCGCAAACAGGACGAAGGTCGGCGAAGCCTGGACAGGTGTCAGGCCGAGCAGGTCGGTATAGAAGGCGGCGCTGACCGCTGGGCTGTCGACATAGAGAATGCAGAAGTTGGGGCTGGGCATGGTGTGGCTCCGCAGTGGGGTCAAGGATGAGGAGTGGCGACCAAGCCTTCTGCGTTGAGTGCGGAGGGCATGAATCACTTGTCCACCATCCTAGAAACCACCCCTGCCAGTTTCTGGCAGCAGTCTTACTGCGCGGGAATGCCTTCGATCTGACGCCACTCCTTCATCAGCGCCTGGCGCCGGCGCGGGTAGCGGGCGTCGCAGACCTGCAGGCTGACGATCCGGTCGGTGCGGAAGTGCCGGAATGCCTGACGCGACTCGCACCAGGCCGCGACGACACGCGTCTGCTCGAAGAAGCCGAGCGCGAAGGGCCAGATGATGCGTGCCGACAAGTTGTCTTGGAGGTCGCGGTAGTGAATATCGAGTTTGCGTTCCATGCGGATGGCTTGGCGAATCCGGCGCAATTCCGCATCACCCATCGCCATGGGGGTGCCGGGGCCGACCAGCAGTGCCGAGCTGTCCAGTTCATGGCGCAGGTCTGCGGGCAGGACGGCACCGATCTTGGCCAGGGCATTGCGCGCGGCATCGCCGAGGCTGGAATCGGCGCGGTCGGCAACCCAGCGCGAGCCCAGGACCAGGGCCTCGATCTCCTCCGCGGAGAACATCAGCGGGGGCAGCAGGAAGCCGGGCCGCAGGACGTAGCCGACGCCCGGCTCGCCATCGATGTGGGCGCCCTGGGCGCGCAGGGACGCGATGTCCCGGTAGAGCGTGCGCAGGCTGATGCCGAGTTCGGCGGCCAGCACCATCCCGCTGGCCGGCTGCCGCTGGCGGCGCAGGCTTTGCATCAGGGCGAGCAGGCGTTCAGCGCGGGACAAATCCGTTCTCCACCACAAAGCGGTCTGTGCGGGATCAGGAGGTTCCCATGGCTTTACCTGTAACGAGGACTCCCCACCGTGGCTTTTTTTACAGGGCTGTGAATCGGGTGAGGCTCGTTCAAGTTGCGACCAAACAACATCAATCTTTGGACGCTCTCAAGGAAACGAAGGGCCGCTCCCGAGTTTTCTTGCCCCCTCGGAGGCAGTCCGCTGGCGGACTGCTGGGGGCGCTCAATAGCCCTCATGGGCATGCACATCGGGGAGTTCCACACCTGGCACCACGAGGGCCCAGATCAGGCGTGCCACACTCTCCGGGGCGATGACCGTATGGTCGTTGTGCGCGGCAGCCAGCCCTTCGCGTAATTGCCGGCGCACGGCTGCCACGCCTGTGAGATCGAAGACGATGTCCAGATCACCGTTGCGCTGCAGCAATTCCGCCACCGTCAGCACTGGAATCCTCAGGCTGCGAGCCGTCCTGCATCCAGGGGTGTCCGGGTTGGCTTCCGCCACCGCCACGATGTCCACCGCCTGGTCTTGCTGCTTGAGCAGCACATCCAAAAAAATCGAACCCACCCGTCCCAGGCCCACGAGGGCTACGCGTTCCTTGTGCATCGTTGTTGTCTCCCGTTTATGCATGACCTACGCGCCAATTCGGCGCCGTGCCGCATGCTCCCAGCAGGATACGGGCAAGCTTCCATGGGCGCAATGACTTGGGCCATCCTCGGCGTATCGGGCTACTACCTGTGGGCGGCGGTTCAGCGCAACGCCCTGGCCTTGCTGCAAGCCTATGCGAGCGAATACACCGTCCTTTCTGTATCTGCTCAATCTGCCGGTGAAGTATCTGAAAATTGAGATGGAACTGGTGCAACGCGCCGTCACCGATCCCAAAGCCCGAGTCATGGTCAAGTCGATCCAGGCCATGGCCCAGAAACGCGCGACCTCATGTGTTCCATCGGCGTGAGTCCTTGGGCGCCAGCATGATCCCCTGATCGCGCAAGGGTGATCGGTGCGGTGAGACCCGACTCCAGGACGTCCTGCCGAGGTGATCGCCATCCATCAAGCATGAGAACCGAGAACGCGATTCAGTGGGATGCTGGGCCATGTGCTTAATCGATGTTCCCGGGCCATTCTGTGAGATTTTTCACAGTTTCACGATTTTGTTGGTTGAATGGCTGGACATGAAGCCTTGGTTCGAACAAAATCAAAACTTATGCATGGATGCATACAGAATGAGAATGCGCCTGGGTGCGTCAGATTGTCCCGCGGCAGTTGCAGGGATCGCGCCCTTTCTCGGAGAGATCAGAGGCTTCATTGGTGGTATGTCGGTGCTTGGATCGAAGGTGCCCAAAACATGGTGCGGCGGCCGTGACTGAACGCGTGATTGGCCCAAGGCCAAGATAAAAAATATCCCCGGAGGGCTTGACTTTGACCCATGATGATGTTGCCCCCCCCCCCCCCCCCCCCCCTCCCCCNCCGGGCTGGGAGGCGCTCGTGGTGAGCTTATCGAGTTTTCACGACGTTGGGTGCCACGCGGCGCCACCCTTCCACGCAGGGTTCAGTCTGGAGCTTTCTTGCGGATGCCTTCGCGCCCCAGCGTGCGACGGCATAGCCATCACGCCCCACAAACAGAACCGTTCCGCTCACTCGAGGGGTGTGGCGGAGTATTTTCTAATTCAGGAATGAGCCTGAAGCCAGGTTGAGTTGGGTTCTTTGAAGTCGGGTTGATCGAAGTTGAAAGGGTCAGTGTAAAGAGGGTTGGGTTGTGGCTTGGACCTTTGATTGGAAGGCCCCTGCCAGGCCGCCGGAGGCCCCCCTCCAGTCTTGCTGCAAGCACTGCCCACGCGCGCCGTCTTTTCTGTTTGGATCTGAGCGGGTTGGGATGGATCCGTTCCCCGCGGCGCAGAGTGGCCCCCTGTCAGGCCTGTTGCCGTGGCGCGTTGAACCGCGCAAAGAGCGCCGCCTTGGCCTGCTGCATGGCCTGAGCGGCGGCCAGATCGGTTTGCGCAGCCGCCTGAGCCTGCAAAGCGTCTAGCGTGATGCCTGCCTTGAAGCGCACCAAGCCCTGCGCACTGAGCTGCGCCAGGCAAGCCAGGGGCGTCTTCACATCGGCGTGGGCGTAGCGCTTGACGATCTTGCCCTTGGGGCTGGTGATCTCCGTGGCAAACAAGCACGGACGATGCCCATTGAGCCAAGGGTTGAAGACCGTTTGGTAGAAGGCATTGATCCTCTGGGCATACTGCTGCGGGATGTGGCTGTACCCCATGTGTTTGCGCACCACGCTGGCGTTCTTGCTCTCGGCCAGCGCGTTATCGTTGCTGTGGCGGGAGCGGGACTTGGTCTGCTCGATCCGCAGCTTCTCCAGCATCTTGGTCACGCGGGCGTTGATGTATTCCGAGCCGTTGTCCGAATGAAAGCCTGCGATCTCGAAAGGAAACTGGGCGATGACCAGGGCCAGCACGGGCAACAGATACGCCTCGCTGATGCCCTGCACGCAAGCCTGCACCTGCCATTGGCTGACCGCATCCACGCAGGTGATGTGATACACCCCCTTGATGCCGTCCTGGTCGCCCTGGTGCACGGTATCGATGCGCACAAAGCCTGCGCGTCCCTGGGGTTGCGGTGCGCGCCGCGTGCCAATGGGGTTGTTCACCGGGCGGGTCTTGGTGACATGCAGGCGCTGGGCGCGGTAGCCAGCGCTCTTGCGCAGGTTGTACAGGTGCGAGACTGACAGCGTGGCCAGGCGGGCATAGCGCGCGTCGCCATAGACGTGGTAGGCCCGCTGCAGCAGGTGCGCGATGGCCGGGCCGCAGACATCCTCATGGGCGCGGTCCATCTCCACGAGCAGCGTCACATCGCCGGGCGTGAACTTGCGGGCAAAGGGGGCTGCCGGGGCGCCGTAACGCTTGACCAGCGGCTCTGCGGCCAGGCGGTTGGCCTGCCACCGGCGCACCAGGCGCGTGAGTTGCGCGCGGCTGTAACCGCTGGTGTGACGCAAATAGGCCAGCACCACCCCGCGTTCACACTTGGTGCGTCGGGGGTAGTCAAGCCGCCGCAGAACCCGACTGATGTGGGCGTAGCGCTGCGCATCGTCGCCGTGCGGTGAAAACGCAACTTGTGCATTGGCGCTGAGAAATTGCTCGAGTTGCGCGATTGTGGTCAGTCGCGTGTCGTCCATGTTGATCACCATCCTGTGGATGATCAACCCGCTTGAAACTCAGACCCGAACCCGCCTTCAGGCTCATCCCTCGATGGAAAGACGCGCCTCGCTCAGGCTCATTCCACGTTGGACAAGGCTCCGAGTTGACGGCGCAGTGCACTTCGAGCAGGCTCTGCGCGTGGGGCGCGTGCACGAGATGGTGGGGGTCGATCTGCCATCGCTGCTGGAGGCGTACCACCTCTACCACCTGGAGATCCGCCGCCTGCTGCCGGCCAGCGGTCTGGATGTGCAACAACAGGAATGCCTGGGGCAAGCCGTGCTGCAGCGGCTGATGCTCGACATCGAAGCCCAGATCACCAGTCATTATCGGGTCGATGTCGAAACGGCCGCGGCCGTGGTGGCCATCGACAAGGCGATTCGGGAGGCCGGCAACCTGTCGGATCTGCTGCACGACGCGATGGAGGCCCTGTCCACGCTCGACGGGGTGCGGGCTTGTTTGTTCGCGAGACCCGATGCGCTGGGTTTCCTGCAGATCGAAGCTTTTGGCGGTGAGGATGGCCAGCAATATGCCGAGGCCTTGCAAAGTCATCATGTGCCCTGGATCCAAACCTCCGCCGACAGCGCGGCAAGTCAAGGCCCGGCGGGACGGGCCTGGCGCAGCGCGCAGATCGAGGTCAGCGAAACCTTCGGGCTGGACTTGACGCTGCGCCCCTGGCAGGCCGAGGGTGTGCGGCTCGGGTTTCGTTCCTCGGCGGCGGTGCCGCTGCTCGACGAGGCGGGGCATGCATACGCCATCCTCGGGATTTACTGTCGCTGGCCGGGATTTTTCAGCACGACGGCGCGCAGGGTCTTGCTGCAGCATGTTCAACAGGCCTTGAGCCATGCGGTGCTGCGCTGGGAGCAAAGCATGGTGATTGTGTCCAATTCGCGCCAGGCGTATCGGCAGCGCATCGAATTGGGAGCGATCGGCATGGTGTACCAGCCGGTCATCGACATGCGGCATGGACGCCTGCAGCATGTCGAGGCCTTGGCACGCTTGCAGGGAAGCGATGGACAGAGCATCGCGCCAGCCGCATTTTTGCCGGCACTGGGCAAAGCCGGCTTGTTGCGCCTGTTTCAACTGGGCCTGGATCACGTTTGTCAGGATGTACGCATGTGGCGTGCGCAGGGATTGGAGTTTCCCGTGGCGATCAACATCCCTCCCGAGGGACTGACGCAGGACGTCTATCGGGACAGTGTGTTCGAGACGCTGTTCCGCTGGGGGCTGCCGGCGAGCGCCTTGCAACTCGAGATCCTGGAAACGCAAGATCCCATCGACATCCGGAAGCGTGATGCGCGCATCGCAGAATTCAAGCGGGCAGGCATCCGGATCGTGCAGGACGATCTGGGCTCGGGCTACAGCTCGCTGCTGCGCATGGACCACATGGCCTTCGATGCCGTGAAAATCGACCAGGGCCTGGTCCGCAGCGCCCTGGACAGGCCCATGCGCGCCTTGGAGTTCATCTGCCACCTCACCCGCCTGGCGCACGCCTTCAACATCCCGGTGACGGTGGAGGGGCTCGAGAACGAGGGGTTGATCGAGGCCGCGGCGATTCTTGGCGCCGACCATGGCCAGGGGTATGGCATTGCCCGGCCGATGCCGGCGCAGGCGCTGGGGGGGTGGGCTCGGGATTTCTGCTATGGCGTCGATCCGCAACAGCCGCGTACGGCGCTCGGCGCCCTGGCGGGCTATCTGTTGTGGGATGAGCAGCTTGTGGCCTTGGTCCGCTGGCCCGAACTGGTGAAGGACTTTGTGTGCGCCCCTTGCCTGGTTCAACGCTACCTGACGCAGTGTGACGCGCCGCAAGAGGCTTTGTTGGAGCTGTTGGCGCGCAACCACGCCCATGCCTTGCAGGGGACGGGCAGCCCGGGGTATATCGAAACACGTCGACAGTTGACCGAGGTGCTCAGCCGGGTCTGGCTGGAAGCCGGGCATTCGCCTGGGTGATGCGAATGATGTCCTAGAGCTTTCACAGATTGGAGCGAAGAAGCATGCAGATCCTGATGGATTTTTTGCAGTTGACGCACGCCGAAGCCCAGGCCCTGGCTGAATTCGCTGCCGAGTTGCTGAACCGTGCGCAGGCACCCACGCTCGCCTTTCAGGAGCAGGTCGAGATCCTGAGCACCCAGGGGGGCGTGCTGAGCGCCCTCAGCATGGACCAGTGCGCCCAGCTCATCGAGATGCATGAGGACCACTACCGGGAGTTGCTCGCGCCGCAATACACCCTGCAACTGCAGCACCGCATGATCGAGGTCGGGGATCTGTATTACCGCTGGGGGCTGCCACCGCTGTGGATCATGACCACGTCGTCGCTGTTCGCCGCCGATTTCGAGGCTTTCGCCGCCGATTTGTCGCTGCCGCAGCGCCGGCCGCTGATGGCGGCCTTGTACAAACGCCTGCGGCGCGATGAAGCCTGGCAGATGGAAGGGTATCGGCTGGCTGGCGACCATGTGCGCCGACAGCTCGAGCGCAGCCCCTTGCGCGATGCCCTGACCGGCCTGCTCAACCGCGCGGCCCTGGACGAAATGTTGCCCACCGCCTTGGACCGCGCGCGGCGCAACGGCACGAAAGTGGCGGTGGCGCGGCTCGACTTCGACGCCTTCCGCTGCGTGAACGACGCGCATGGCGCGGTCCTGGGGGATCTGGTGCTGCAGCAACTGGCCGAGCGCCTGCGGCGCGCGCTGCGCAGGACCGACCTGGTGGTCAGGCTGGACGCCGATGATTTCGTGCTGGTGCTGGAAGACATCCACCGCCTGGAGAACATCGCTCCCTTACTGGAGCGCCTGCAACTCGACCTGGATGTGCCCTATACCCTGTCCGACACGCTGTTGTGGCAATGCCCGATCAGCATGGGCATCACGCTCTACCCCGATGACAACGTCGATGCCCAGGGCTTGCTGCGCCATACCGAACAGGTGCTGCGCGAGGTCAAGGCGAACAAGGCGCAGCGCGAGCGCTTCTGGGGCGTCTACGGGCAGTAGGCCGGCTCAGGTGCGTCGGGATTGGCGATGTCTGCCCAGGCGATCGCCAAGGTTGTCACATCCCGGCAAGCAGCGACCTCGGCGCTCAACCAGCATGGCATCTTGCCTCGACTCCGCCCGGCCAAGTCTGGGCGGCGGCGACGCATCGAGCAGTTCGCCGCCGACTGGAACCAGCACGCCAAGCTACTCGCATGGGCGGCCATCGCAGAGTCCATCCTCGAGATGCTCGCTCGCCTTAGCAAGGCCATCTCTGGGACGGCACACTGAGGCCTGCCAAGAATGAACAGTGAAGCGCAGCGCAGTCGCGCCAGGAGCAATCAGATACTAACTACAAAAATCGGTGAGCATCCTTAATAAATTGGAATCGAATCCGATCGATTCGGGCGTCATACTTGCGCTTCGAGGAAAATCACCTTTCGCGTTTTTTTGCACTCTGCCCAGAGATTCCGAAATGCTCCTTGGGCATTTCAATGATAAGAACGCGAATGGACTCTATGGGTGCGTCGATGGTGCGGTGAATAGCCCCACTGACTTCTGCAATAAGGCGCTCTTTCTTCTCGTCGTCACGGCCTTCAAGAATATAAAGATGCACTATGGGCATGAATTTCTCCGAATGCCTGAGCGCCAAAATTCATGGCGCTCAGATCATAAAAGTCAAAACGCCTTGACGATGGTCATGCGCAGCAGATTGCCCTTGACCGCACCGCCGCTTGCGGAATATTCGGTGTAACCAGCAAACTTAAGAAACAATCCGTGATCGAGGATCGGGTAATCGAACTGAATACCGATGGCGCTCTTCCTTGGATTCAACGGGCTCGCCCCGGGGCCGCTGTTGTTCGAAGTCTGATCCTGGTAGTAACCCACGAGCCCAAGTTGCTTGCCGCCCCCGATTTGCTTGGCGATGCCCCATTCGACCGACAATCCATTGCCCGGCGTAATGCCAGTTTGGCTTTGCGTCCCATTCTTTTCAAAGCGAGCCAGAACGGAGGCAGACCACTCTTTTTTGACGTCCGGGTAAAAAGTGCCGCCAAGGGTCAGCATCGTCGACTTGTAGCCTAAACCGACTGACGATGGGTTGGTTGCAGAATAGCTTCCATTGTCCAGCCATTCGCCGAGCGCAAAAACTCCGTCCCAATTGGGGCCGTGCCAGCCCAACACGACTGGCCCCAGATAAATATCACCGAGCCCTCTGCTTGTCCCACCATAACCGATGCCATTCAATGTCAGCGAATTTGCTTGTATCGGTGCAATGGCCTCCATGCCGTAGTCTGCACCCAGGAACTTGTGGCTGCTGATCCAAACACCACGGTTTGCCAAGACCGACACCGTTCCGGTGTTGTCACCAGGGGCTCCCGATATTTCATTGATGTTGTAATTGACTAAATATCCAAGATAGTAAATCCCGGGCGGTGGTACTGACGCCGCCTGAATTCCCTCAACGCCGGGAACATAATGGCCTGCCGCAAACGATGTCGCACTGACCGCGGCGGCGGCAAATGCCAAACAAAGCTTTCCTCTCATCTTCATCAAAGTCTCCTTTTGTTGGATTGAATGAACGATCACTTGAAACAACTAGACGAATCGCATCCCCGTCGCTCCCATGCCCTGCACGCGCAGGCTCACGCAATCGCCGGCTTGCACGGCCACGGCCTCGGTGATGCCGCCGGAGAGGATCAGACTGCCGGCGGGGATGGATTCGCCGCGTGCGGCGAGATGGTTGGCCAGGGCCGCGATGGCCGCCGCAGGGTGACCGAGCACTGCAGCGCCGGCACCGAAGGCCATAGGCTCGCCGTTTTTCTCCAGCACCACGCCGACGGTGCGCAAGTCCAGGCTCCGCACCGCCATCGGCTGGCCGCCGATGACGAAGCGCGCTGCGGAGGTGTTGTCGGCGATGACGCTTTTGAGGTCGAACTTGAAGTCGCGGTAGCGGCTGTCGATGACTTCGATGCCGGGGATGACGAAGTCGGTGGCCGCCAGCACCGCGGCGATATGGCAGCCTGGCCCCTTGAGTTCGGCCTTGGTGACGAAGGCGATCTCCGGCTCGACCTTGGGATGGATGAGTTCGGCCGTCTCGCACGTACCGCCGTCGGCCACCACGAAGCTGTCGAGCAGGTAGCCGAACACCGGGGTCTCAACCCCCATCTGACGCATCTTGGCGTGTGAGGTCAAACCAGCCTTGTAGCCCACCAGGCGGGCGCCGCGCTGCAGCTGCTGGCGACGCATGTGGTCTTGGATGGCGTAGGCGTCGTCCCAATCCATCTCTGGATGGGCGTCGGTGATTTTGACAGTGTCGCGTGCCTGGCTGGCGCAGGCGTCGAGATGCCGGGCGAGCTCGGCGATGGTTTGCGCAGGCAGGGTCATGCAGCCACCTTTTGCGTGCCTCGCCGGCGCAGCTTGGCCAAGGTCAGCGCCGTGTCTTCGATCATGTCTTCCTGGCCGCCGACCATGCCGCGGCGGCCGAGTTCGACCAGGATGTCGCGTGCCGGCACGCCGTATTTCTTCCCGGCGCGCTTGGCAAACAGCAGGAAGGAGCCGTAGACGCCGGCGTAGCCCAGGGTGAGGGAGTCGCGGTCGATGCGGATGGGGAAGTCCATCATGGGCACGACGAGGTCTTCGGCCACGTCCTGGATCTTCCACACGTCCACGCCGGTCTCAATCCCCATGCGGTCGCACACGGCGATGAACACTTCCATCGGCGTATTGCCCGCACCCGCGCCCAGTCCCGCTGAGGCCGCGTCGATGCGATTGGCGCCGCACTCCACCGCGGCCAGAGAGTTGGCCACGCCCATGGCCAGGTTGTGGTGGCCGTGAAAGCCAAGCTCGGTCTCGGGCTTGAGCGCCTCGCGCACGGCGCTGATGCGGGCTTTGACGTCGTCGGGCAGCATGTAGCCGGCCGAGTCGGTGATGTAGATGCAGTTGGCTCCGTACCCTTCCATCAGCTTGGCCTGTTTGACCAGGCCTTCGGGGCTGTTCCTATGGCTCATCATCAGAAAGCCCACGGTGTCCATCTCGAGCTTGCGCGCCAGGGTGATGTGCTGCTCGGACACGTCGGCCTCGGTGCAGTGGGTGGCCACGCGGATGGTGCGCACGCCCAGGTCGTGCGCCATCTTGAGATGGTCGACGGTGCCGATGCCGGGCAGCAGCAGCGCGGAGACCTTGGCGTGCTTGAGCAGGGGAATGACGGCGCCCAGGTATTCCTCGTCGCTGTGGGCGGGAAAGCCGTAGTTGACCGAGGAGCCGCCCAGGCCATCGCCGTGGGTGACTTCGATCAGCGGCACGCCCGCCTCGTCCAGACCCTTGGCGATCGAACGCATCTGCTCCAGGGTCATCTGGTGGCGCTTGGGGTGCATGCCGTCGCGCAGGGTCATGTCGTGGACGGTGATTTTTTTGCCCTTGAGATTCATGGCGTTTCCTTTGTGCGGTGTATTGAACGCAAGGCGCTCAAGCGGCGACGGGTTCGATGGGTGTGAGCTTGAGCTTGCCGGCGAGGATTTCCTCGGCGAACATCTCGGCGGCGCGCGCCGCTGCCGCAGTCATGATGTCGAGGTTGCCGGCATACTTGGGCAGGTGGTCGCCCAGGCCTTCGACTTCGAGATAGACCGAGACGCGGTTGCCGTCGAACACCGGGCCGTTGACGATGCGATAGCCTGGGACATACTTTTGCACTTCCTGGACCATGGCGTGGATGGACGCGGTGATCTTGGCCTGGTCGGGTTCGGTCACGGTGAGGCAATGCACGGTGTCGCGCATGATCAATGGCGGATCGGCCGGGTTGATGATGATGATGGCCTTGCCCTGCTTGGCGCCGCCAACCTTGGCCACGGCGGCTGATGTGGTGCGGGTGAACTCGTCGATGTTCTTGCGCGTGCCGGGGCCGGCAGACTTGCTGGAGACGGTGGCGACGATTTCGGCGTAGCCCACCGGCTGCACCCGGCTGACGGCGTAGACCATGGGGATGGTGGCTTGGCCGCCGCAGGTGACCATATTGACGTTCATCTCGCGCTTGCCGATGTGCTCTTTCAAGTTCACCGGCGGCACACAATACGGGCCGATGGCCGCGGGCGTGAGGTCGATCATCATCACACCCAAAGCTGTGAGCTTGTCGGAGTTGGCCTTGTGCACATAGGCGCTGGTGGCGTCGAAGGCGATCTGGATGTTGTCGGCCTTGACGTGGGCCAGCAGCCCGTCAACGCCCTCTGCGGTGGTCTTGATTCCGAGCTCGCGAGCTTTCTTGAGTCCGTCCGAGGCGGGATCAATGCCCACCATCCACACGGGCTCGAGCACGGGGCTGCGCATGAGCTTGGCCAGCAGGTCGGTGCCGATGTTGCCGGGGCCGATGAGGGCACAACGGATTTTCTTGGTCATGGAAATTTCCTTGGGTTCAATAAATCGGTAGGTGGCGGATCGTGCGTACTCAACCCATGCAGCGCACGACGCCGCCTTCGGCGCGAACGGCGGCGCCATTGATCGCAGCAGCCTGCGGGCTGCAAACGAAGGCCACGACGGCGGCCACTTCAGCCGGGTCGATCAGGCGTTTGAGAATCGAAGTGGGGCGCGCTGACTCGAAAAAATGCTGCACGAACTGCTCGGTGCTTTGCCCCTGCTCTGCAGCGAGCTTGGCAAAAAAGGCTTGCACGCCCTCGGTCCGGGTGGGGCCGGGCAGCACGCTGTTGACCGTAACGCTGGTGCCGGTGGTGGTTTCGGCCATGCCACGGGCGATGGAGAGTTGCGCGGTCTTGCTCATGCCGTAGTGCACCATCTCGGCGGGTGGGCACAGGCCCGATTCGCTGGAGATGAACACGATGCGCCCCCAACCAGACGCCTTCATGCGTGGCAGGTAATGGCGCGACAGCCGCACACCGCTCATGACGTTGACTTCGAAAAACCGCAGCCAGTCTTCGTCCGGGATGACCTCGAAAGGCTTGGGCTCGAAGATGCCGAGGTTGTTGACCAGGATGTCCGCGTCCGGGTGCGCGGTCAGCATTGCCGAACATCCTTGCGCATCGCCGAGGTCGCCTGCGAAGGCAAGCAATGGCGCATCCGCGCCGAGATCGGCGCGCAAACGTGCCACTGCTGCCTGGGTGGTGTCGGTGCTGCGGCCATTGACCACGACCCGCGCGCCCTCCGCCGCAAGCGTGCGCGCGATGGCATAGCCGATGCCGGCGCTGGATCCGGTCACCAGGGCTTTTTTGCCGGAGAGTTGCAAGTCCATGGCCGTTCCCGATGTTCAGGCAAAGCGCACCGAGCAACTGCCGATGCCGCCGATGGACACGCGGAAGTTGTCGCCAGGCTTGACCACGGCCATGGCGGCCAAAGCCCCGGAGAGAATCACCTCGCCAGCCTTCAGCGGAATGCCCAGGCGCCCGAGGGTGTTGGCCAGCCAGGCCACGGCATTGACCGGCGAACCGAGTGCCGCAGCGCCTGCGCCGGTGCCGATGACTTCGCCGTTTTTCTCCAGCACCATGCCGCAGGTGGACAGATCGACCGCGCGCGGGCTCACGGCCCGGTCGCCGAGCACGAACACCCCGCAGGAGGCGTTGTCGGCCACGGTGTCCTGGATCTTGATTTTCCAGTCGCGGATGCGCGAATCGACGATCTCGAAACACGGCATCACGCATTCGGTGGCAGCCAGCACTTCGGCGTTGGTGATGCCAGGGCCGATCAGATCTTTCTTCAGGATGAAGGCAATCTCGCCTTCGGCCTTGGGCTGAATCAAGGTGTCCAGGGCAATCGTCTGGCCTTCGCCGTAGACCATGCCGGAGAGCAGGTAGCCGAAGTCGGGCTGGTAAACGCCCAGCATGTCCATCACGGCTTTGGAGGTCACGCCGATTTTTTTGCCGACGACGGTTTCTCCGGCATCCAGGCGGCGGCCGACCACGCGCTGCTGCACACGGTAAGCGTCCTCGATGGTCATGTCGGGGCGGCGGTCGGTCAGGGGCTCGAGCGTGTTGCGCGCGTTGAGCGCGCTGTACAACTCGTCGCCGAGGGTGATCGTCAGTTCAGGGGTCATGGACAGTTTGGCTGTGTTGTCAAGCGAGCGGCTGGGGTTCGTCCTGGCCGGCCTCGGAGAGGAAGTTGCGAACGCACTGGGCAAACCGGCCTGCATGCTCGATCTGCGTCCAGTGCCCGCATTGGCCGAACACGTGCAGTTGCGCACGAGCAATCCAGTTCGCCAGCGCGAGCGAGTTGGACAGCGGGATGACCTGGTCCTCGCGGCCGTGGATCACCAGGGTCTGGTGCGGCACAAGGCGGATGTCTTCCTCCTTGCTCGCCATGGCGTCCACCCAGCGCTGGCGCGGGGCGGGGAACATGGCGGCGAACGACTCCTGAAAGCCGGGCCGGATGCTGGCTTCATAGCGCAGCTTGGCCAGTTCGTCGGTGACCAGCTTGCGGTCGTAGGCGAAGATGTCCAGCAGCTTGCGCATGTTCTCCAGCGACGGGGCGTAGCCCCATACGGCATCCAGCCCTGGCGTGATGGGGAACTCCACGCCCACACTGCCCATGAGCACCAGCCGGCGTATGCGTTGCGGATGACGGATGGCCAGTGCCAGCGCCAGCGCGCCACCGAAGGAGTTGCCGATGAGGTCGGCTTGCTCGATGTGCAAGGCATCGAGCAGCCCGATGGCCTGGGCTACCCAGGTGTCCATGCCATAGCGCTGGCCGGCAGGGCGGTCGGTGTAGCCGAAGCCCACCATGTCGGGGGCGATGACCCGCGCCTGTTTGGCTAGCTCGGGCATGATCAGGCGCCAGTTGGCCCATGCCGAAACACCGGGGCCCGAGCCGTGGATCAACAGCACCGGAAAACCCTGCCCCAAGTCGTGGTAGTTGGTGTGGATGCCTCCCGCAACGACTGTGTGGGCAATCTCGGGGTTGCCGGTGGGATTTTGTGGGGCATTCATGGCAGGCTTTCGGGTCGATCACAGCTTGACGCAGACGTTCTTGAGTTCGGTGTAGAACTCCAGCGAATGCACCCCGCCCTCGCGGCCGATACCCGACTGCTTGGCTCCGCCGAACGAGGTGCGTAAATCGCGCAGGAACCAGGAATTCACCCAGGCGATGCCCACGTCGATGGCGGCTGCCACGCGATGGGCGCGGGAGAGATTGGTGGTCCAGATCGCGGTGGCCAGGCCGTAGTCGTTGTCGTTGACACGGCGGATGACTTCGTCTTCGGAGTCGAAAGGCATGACCAGGGCGCAAGGGCCGAAGATTTCTTCGCGGGCGATGATTGAGTCGTCACCCAGACCCGTCCAGATCGTCGGCTGGACCCAGGCCCCATTCTTGAGGTCGCCAGGCATGTCGGGGATGCCGCCGCCGGTCACAATTGTTGCGCCCAGTTCTTTTGCTTTTTTGTAGTAAGAAAGAACCTTGTCACGGTGCTCCTGGCTGATGAGCGGACCCATGCTGGTGGCCGGATCTTCCGGGCGTCCGAGCTGCATGGCTTCGGCGCCCTTTTTGAGCGCGGCGACGAAGCGGTGGAAAAGGGGCCGCTCGACATACACCCGTTCGGTGCCCAGGCAGACCTGCCCGCAGTTGGCGAAGCACGAGCGCAGGGTGCCTTCGATCGCGGCGTCGAAATCGCAATCGGCGAACACGATGGCGGCGTTCTTGCCGCCCATCTCCAGGCTGACGGGGCGGGCACCGTCGGCGGCGGCCTTCATGATGGCGGCACCCGTTCGGGTTTCGCCGGTGAAGGTGATGGCGTTGACGCCGCGGTGGGTGGTGAGGAACTCCCCGGTGGAATGGGGCCCGAAGCCATGCACCACGTTGTACACGCCGGGTGGCACGCCTGCGGCGTTCGCCACCTCGCCGAGGAGTGCCGCGGTTTGCGGCGTTTCTTCCGAGGGCTTGACCACCACGGTGTTGCCGCAGGCCAGTGCCGGGCCGACCTTCCAGGTCATGAGCAGCAGGGGCAGATTCCACGGACAGATCACGCCGACCACGCCGACCGGGCGGCGCATGGCGTAGTTGATGGCACCCGTCCCATCCGGGGTGGGCATCTCGAAGAATTCGGTGGGCACGTTCTTCACCACATCGGCGAAGATCTTGAAATTGGCCGCACCGCGGGGAATGTCCACATGCCGCGCCAGGCTCATGGGCTTGCCGGTGTCTTCGACCTCGGCTGCGAGAAAGTCGTCGAAGCGGCGGGTGATGCCGTCAGCGACGGCGTACAGCAGGTCAACCCGCTGTGCAATGGTCATGTGGCCCCAAGGCCCGTGCAGTGCGGCGCGGGCAGCGACGACGGCGGCGTCGACTTCAGCCCGACTGGCCTCAGCCACGCGGGCGATGACGGCGTTGTTCTGTGGGGATCGCTTGTCGAACCATTGCTGGCCAGCGACATACTGCCCGTTGATGAAATTCTTGATCTGTTTGACGGCAGTTGCAGAACTGCTCGCTGCTTGCGCAGACGCCTGAGGTTCCGTGATCAGCATGATGGAGTCGTGATCTTTGTCGTGTGCGTTGTGTGCGGCGTGGGATTCAAGGGCAATGGTGTTTCCGGCGGTTCAGGTCCGTTTCAGGCCGAGCGCCTGCAACCCGGCCTGGGCACATTGCTCGTCCTGTTCTTCACTGCCGCCGGAAACCCCGATGCCGCCGATGCTGTGGCCAGCTTCGACGATGGGCAGGCCACCGCCGAAGGCGATGAAGCGGGGCCGCAGCACCATGCCCTGGCGCACCGCTTCGGAATGACTCAGCAGCGCCTCGCTCCAGCGGCTTGTGGGCAGGCCGAAACTCGCTGCCGTGTAGGCTTTGTCGATCGCGATGTCGATGGAATGCAGCGGGGCTCCCGGCATGCGCAAAAACGCTGCCAGATTCCCCGCTGCATCGACCACCGCGATGTTCACGCGCACACCGAGGCCCTGCGCGTCCTTCGCGGCGGCCTCGACGGCTTTATTCGCCGCCGGCCAGTCAATAAGACGGGCTTCGACGCTGTGCGGTGAACGGGTCTGATCCATGTCGCCTCCTGGTCTCGGCAATCAGGTGTAGACCTCGGTGAACGATTGCACCAACTCCCCGGTGTGATAGAAGATGCCGCTGCCGAGGTGGTCTTCCGTCCAGGTGGTGACCGGTCGATCCGGCTGGGCCAGATAGCCAAGGCCGGCGAAGGTTTCATTGCGATTGCCACTCGGGTCGAAGAAATAAATCGTCTCGCCCCGTGTGATGCCATGTCGGGTCGGGGCCACGTCGATTTTGGTCTTGGTTTTGGCCATGACGTCCGCAGCTTTGAGCAAGTCATGCCACGAGTCGAGGAAGAAGGCGATGTGGTGCAGGCCCATCTTCGGACCGCCAACGAACGCGATGTCATGCGGTGTTGATGTCCGAAACATCCATGTCGCAGCTTGGATGCCGCCCCCCGGCCCGACCATGACTTGTTCGGCCAGATAAAAATCCAGGCATTCCTGCATGAACTTGGTGCTTTCCGCCACCTTGTTCACACCGGTTTCCGGATTGAGCTCGCACATCAGCAGACAGTGGTCCAGCCAGTGCGCACCGGCACCCTCCATGTCGTCGGGCCATGGGTCCGGATTGGTCGTGCCGACATCGGTACCGACATACTCCTTCATCGCATACAGGCGCATTTCATGCCCGCTCGGCAGGTTGAACTGCAGCATGCGTCCGGTGGACGGCATGGAGCCTTCGGGCAGCGTTCGGGTCTTGATGCCATAGGCTTCGATGCGCTTTTTCAGCGCATCAAGATCGGCATCGCGCTCGACCTTGTAGGCCAGATGATTGAGTCCTGCCTGGTCTGAAGGCGTCAGGACAACCGAATATTTGTCCCACTCGTCCCAGCACTTGAGGTACACATTGCCGTGCTTGTCCTCCATCGTCGTCTTCATGCCAAGCACGTTTTGGTAGTGCTTGACCGCTGCTGCCATGTCCATCACCTTCAGGCTGGCATGGCCGATTCGCATTACACCCATGGTGGATCTCCTCGTGTTTACTTCGTTGGAACTTGGCCCGTCTGGAAAACGAACCCCTTGAAAAAAGGCTTTTGCATCTTGCCGGCCACTTCGAGCTCAATCTCGCATTGCGGAGCCACCCGGCACGCAAGGCTGTATCCGGCCAGTTCTTCGTCGACGGTCACATGGGCCCGGCTGACGGGGCCGAGCTTCTGCGCCTCGCCGCGCAGCAGGCGAACCTTGCAGACGCCGCAGCCGCCGTTCAGGCAGCCCACTGGTATTCCGCGGCGCCCGAGCCGCGCCATGCCGGCCAGCAGCGACTCTTCAGGTGAGCAGGGAAAACTTTCGCCTGTCTGTTTGATCGTCACCCGGTACCTCACGCTGGTCGCATGCATGCTTCAGATCTTCTTGAACAGCGGGCTGCGTACCTGCTGCGCGTCGGCCGCACAGATGAATTTCTCGAAATAGATGTCGCGTTCGAACAGCCGGCCCTGCATCAAGGTCGTGATGCAGGCATCGATCATTGCGGGCGGACCGCACAGATAGGCCTTGTGGCCGGAGAAGTTGTTCGCGAAACGGCTCTTGGCCGCTTCGTGCACGAAACCCTGTGCCACCGGATGGCCTGCGCCATGAATGCCTTCCGATAGCGCGGGCACATAGCTGAAGTTGGGATGCTTCGAGGCGAGCTCGCGAAAAGCGGCGTCGTAATACAGCTCGGCAGCCGAGCGCTGGCCGTACACCAGCGTGATCGGCCGTGTGCAGCCTTCGTGCAGCAGATCGAGAATCATCGAACGCGGGCTGGACAGGCCCGACCCTCCCGCCATGAAAACCATGGGCTGGTTGGCAGACTTGCGCACGAAGAACCGACCGTAAGGGCCGGCAAGCCTGAGTTTGTCTCCGACGGCCAGCTTCTCGTGGAGATAGGCGGTGCCCTCTCCACCGGGCACCCTGCGCACATTGATTTCGATCGCGCCCGTGGCCGCGACATCCGCGGGGGCATTGGCGATCGAGAAGGCGCGACTCTGGTGCATGCCTGAAATTTCGAGCTGGATGTACTGCCCGGCCTTGAAGTGAATCGGTTGGTTCAGCCGCAGATGCAGGGCCTTGATGGTGGGTGTGAGTTGTTCGATGCGCACGACCTCGGCGCTGAAGTCCTTCACAGGAATGATCTCGGCATCGGGCTCGTCGTCGATGTCCGCCTCGATCACCGTGTCATCCATCAAGGTGGCGCAGCAAGCCAGGGCTTTGCCTTCCTCGCGCTCGAAGTCCATCAAGGCAAAGGGGTTGGCGTCTCCCAGATCGACCTCGCCGTCGGCGATCTGCACCTTGCAGGTTCCGCACAGGCCGTGACAGCAGGCGTGGGGCAAGTAGATGCCGTGGCGCAAGGCCGCGTCGAGCATGGTCTGGCCCTCTTCCACTTCGATGGTGACGCCCAGGGGTTCGATGGTGAGTTGATGGCTCATGGTGTTGATCGAAGCGCCGGGACGGGCACACCCGCCCTGGCTGTCGATTGCTGGAAGGTCAGCTGCAGGACCCTTTGATTCCGTTCAATCCCGGAGCACGGAAACGGATCGCATCCTTGTGCTTGAGCCCGTTGTCGGCCAAGCTCTTGGATGCGTCGGGTCTGAACGGTTGGCCCGACTTGAACCACTCGACCTTGCTCCAGTCGATCTTGGCAAAATCCGGGTGATAGCCGTAAATACCGGGCAGCACGTTGTCGGCCAAAGCGCTGAACGGCATGTCTGGCGGCAGTGGCAGACAAAACGGAGCGCAAAACATCAGATGATCTTCCCAGCCGATATACAGCAGGGGCGCAGGGAACTTGTCCACCGAATCCTTGGGTGGAAAGCTGTAAGGTTTGAGGGCGACGACAGTCATGGTCAGGGTCTCCTGCGGTCAGTTGCTGGTTGCCTGGCCACGCCAGGCCGCAAAGTTCTTCTGGTCCTCCGAGCCTTCGAAGTCGAGGTTGTCCTTCCCGAAATTCAGCTCGTAGTAGTCCATCACGGCCATCAGCGGATCGAAACCTTCCTGCGTCGGATCGGTGCCGGGCTTGAAGCAGTTGCCCTGGTAGATCTGATGCACGGGCAACCACGACTGCGAGAATTTCTCAGGCTCGTTGTCGAAGATCTCCTTGCAGTGGTCGCTGCAGAAGTGGTATTTGTCGCCGAGGTAGGCCGATTCGCGGTAGCAGATCTTGGTCGCATCGCCCGGCTCGGTGAAGAGCATCGGGATCTGGCACGTCGTGCACAGCATGGGCAGTGTCTTGCTGTAGAAGCGGTTGCCTTGCTGGGCCTGTTCGCGGTAGTACTCGAGGCGAGGCCGGTAGAGCTTGTCGAAAGTTTCCGGGTACTTGGCTGCAAGCCAGGTCATCTCGTCTTCATTGGGAACCCAGGTGTGGAAGGGTGCTGCAGCGGCATAGTTGTAGAACGTGTTCCACGCCTGGTGGCTGATGTGATCCTTGCCCTCGCAAGCGTCCTTCCAACTCTTGGGTGCGCGAATGCCATAACGCGCCAGATCGTTGAACAGTGCGCCTCCGTTCTGCTCGGCATAAATTTCCCATGCTTCTTTCCAACTCATCACGCGTTTGGGAAGCATGTAATCCATCATCATCGCCACCAGGGTCAGCACGCGGTAGCCGCGCCAGAACCACTTGTCGATCCAGCGCTGAACGATGGGGACATTGTCCGGATCCTGCTCCAGCATGAACTTGATGCATTCGATGCCCAGGGTCATGTGGCGTGACTCGTCGCTTTGCGCCGAAAAGCCGAATGTGACCGTGGACATGTCGCCGTTGTAGGCGGCGCCCGACATGAAGGGGACGAACAGCAGGTTGGTCAGCACATACTCGAACGAAAAGCTCACGGCCGTGAGGAACTCGAACGGCCCCGCCGTGATGGCATCGTCGAAGAACGACTTGGGCACCGAGAGGTACCAGACGCGATCGAACCAGTGGTTGGCGTGATGCATGCCGTTGAAGAACTTGTTGTACGTCGAGAGGGCATGCGTTTCGGTCTGGTAATGACGAAGCTCATCGACAGACTGCATCTGACAAGCCACGCGAACACCCTCACCCGTGAAGTGCCGCCCGACATGGGCGAATCCGCGGTGGGCGTAGTACTCCAGGGGCGAAACACCCTGAATGAACAGCTTCAGCGCGTTGACGTAACGCGCATCGGTGACGCCCAGGAAAGCGTTGTTCTGCTGAAAAGCATCGATCACCGCATACAGCTTCTTCTCCTTCTCGCCCTGGTACTTCCAATAAGCGTCCATGGTCAGGCGGAACGGGTCTTCCCACTTGTCCCAATCGTGGATCTTGATGCCTTCGTACTTGTCGTACGGGAACACCTTGTCCATCGGCTGGTAGGTGGTCTGCCAGCCGAGGCCGCGCGTCATGGCGGCGTAGCGGTCCTTCAAGCCGAGTTTTTTCTTCAGTGCAGAGGTATCCATCAGGATCTCCTTGGGGTGTTCAGTGTTTCCAGCTCAGCGTGAACTGGTCGTCGTCCTCGTCGATGTGGCCGGACAAGGTGATGAGGTTGATGTGGATTTGCTGCAGGTCGAAGCGTGCGCCGGTGCGATCCTCGATGCTCTGGCGCTTGATCGTCAGATGCCCGGGGGCATCGATCTTCACCATGCCCGGTGACTCGACTGCGACGGCGTTGGGGTTGTCGGCCATGATGGCCTCCACCACGGGGCGCGACTCTTCGTTGACCTGAAAGGCGATGAATACGTTTGACATGGACATTCCTTGGATGCTGAACGACTGCTAGATGGCGGGGGCCAGCGCGACGCCCGATTTTCCGAGACGGGCGCGCAATTGCTGACGCGCATCGTCGAGCGCAACGCGGCCGGTGCCGGGAAGCGCCATCTCGGCGATCGGCAGCAAGGCGCTGGCTGCCTGCTCCTCCCAATTGCGCAGCCAGCGCGTGAGCAGTGCCTTGTTGTCTTCCGACTCGGCCGCCATGGTTTTCACCACGGCATCGACCCACCGGCTGGATTCGTCGTGCCACTCGGGCATGAAGGCGGTGAGCAGGGCTACGGCACTGCCGCCTTTGAGGGCGATGTGGTCGTCGATGAAGGTGTCGTAAATGAGCGGGTACAGAAGCCCGTCAAGAGCCAAGTTCTGGGCCATGAATAACTCAACCGGGTCTTGCAGCACCAGCGTGTCCTCGACATAGCGGCGCAGGGATTGCCACGCGGGGCCGGTCAGCCAAGCCTGCTTGGCTTCGTCGAGAAGGTCTGGACCGGACATGGCCAGCGCCAGACGCGTCAGGTACTGCGCCACACTCAGGTTGTCCATGGCATGGAACATGGCCGGGGCGGTGAAGGCTGTTCCGTAGCCCGTGGCGCAGATTTGCGAGTTGTTCATGTTCGCACCCCACGCCGCGTGGCGCAGAGGGACCAGAACCGACAGCGCCTGCTGCCTGACTTCGGCAGGAATGAGATCGATCATGCCGCGGGACTCGACAAATTCGAAGTTCGATTCCATGGCGTCCTGCTGGCGCGCACGGGTCATGGTCCATGAGGCGTAATAGAACTGGCGCGGATCTTTCAGCGCATACCAGTTGCTCATCTGGATCGCCGTGCGTGATGCGTCGAACAGTTCGTGCTCGGGATCCCAGGTCGGCCGGTAGTGAAAATTGGCCGCCGGCTGCGCGCCCATCGTGCCTTCCTGGTAGCGCGATGCGGTCTTATCGCCACCGATGTACTGGGCTACGTGGGCATAGGTCTGGCGCAGTGGCTTGATTTCTCTAGTCTTCAGATCGACAGTCATCGATTGCTCCTTTGGGTGATAGAACTGCTCGCAAGAACGTCAGACTTGGTCTGCGCTGCAGACTTGCCAATCCCGTTGGCAAAGCATCAGTGCCTGGCGAAACTGCCGAAGGCGTCGAGCCGCGACACTTTTTGCGCAAGGCAGAATTCTTCGAAGGCCGCAGGGCGCAACATCAGTTCGACGCTCAACTCCGGCGTACCAATCGAAAACTCGAACTCCACGAAACCTTGCGGGTTGATTTGTGTGACCTTGACGAACCGGTCGTTCGGATCGAATGCGATGGGCTGCTCGAATACTGATTGGTTGCGCATGACTCGCATCTCCTTCATGGCTACAACACAAGCATCAACCATGCCGGAAGACGTCGTTCATCCAAAAAATCTCGATATTTAAGGGAAAACACCAACCACTTATCCACTAGCCACATCCTGCTTGCAGGCTCTACAAGGGTTTTTACGGATCAATGACCACTCTTCTTGTTGCAATGCAGCATATTGCAGCGTATTGATTGAGTTTGTTTTTAACGATTTCATCAAGGCCGCACTGAACGAATTGACGGTTTCATGAAATCACGGGTATGTTTGACCCCCCGGAGATGAATTGCAAAAATCTCGATGGAAACGATATGGCCAAGCATCACCTTCCGCCTTTGCCCTCTGACGCCGACTTGCGGCGGCTGATTCATTTTTCAGCCGGAGATGGCCGCATCTGGCTGGCGGGACAACGCATGGTGCTGATCCACGCCGCGGCGCTTGGCGCGCTGCGCAAAGAATTGATGGAAAGCGTGGGGCCGCAGCAAACCCGCCGGTATTTCACCCGCGCAGGGTTCGCCGCGGGTGAGCGCGACGCTGCCCTGGCCCGGCAGATTCGAGGCAAGTCGTCCCTCTACGACATGTTCGCCGTCGGGCCGCAGCTGCACATGCTCGAAGGCGCGGTCCAGGTCACCCCCCTGCGGTTTGAATCGGATGTGCAAACCGGCCATTTCCAAGGTGAGTTCCGCTGGGATCACTCGTGGGAGGCAGAGGTCCACAAACGGGACTTCGGCGTGCAAGAAGTCCCCGTGTGCTGGATGCTGATCGGGTACGCCTCGGGCTACACCAGCGCCTTCATGGGGCGACCCATCCTTTACAAGGAGACGTCCTGCGTGGGTTGTGGTGACGGGCATTGCCACATCGTCGGCAGACCGCAGGAGGAGTGGCCAGACGCGGAAGAACTGGCCTCGTACTTCAAGCCCGAATCCCTGCTGTCGACGATTCAGGATCTGCAGACCCAGGTGGAGTCCTTGCGCCAGGAAATAACCCCGGTAGACAACAAGTCTGCCCTGATCGGCCAGTCGGAGGCATTCAAGGCTGCTTATGAGTTGCTGCGCACGGCTGCCCCCACCCAGGTGACCGTTCTGCTCACCGGGGAAACCGGCGTCGGCAAGGAGCGCTTCGCACGCGCTCTGCATGCGCTGAGTAGCCGTGCTGACAAGCCTTTCGTCGCGATCAACTGCGCGGCCATTCCCCACGATCTGATCGAGTCCGAGTTGTTCGGCGCTGAGAAAGGCGCCTATACAGGGTCGCAAGCAAACCGCGCCGGCCGTTTCGAACGCGCCGACGGCGGCACCCTGTTCCTCGATGAAATCGGCGAATTGCCTCTGCAGGCCCAAGCCAAGCTTTTGCGCGTCATCCAGGAAGGCGAAGTCGAGCGCCTGGGTTCGACCCAAAGCCGCAAGGTCGATGTGCGGCTGGTCGCGGCGACCAACCAGGATATGGAACAGGCCGTACGCGAGGGGCGCTTTCGCGCAGACTTGTACTACCGCATCAACGTCTACCCGGTCCTGATCCCACCGCTGCGCGAGCGCCACGACGACATCGAGCCGCTGGCGCAAAGCATGCTGGAGCGTTTTGCGCTGCTGCATAACAAGCCACGTCCCATGCTCACCGACCATGCCTTCGATGCGATGCGCAACTATGCCTGGCCGGGTAACGTGCGCGAACTGGAGAACCTGGTCGAGCGCGCCGTCATCCTGTCCAAGCCGAATCAGGCGGTCGATGCATGCGATCTCTTCCCCGGCATGACACCGCCCCTCGGTGCATCCGTCAATCCCCAGGGCGAACTCGTTCACCGCCACGCCAGCACAATGGACTGTCATTCCCTGCTCGACCAGATCCAAAACTGCGGGGAAGGGCTCGATGGGCTCGAGCGCGCCCTGTTGCAAGAGGCGGTAAGCCGTACCAAGGGCAATCTGTCGGCCGCGGCACGCTTGCTCGGTCTGACCCGGGCACAACTCAGTTATCGCCTCGGCAGCAAACCAGGCAGGGAGGCCCCGCAACCATGAATACACCCACACGACCTCACCCTTTGCAACAGGCATTTGCAGGGCGTGAACTCCTGGCTCTGGCGGATGGTGCAAGCGCAGAAATCGCCGCCATCGACAGGCTCTGCGCATCGCCAGCGCGGACCCTGGCCGAACAAGCCTATTTGCAGTTGCGCCAGCACATCATCGAGGGGCAGTATCCCCCTGGAAGCAAGCTGCGCGTCGAGCATCTCAAAGACGTCTACGGCGTCGGCGCCGGAACCCTGCGCGAAGCCTTGACACGACTGGTCAGCGATGCCTTGGTGATCGCCGAAGGCCAGCGTGGTTTTCGGGTCACGCCGATGTCACTCGCCGACCTCGAAGACATCACCCGATTGCGCATCCACATCGAGGTTGATGCCCTGCGCGAATCCGTACGCCATGGCGACAAGGTCTGGGAGATGCGTGTGCGTGAGAGCTACGAACGCTTGTCGGCCTATGAGCAACCCATCTCCATCGACAAACGCCCCGCCTGGGAAGTGTGCAATCGACGGTTCCATGAAGACCTGATTTCGGCCGCGGCCTCACCCTGGACCTACCTGATGTTGCGCATCCTGTCGCAGCACGGTGAACGCTACCGCCGACTTTCGATTGGCCTGCAAGACAGTCATCGGGATGTCCACCGCGAACACCGCGAGATTTTCGAGGCGGCCATGCGCAGAGCCGACGCCCGCGCAGCACTGGCCCTGGAAGACCACATCAGCACGACCCTGGCCATCCTGCAAAACGCGCCGGAGGGAACTCAATGCTTGCTCAATACAGTGCAGTGATCCTGATGTGGAGATTGTGATGGTTGTTTTCTGGCCGCCATGCTGGTGGAGGAAGTCGTGCGTCTGCCGCACAGATTGCCGAAGCGCGTCGGAGTGGCGAAGACGATTGGCCTTTGGGCCCGACGACGATCAGGGGTGTGGACATGGTGCGGTGGTCAACGATGAGGAGGATATGCCGAGCGGCAATGAGGGCTCGTTCAGGTGAAGAGTCGCGCATCCATGCTCGGCATGCCGTCGTGCACTGCGCCTTCGAGATGACGGGGGCTGGCCTTATTTCCTCGACACCCAGCGTCAGAACCGCGGCAGCAGGTGTTCGTCGGTGGGGTGGGCGCGCTCGGCGTGGGGGCGAGGCGGCGGCGGTGCAGCCGGCCTCGCTCCCGATCGACACTGCCATGGAGAACTGGCCGGCTTCACCTACGCGCGCAGTTGACCAGAGGCATGACTGGCATACGCGCTTGCGGCGGCGCACCGTTCCTGGTGACAGACGCTTCGAATCCAGCGCCGAAAGGTCGGGTTTCCCCCGAGGGCGTTGTACTTGCGCGGTCATTCCGGTTGGCCTACTGTGAAAGCGGCTCAGCCATCAAAACAACATGCCATCGAGGAGACTCAAGTGACACAACCATCGGCAAAGGTGACGAGGCGTACCGCGCTATCCAGCATCGCCACGGCCGCACTCGGAGCTGGAACCCTTCTGACCGGCAGGGCTGCCTCCGCAGAGACGAATGCGGCAATGCTCAACAATCGCGGTGGATGGGAAGAGCAGCCCCCCAACCCAGCCGATCTGCCACCCAACGTCCCACCGTGGATGCAGGAGCAGGGGCGCCCTTTGACGCCTTATGGCCATCCATCTCCCTATGAAAAAGCGGTGGTCCGGGTTCCGACGCATCTCACACCCACCGAGTTGTCCTCCTGGAACTTCACGCCGCTGCAGTATCTGCAGGGCACTGTGACGCCGAACGGGCTGCATTTCGAGAGGCTCCATGCCGGCGTTCCAGACATCCACCCATCGCAGCACCGGCTGCTGATCGAGGGGATGGTCAAACGCCCCATCGTCCTGACCATGGACGATTTGATGCGCTATCCCAGCGTCTCCCGGTTTCACTTCCTGGAGTGCTCCGGCAACACCTTGACCGAGTGGAGAAAACCCATCGGGAAAAATGTGCAGTACACCCATGGGCTGTTGAGTTGCGCCGAGTGGACGGGTGTGCCGCTTGCCGCCATCCTCGACGAAGTCGGCGTCGATCCGAAGGCGACATGGGCGTTGGCCGAAGGCGCGGATGCCGCAGCCATGGATCGCAGCATTCCGGTGCAGAAGCTCTGGGAAGATGCCATCCTCGCCTATGCGCAGAACGGTGAAATGCTGCGCCCCTCCCAAGGCTACCCCTTGCGCCTGTTATTGCCCGGTTATGAGGGGAACATGAACATCAAGTGGCTGCGGCGTCTGAAGTTTGGCTCCGCACCGTTCGAGACCTATGAGGAAACCGCCTACTACACCGAGTTGATGAAAAACGGCAAGGCACGCCAGTTCAACTTCATCATGGAAGCCAAGTCGGTCATCACCTACCCATCGGCCGACATGAAACTGCAACAGCCCGGCTACCACCAAATCTCTGGGTTGGCCTGGTCAGGCAACGGCCGCGTCAGTCGGGTTGACGTCTCCACCGACGCTGGGCGGACCTGGCGGCAGGCTGCGCTGCAGGGCCCCGTGCAGTCGCGTTGCCTGACCCGATTCCGGCTGGACTGGCAGTGGAGTGGCGCGCCCGCAACTCTGCAAAGCCGATGTGTCGATGAAACCGGCTATGTGCAGCCGACCATCGACCAACTCGTCGCCGCCCGTGGCTACAACTCGGTCTATCACATGAACGGCATCCAAAGCTGGAAGGTCGCTGCCAATGGGGAGGTGAGCAATGTTCACGCGTAAAGGCTTCATCGGGGCGTCAGCAGTGGCTGTCGTCGGCCTTTCGATGGCGAATGCGTCGGCTGCCCACGACCATGCGTCACTGGCTTTTGGCACGCCCGCAACGCAGGCGCAAATCGCCGGCTGGAATCTTGACGTGGTGCCTGGCGGTGCGGGATTGCCGTCTGGACGTGGCACACCGGCGGAAGGTTCCAAGTTGTATGCGGCGCAGTGCGCAGCTTGCCATGGGGCCGAAGGCCAGGGCATGGCTGTCCCAGGGCGCGGCATGTTTCCACGCCTTGTCGGTGGCATTGGGACCATCACGACGGATGCCCCAGTGAAGACGGTTGGAAATTTCTGGCCTTATGCGACCGGTCTGTTCGACTACATCCGCCGCGCCATGCCATTCACCAAGCCGCAATCACTGACCGGCGACCAGGTTTATGCCTTGACGGCTTTTATTTTGGCCAAGAACGGGATCATTCCGAACGACGCCGTGATGAATGCCCAGACGTTGCCAGCTGTGAAGATGCCCAATCGCGATGGCTTCTACTCGAGGCCAGAGCCAGAGACAGACAACGTTGCGAACTATTCGGTCTCAGGTCCGTAAGTGGAGCAACTGGACCTGGTGTGTGGACGTGCTCACTTGCCGCTGGCTTCGAGCCCCTCCACATGACGGCAGCGAGCCTGCACTGTGGGGAGGACGCTTGGGCGTGCTGGGGCTCCGTTCCCGACGCGTCGACCGTGGACACCCATGAATCTCACGAAACCCGCATCAGCGTTGGCTCTGCAGCCGGCTGGCTTCAACTAGGGCCTGTGCGCGCGCAGCCAACTGATGAACACGCCGTGCCCCTGATCCTCGGGGCGCGAGCCGGACTTGCACCGCTCGACGTCGCACTGCAGCAGACTGCCGACGCCCGTGGCGAGCATTCGGTCCAGGGTCACGGGCTCGCCCGGCTGCAGCGGAAAATCGGTCTTGATCACGAGACCACCAGGGCCGGAATCTCCCACCATGGTGACGGGGATCCCCGGGGAGTCAGGGCCGGAGGTGACGTGCCAGCCCAAGTGCAGCCGCACAGGCCTGGCCTTGAAGGTGCCGCGGTTGTCCAGGCGTAGGCCTTCGATCTTTCGCAACAGGTCCTGTAGGCGGGGGTCGTCCCAATCGACGTCCACGAGTTTGCTTGTCGGATCGTTGAAACGGCGGGTCATGGCGACACGGGGGGTGGGCCGGTCATGCGAACGGGCCGGTCGATGCAAAGGACTCGCCGGACCCGGATGGGTCCAGCGCCGGGTCATGCCCATCCGGTGGCGGTGTGACACTGAACAGAAGGTCGGGCGGCCGACAGGCTTGAGGCTCCCTCCCCAGACGCAACGATCCAGCCCCGCCGAGCAGGCCCACGTTATGGGCGATGCGCGTGACCGCTCCCGTCAGCCCGGTTTGCAACCAGGTCCCATTGCGGCTGGTGTCGGAGAGCGTGTAGGACCCATGACGCCAGGCAATGACCACATGCTGGCGGGAGATGACGGCCGTTCGCAGAACCACGTCGGCGCGCGGATCCCTGCCGATGCGGATGGGGCGTCCCGGGGTGAAGGTCATGTTCACACGCCCATCGGGACTGCGCAGGTTGAGCCACAGGGGTGCGGCGCGCGGCGTTCCCGGCGCTTGGGTGCAAGCGACCATCCAAGCCCGCACGCCGTCGGTATCCGCTGCGGCGGCAGGCTGGAGTTGGCTGACGAGCGTCTCGGGCAGGCGGGCTACGACGGCTTCGTCGAGCAGAGTCTGCCCGTCGCTCGCCCCTGTGGCCAAGGAGACGGCGCGGAGCAGGGTTTCTCCCTCGTAGGTCGGCGGGCGGCACAGCACGGCACCACAACTCAGCCCCATGTCCAGGTCGAGTCGCAGGTGCGCATCGAAGTTCTGACACCATTGGTCCAGGTGCAGGCGCATGGCGCTTGCCGCCTGCAAAGCCTGCTCGGCTTGCTCGAACAAGACGAGCAGGGAGGTGGAATCCATGTGGACGACAAGCCCGGATGCGGCGGCGGCACGGTGCGCGAGGCGGTTGATGGTCCGTTCCATGAAGGCGAGGGCCTTGGTTTCACCCATGAGCACGAACAGCGCATGCGTGGCCGGGATCTGCGCACTCAGCGCCACCAGCACAGAGGCCGGACGCAGACCTCGCCATTTTTCGAACATGGGTCTGCTCCTACCGTGACGTCGCGGCAGGGGTGCCGGCGGTCAGATCGGCGGGGACGAGCGTATTGATCCAGCACGGCGTTGCGACGTCATCGGGGCGATGCCCGAGTCGCGTGCCTTCCAGGACATACAGCCCCTCGGGAACGTCGGATGCGCCAGGGATGGCTTCGATCCAGTAGGACGTGGCGGCGGACAGTGCCTCGGCTGTGGCCACGTTGATGTGGCCCTGCTCGTCCAGCCCGACTTGCATGACCAAGCGATCAGACTCAGGGCGCTGCGCATCAATGAGCACCAGGGTCCGCGGTCGAAACCGGCCGCGAGGGTCCTGCAACAACGCATCGACCTCGGCAAGCCAGCCATCCAACCGCTGGCTTGAAGTCTTTGCCGAAGATCGATTTTCGGCGTCAATCCGTGGCTTGATCGGGGTCATCAGGGAAGCGCTCTTTCTTCATGTGTTACGCGAAGCCTAGGAGGCTGTCGGACTTGAACCCGAGCGAATCCGATTGATCAGTGCGACGCGTTTTTTTTGACAGCGGCGCGCTGATCGAACGCTCTCGATGGTTGGCGAGACACTGTGAGGGCACATGGGGCGGCCTGGGGACTCGGTTTTGGCGTGGTCGGGGCGCACTATTGCCCTCACGCGGCTCGCAGGACGTGCATGCGCTTGATGTTCCAAGCCATGGTCACCAAGCTCCATTCGCCTTGTGCCTTGGCCAGCCCGCGCATGCTCATCTGGCGCCAACCCATCACTTGCTTGATGATGCCGAACACCGGCTCCACTGTCTGCTTGCGCAGGCCGTACAGGGCTCGGCCTGCTTGCGTGCCCAGGCGGTGTGCCATCTGCACGAGCGGATCCGTCGTCTGGGGCTCGGGCACATCGGGTGCAAAGCGCCCCATCACCGGCGTGTGATGCGACTCCCGCTTGAGCGCCAGCAGCGGCTCGATACCCGCGTCGTTGCACGCGATCACGTTGGCTTGGCTGAAGAAGCCGTTGTCCGTGATGAGCGTGTGCACCTCGCCCAGCACCGCGGGTAACGCTTGGATCTGCTGCAGCGTAGGCACAACTTCGCGCTTGTCGTTGGATGCCTGGCTCACATGCTGGGTGATCACCATCATCGTCGCGATGTCCACGCCGGCTTGTGCGTTGTAGCTTTGCTCGAAGCCCCCACCCGACACGGGCATGATGCGCGACTCTTCATCCGTGAGGTTGACCTGATCGCTGCTCCGGGGGCCGGCCTCTGGCGGCTCAGGGTCCTTGCCGCGCGGCTTCTTGCCCGCCTCGCGCTGGGCTTGGCGCTTGGCGGTCTTGGCCTCGTACTCCTGCTGCTCGACCTGATGGCGTTCGCTGGCGCGCTGCTCGATCTTGGCCTTGGCCTGCGCGATTGCGCTCAAGCGATCTGCACGCAGGGCGATCTCCGCCGGCACATCCATGCCGTCGGGTACCGTCGCGCGGTCGCTGTTCTCTGCCAGCGCCAGCAGCGTTTGTACTTCCTGGCGCAGCTGCGCCTCGATCTTGTTGGCATGAGCCCACGACAAGGCCTTGTGCTTGCTGGCGTTGGCGTCGATCTTGGTGCCATCCAGCGCGATGTGTCCGAGCTTGAGCAGCTTCATCTCGCGCGCCAGAACCAGCACCTGCACGAACAGTGCCTCCACCTCCTTCAAGAAGCGGCGGCGGAACGTCGCCAGCGTGTCGTGATCGGGGTGGGTATTGGCCGCAACAAAGCGGAACGCCACCGAGTCGTAGGTCGCCCGCTCGATCTTGCGGCTGGAGTGCACGCCGTTGGCGTAGCCGTAGATCAGCAGGCCCAGCAGCACCGCCGGATGGTGCGCCGCCGAGCCCCGGCCTGCGTACTGTCGGGCCAGATCGCCCAGATCAAGCTGCTCGATGACTTCGACCACGAAGCGCGCCAAGTGATCAGTGGGCAGCCATTCGTCCACCGACGGTGGCAACAGATATGCGGTGTCTCGGTCAACAGGGACGAAGCGGCTCATCGGCTCGGGCTCTCGGTTGTGCAGCAGCAATTGTCTCGGATAGCGTCTTCATCCGGAAGACCGCAAAGTCCGACAGTCTCCTAGGAAGTCCCATGTGTGATGAATTTGATGCAAATCAAAATAGCTTGACGGGTGTCGTGACACAGCGACAAAAAAGGCGTCAATGTCTGGTTTCCACGGATTGTTGCGGTTGATGCGTCTTGGTGCGGCCGACAGTGCCGCGTCAATCTCCGCGGATGTGGTTCGGCGCCCGAGCGAAAACCGGACCGCGCAACGCGCGTGCTGTGGACTCTCGCCTTGCGCCAGCAGCACATGGGATGGCGGATCCCCGCCAGCGCAGCAGGCCGAGCCCGACGCGGCGATCACCCCCAATTTCAGCCAGTTCCTCGCGCGGCCAGCACGCGCCGCGCCGCCTGGCCCGGGCCGCGGGCCGACGAGGGATTGGCGCAGACGCGTTCGAACATGTCCTGCATCTCCTGAATGACTTCGTCTGCCACGGGGGTGGTTGCGTTGTGGTCGAGATCGATCATGGCCAGAACTGCAGCGCGCGACCGGCGCTCAAACGCGTCAGCAACTTGGGCAGGTGCAGGCCAGGGGCAGGGGCGCGCAAATCGCAACGACACCTGGCATCGTTGCGCGCGTGAACAACAGCCCTCCGCCATTCGAGTGGCCACCCCCAGAAACGCATGAACGAGAGGCGGCCCCGAATCGGAGCGTTCACCGGGTCGTCCGACAGGCCATCAAGCGCCTGCATGCTGACCTTCCCGCTGGACTTGTGCAACCAACCAGTCCAGCAGTTTGCGGGCCGTGTCGAGGTCGCCGGGATTCGCGTGGACCTGGGCGTGCCACTGCGCAGCGGGGCTGGTCTGGAGGCCGCGCGCATGCAAGAAGTCCGCCACCGGATACGGCGTCAACGACTGCCCGTACGCGTCTCCCCGCATCTGAAACCAGGAATAGGCCAAGGCCCCCAGAAACGTCCGAATCTTGAGCGGGTTTGCCGGGCCTTGGAGGGAAGCGCACCATGCCACGATTTGATCCGGCGGCATGGGTTTGGCCAAGCCGAAACCCTGCCCGTATTGCGCCCCCAGGAGCATCGCCGCTTCGATCATCCCGGCATCCTCCAATCCCTCGACGACCACATCCCGGCGAAGATCCCGCCCCATCTGGATGATCGTGACCATCAGGCCCAAGGTTTCGAGGGGGTTGTCGCGGATGCGCATGAGAAGGCCTTGATCGATCTTGATGGTGTCGAACGGCACGCTCGTCAGCCGCAGCAAGCTGCTGTAGCCGGAACCCAGATCATCCATGGCGAGTTCGCAACCCAGGCGCTTGAGTTGGGACAGCGCCGTGTCCTGCGCTCCGCTGTCCAGGACTTGCGTCTCCAGCAGTTCCAGGGTCAGCCGGTCCGGCGCAATACCGTGCAGGCGAAGGCTGTCCTCGGCCCACAAGGCGCATTCGCTGTCGCGCAGCACGCTTGGGGGCATGTTGACGGACACACCGATGCGCAGACCTTGCGCATCCCACTGGGCGAGATGTCCGAGCGCCTTGTCCAACCCCATGCGGAACAGGCGGCTCAGCTCGGCCTCCCCCAGCATCGGAAGGAACATCCCGGGAGCAATCATCTGGCCATCAGCCAGTTCAAGGCGGGCCAGCGCCTCGACCTTGATCAAGTGGCCGCTGCGCAAATCGACGATGGGCTGCATGAACATGCGCAAGCCGCCGGCAAAAAGCTGCTGCCGCAAGATCTCCGCACGCTCCTGCGTCACGACCGCCGCGGGCGCGCTGCAGCGCAACCCGATTTGTTCCCAGCGCTGCTGGATTCCGCGCGTGACTTGGCGCATCACGGCCGACTCGAATTGACCGGGATAGGCCCCGTAGAGGACGAGCACGGCGACAGCATGGCCAGTGGCGTCGTTCAGCGGAATGGCGAGAACGGATCGCAGGCCGAGCACCCGTGCAGACTCGCGCCAAAAGGCATGGCGCGGGTCTCGCGCGTAAGACGCCATGCCGACGATCTCGCAGCGTCTCCAGGCTTGGGCGATCACGCTGCTGCTGCGCGGATCCACCGGATCATGGATCACGACCAGCGAGTCGGTGGCGCGGAGGACCGCGGCGATGCCCTCGCATTGCGATCCGGCGCAGTCCTCGACGGTGAAAATGCCCAGCGTGTTCGGGCGCATTAGGAGTGCGCCAAGAACTCCGGGGAGTTGTGCGAGGAGCGCAAGCTCCAGGGGACGAACATCCGCCAACAACTGTCCATGTCTCGGGAGTGTGGTCGCCAGAACGTCGAGATAGGCCCCGATGGTCGCACCACCAACCTGCAATTGGGTTTGAATGTCGTCCTGAAGGCGTTTTTCGGCGACCAGCAAAATCCGGTAGCGCTCCCGTGCCGGCAAAAGGGCCTGGTTCAGATGTTCCGTCAACAGTCTTCGGTACAAGGCCAGGGAATGCACCAGCAACGCGCTGTTGACCCCGACCAGGGCGTGGGAGCGGCCGAGATGTTGTGCTGCCTGTTGAACGTCCACCAGGGTCGTCTCAGGGGCGAGCAAGAGGCGAAGATGGCCCGCTTGGCGTTGTTTGAGCGCCGCCATTTCCGGGGTGCTCAGATTCGCCAGAATGTCCCTGGAATGGGGCTCTCGATCCAGGTCGGCATAGAACGTATCGACAAAATGTTCCGCCACCTCAGCGAAATGCGCCCTGGCTTTATCCAGGAGGGCGGCAGCGTCCAGACCGTAGGCATCGAACGCTGTTTCGCGCTCCGGCGCCTCCGCGCTCGCGGTTCCCAGGCGCCACCAGGACGTGCCGCCGTGCTTGTGCATCTTGGCCTGGTACATCGCGCCATCGGCCAGACGCATCAGCGCGTCGCCCTCCTCGGCATCCGTCGGAAAAAGTGCCAGCCCCATGCTCAAGCCGACCGTTGCCGTCTGCCCCGGGGCGACGGTCACCGGGGTCTCCACCGCGTGATGCAGTCGATCGGCAATCCGAGCGAGTTGGGCTGTCGTCTGGCATGCGTCCAGATCTTCGATCACGACGATGAACTCATCGCCTCCAAGCCTGGCGAGCCAATCCGATTCGCGCAACTCGGCCCGCAGCCGCTTGGCCAGTTCCTGGAGAAGCGCGTCACCGGCCTCGTGGCCCCAGGTGTCATTGACAGGTTTGAAATCATCCAGATCGATCATGCCGACAGCCATCGCCGTGCCGTTGCGATGGGCGCGCGCGATCGCCTTGGGTAGATGCGCTTCCAGAGCCCTTCGGTTGGGCAGCCCGGTGAGCGTGTCGTGCAGCGCCTCGTGCTCGACTTGCGCCTGAAGTCGATCCCGCGCCGTCACATCGACGACCGTCCAGACGGCGAGGGCGTTCTGCATGTCCTGCACGATGCCGCCAGACAGGTCGCAGGTGATGACGCCGCCGTCACGGCACCGCAGGCGTACGCTCGTCAGCTGCACGGACCCAGTCGCATAGAGATCCGGATACAGGGACTTGACGCGGGCGAACTCGCTGTCATCGGGGTAGAGGATGCCGGTCGCCTGACCGATCAATGCCGTCTTGCTGGCATACCCAAGCAGGGTCGCGAATCGCGGATTGGCGTCGACGATGCGGCGCCCTCGCGTCAGCGCAATGCCCGCGACAGCGTTGTCCAACAGCGCTTCACGCAACAGCGCGGCATGACGTGCTCGCTCCGCAAGGTCCATGCGATCGAGGCCGCCGGAGACGTCGGATGCCAGCCGGTCGAGCAGGGACTCGGCCATGCCGCCGAAGAGTTCGGCGCGTCCGCCGTACATCGCGAACACCCCCCACATTCTGCCGCTGCGTCGAATGGGCAGAACGACCATGGAGCGCACATCGAAGGGGTTTGCACGTTCGGCATGGGGATCCGGTGACCGCGTGGAAGCAACGATCGCGATGCGCACGCTCTGCCCATCGCGCCAAGCCCGCCCGATCGCCCCCTGGCCTTCCATCAAGCCCGGGCTGCCGGTCGCCGCGAGTCCGTCCAGGTTGCCCTGCGCCTTGCTCGCCGCGGCGAGCACCTCGACGTTTTGCGTGTCCCCTGGCCTTCCGATCCAGGCCAGCTTGAGGTTGGCCAGCTTGACCGTCATCTGACACAGGGTCGTGAGCAGGGACGCCTCGTCGTCGGCGCGGGCGATCGCCTGATTGACTTGAGCCAGCATGGCGTTGAATTCCGCCAGTTGGCGTTGACGCTTGGCATAGAGTCCGCGTTGGCGAATCTGGCTTCGCACGCTCAAGGCGACGAGACCGAGGAGCAGGATGGTCCCCGCCTCGAAGATCCAGCGCATCAGCGCGGTCTGCCAATACCGCTGCCACACCAGCCCGGATGGCCAACTCGCCTCCACGATCAGCGGGTAACCTGGAAGCGCGATCTGAACCGCCGCAGAGGGCGCCGTCTTGGGGCCGAAGGCCACCCGTCCTTGCTTCCAGACGCCGAGCACGCGATTGCTGCGCACGTCGAACATGGCGAGTGTCCATGGAAGCGGGAACCGGGAATCGCCGAGCAGTTGATCCAGCCGATACGGAGCGCTGACGAAGTATCGGGTCCGTCCTTGCGCATCCTGCACCCGATACTTCATGGTCAAGACGTGCGCGCTCGCGCGGGCGATGGATCGGCTTGGCCCCAGCAAGAAATTGGGGTTGGATGCCAACGGCGTCAGCGCTTGTTCCGTGAGCGCCGGGGCGTGGCTGTGCGGTTCGGTGGACCACAGGACGGCGCCATCGGGCGCTTCGATGTTGACGACGTAAAGCCCAGGATGCCACGCCATGAGGCGGCGCAGGGATTGCACGGCTTTGGGGTCCGGTGATGCCGGGTCGGCGTCGGGGCCGTGCAGGGCGGCGGCGGCAAACTGCAATTCGGTGAACCGGGTCTGAAGGCGATTGGCGATGCCGTTCGCGTAGCTTGATGCTTCGCGCCGGGCTTCTAGCACGACCCGGCCCTGGATCTGGTNCACAGGGTCGTGAGCAGGGACGCCTCGTCGTCGGCGCGGGCGATCGCCTGATTGACTTGAGCCAGCATGGCGTTGAATTCCGCCAGTTGGCGTTGACGCTTGGCATAGAGTCCGCGTTGGCGAATCTGGCTTCGCACGCTCAAGGCGACGAGACCGAGGAGCAGGATGGTCCCCGCCTCGAAGATCCAGCGCATCAGCGCGGTCTGCCAATACCGCTGCCACACCAGCCCGGATGGCCAACTCGCCTCCACGATCAGCGGGTAACCTGGAAGCGCGATCTGAACCGCCGCAGAGGGCGCCGTCTTGGGGCCGAAGGCCACCCGTCCTTGCTTCCAGACGCCGAGCACGCGATTGCTGCGCACGTCGAACATGGCGAGTGTCCATGGAAGCGGGAACCGGGAATCGCCGAGCAGTTGATCCAGCCGATACGGAGCGCTGACGAAGTATCGGGTCCGTCCTTGCGCATCCTGCACCCGATACTTCATGGTCAAGACGTGCGCGCTCGCGCGGGCGATGGATCGGCTTGGCCCCAGCAAGAAATTGGGGTTGGATGCCAACGGCGTCAGCGCTTGTTCCGTGAGCGCCGGGGCGTGGCTGTGCGGTTCGGTGGACCACAGGACGGCGCCATCGGGCGCTTCGATGTTGACGACGTAAAGCCCAGGATGCCACGCCATGAGGCGGCGCAGGGATTGCACGGCTTTGGGGTCCGGTGATGCCGGGTCGGCGTCGGGGCCGTGCAGGGCGGCGGCGGCAAACTGCAATTCGGTGAACCGGGTCTGAAGGCGATTGGCGATGCCGTTCGCGTAGCTTGATGCTTCGCGCCGGGCTTCTAGCACGACCCGGCCCTGGATCTGGTGGTATTGATTGCGTTCGGCCCATATCCCCCACACGACCACCAGCAGGGCGGGCAGGACAAGCAGCAGCCCCTCCCTGAGCAGGCGGATGCGTGAGGAGCGCGTGGTTGGGGTCTGTAGCTTCTTGGCCGCAGTGAACACAATGGGCTCTCGATCGCGGGGTGCGCGGGGAAGTGGACTCCGGCGCATGGCGACGCCATGCTCACCGTGTTTTGTGCAGCATCGACCCGGGGATGGATCGGCCCTTCCGCCGGTCTTCCGACCGGGTTCCAGGCCCACGCATCTTGATCTTCCGCGCGGGGCTCAAGCACTGGACGCGCTGAGCCGTGCCGGGGAGGAACGCATTCATGCGCGGCTAAGAGGCCGGCGGCTCGGCATGCCTGACGGGTTGGACGCAGCCGTGAACGAGGGCCAGGATGGCGAAACGGTAAGCGGGATCGCGCGCCATACGTTCCACGCGGTCGGCGGCTGACGGCAGGGATTGCGGCGCGCCGCGCTGCAGGACCTCCAGGGTTGACACCACGCGATCATCCGCCCAGACCTGAACATTGCCGTGGACGTCCCAGTGTGCGCAGAGATCGGACACGTTGATGGCTATAGGGGAAAGGGGGAAGGGGGAAGGGTCCGCCGCAACGATGGCCGGGAACTTGGCGACGGAGGCCACAACCAAGGTGAGATGCCAAAGCCGCAGCGGAGCGAGCATCCTAAGGGGTCTTCGGGTGGAAAGGCCACCGCAGGAGCCGGTCCATGGCCATTTCATGACCTAGATCATGAAACTGCGTGGAATCCATCCCCCAACGCTGGGTTCGCGCAACCCTCACCAAGTGCCGTGCACGCCCCAGTTTGGACAGCACCGTCCCTGGCCAGCGCCCGATACAAGGTTGAGCGATGCACCCCCAGCAGTTCGGTCGCCTCTCCCGCGCGCTGCGGCCGTTCTGCTCCATCAGGCTGCGCGCATGGTCCATCTGCGCCGCGCTGAGCGTGGGCGGTGGCCCGAACCGGACCTCCCGCGCCTGGGCCGCCCGGGCGCCCACTGCTGGTGCGCTCCAGGATGAGTCAGGGCTCAAACTCCGTCATTCCGGCAAACAGGGTGAGCACCATCCGTCCGGCCGGCGCCGTGGTGTCCGCCCAGGGCTCCGCCAGACTGCGCAAGCCCGCCCCGGCCGCTGGACGCGCGCGGCAATCTCCAGCAAATCCCGGGTACTGCGCGCCAGCCGGTCCAGCCGGGTCACACTCACCACATCCCCCGCGCGCAAATGATCCGGCATCCGTTCCAATTCCGGGCGCGCGCTGCGCCCCCGACACCTTCGCTGCAAAGAGGCGGCTGCAGCCCGCGGCCTGCGCAGGTTTTGACCGATGCCGCATTGATCGCGGTCGCCGTGCCGTGTCTCTGCGAGTTCGTGTGGGTGCTCCGCAGGGTCTACAGCTTTCAGGCCGCTGACGTGGCGACCGCGATCCGCACCCTACTGGCAGTTGTGAATGTGGGGGTGAACCGGCCTGCCGTCGAAGCCGGCCTGTCGGTGCTTGAGGCGGGCGGCGATTTCACGGATGGTGTGATTGCCTATGAGGGGGGCTGGCTCGGCGGGGCAAGCTTTGTGTCTTTTGACCGGAAGGCGGTCGCGCCGCTGACCGCACAGGGGCGATCCGCACGCCTTTTGTGAGACGCTTCACAAACAGAACCTGCGCAACAGCCCAGCCATGCCGGGGTTGCGCATTCACCGCGTTGGCCCTCCCATGCCGATCAACCTCGATGGCCGTCGAGGCCATCCAGGCTGAACTCGTCCGCAGCGGCAACCGCTGTGAGCATTGCGGCAAACAACACGAGCCGATGGAGCACTGCGCATCGAACGGCGGGAGTGGGCCTGATCGTGGTCTGCGTGCCCTGGCCAACATCCCCATGGAAACTCCCTCACGACCGCTGAAGTGCCGACCGTGATGGACCGACGATTTCCGGAACTTGCGTGAAGGAATGCACGTTTAGGCGCTTTGGGTGCGTTGCCAGCGCGGCGAGTTGCCCCCCGTTTGGGCACAATCGCCGACATGTTGTCCCTCGCTTCTTGCGCTCGCGCTTCATCGGCCCGATGCGACCCCATCTCTCGCCTGAGCACCCCATCCCGAATCACGGCCTTGCTGGCGCTGCCAGTGGTCATCATGTTGCTGTGGGCGATCTGGAACGAATCTTGGCAATTCCAAATCGCCAAGCAGGAGGTGCAGGCCCGCGCGCAGAGCGCGGCCCTGCAATACGCCAATCGAATCGCCAGCCGGCTCGATGGGCAATTCTCCGCGCTGCAATTCCTCGGCACCGCGCTGTTGCCGCCAGACAGTGCCTCGAGTCCGCCCAGCGCCAAGACGATCGCAATTCTCCGGCTCTATCTGGCTTTGCACCCAAGCCTCTATGCCTTCAATATCCAATCGCCGGATGGAAACCGGATCGTCTGGTCTACCCGCCGGCAGAGCGCCCGCCCCATCAATCCGGGGCGCGTCTTGACTCCCCTTTCACGGAATTCGCAGTTTCTACTGGGTCAGGACCAATATGCGCAACGCGTCCAGTCGCGCGTGATCCCCATACGCTACCGGGTTGCCGATCGCCTGGGCCGAACCCGGTTTTTCGTGGGCACGCCCTATCGGGTCGACCGGTTACTGGGCCATGTCGATTCTGCGTCCTGGCGCTTCCAGGTCATCGATACCCGTGATCGCAGCGTCGTCGGCATCTGGCAGGGTGGCCAGGTTGGCTGGGCGGCAACGCTCTCCAAGCCTGCGGCAACAGCGTTTGGCCCGGACATTGCGGTGCCCGGCTACCCCTTCATGATCCAGGTTCGATGGCCCCCTGCGCTCGTCGTCCAGGCCTGGATCAAGGGAGCCTGGCCGCGCTGGCTGCTCGAGGTTCTCGCCGTCGCGCTTCTGACTCTGGCCGCCTGGTGGATGCGCCGTCTGCTGCGGCAGCAACAAGCCGACAGAAGCCGCCTGCGAACTGCGGCGTACAGCGACCCGCTGACGGGCCTGCCCAACCGCTTGGCTTTGCAGCAGCGCCTGCCCCTGGCGCTGGCGCAAGCCAAGCGCAACGGGACCCAATTGGCCGTCGGATACATGGATCTGGATGATTTCAAACCAGTCAACGACACCTGGGGGCATGCGGCGGGTGATGCGCTGTTGCAGAGTCTTGCCCAACGCCTGCGATCCTGCATGCGCGGAACCGATCTGGTGGCGCGCTTGGGTGGGGATGAGTTCGTCCTGGTCTTCGAAGGCCTGACACGACCCGACGATCTGATGGCAGCGCTTCAGCGTATCCATACTGCCGTCGAGCAACCCTTTGCACTTCCCGGCGGCCACCGCGCCCAGGTCGGTCTCAGTCTCGGGCTGACCCTATACCCCGACGACGACTCCGACGCCGATTTGCTGCTGCGGCATGCCGACGCCGCGTTGTATGTCAGCAAACTGCACAAGGCTGACCGCCCCCATTGGTGGCGGCTCTGGGGACAAGACACCCAGGACAGCGAGGAAACGCGGCTGGAGTGCAATCCATTGCACATCGATCCCTATGGCCCAACAGCCGGAGGATTGCTCGAATCGGCGCAAGAGCATTTTGCGGCGGTGGCAGACCGTTTTGTCGAGCGTTTTTACGCCGCTGTTGCCCAGGAGCCTGAGTCGACGGAGATTCTCGCGCGCCTGAGCCCAGCCGAATTCGTCCACCTCAAGGCACATCAGGCCGAACACCTGCGCAGCCTGCTGTCCGCGGATTTGACGGAAGACGGCCAGCGCCAGCGGGCCGCCCAGGTCGGCCGGATCCACGCCCTTGTTGGCATGCGATCGGCGGTCGTGGTCAAGTCATTCGGACGGTATCTGCAACTGCTGAGTCAGATCGCCGGAAGTTTGCCTGCCCGCGCTGCGGACCGGCAAGATCTCGTACACATCCTGATCGGCCGGCTGCAAGTCGAACTGGAAGCCCAGGTCGAGTCCATCCAGCAGACCCACGATCCATTTCCACAGTGGATTTTCAGACTGGAGCAACGGCTCCCGGAATGGGTGCACTGGGTCGATTTTGCGCGGGACATGCTCGATGAGATCATCAAGCTGCCGGGCCTTTGTGCTGCCGTTTTTTACAAACCCGATGCGCAGGGGCACTTCGTTTACGAATTCAACTCCGGACGCTTCGGGGACTACATGCGCTCCCTCGAACGCCATGGCGTGCCATCGTTGGAGCTGAACAGGCACAGCCCCTACGGCCAATCCCCGCATCCCCGCGCCTGGCGCAGTGAGCGCATTGAAACCAACCCCAGCTATTCCAGCGATCCCCGCATGGCCCCCTGGAAAGAAGCCGCGCACGCGGTGGGCATCCGCAGTTCGGTCGCCATTCCGATCAAGGACGGACGGGACCATATGGTGGGCGTGATCGGCCTGTATGGCTTGTATCCCGGACAGTTCGAGAGCGCGGCGATGCACGCGTTCTTCGACAGCCTGGCGCAGGTCTGCCGCCGTTTTCTGCAAAGATCCCAATCCTCGCGTCTGAGCCCGCCTCTTCCTGCGCAGGAGCGGAGTCATTGGCGCGAACGGCTGTTCGGCGGCGGACTGGAGATGTTCATGCAGCCGGTGGTCAATCTGCACACGGGCAAGCCCTTCAAGGTCGAGGCGCTGGCCCGCCTGCGACTGGAGGATGGGCAGTTGATCACCCCGGGGCAGTTCTTGTCGGCATTTGGAAGCAGCGAGCTTGCCCACCTGTTCGTTCTCGGGCTGGATCAGGCGCTGTCCCAGGTTTCCCGATGGGATGCCCAGGGCCTGTCGCTAGGAGGCTGTCGGACTTGAACCCGAGCGAATCCGATTGATCAGTGCGACGCGTTTTTTTTGACAGCGGCGCGCTGATCGAACGCTCTCGATGGTTGGCGAGACACTGTGAGGGCACATGGGGCGGCCTGGGGACTCGGTTTTGGCGTGGTCGGGGCGCACTATTGCCCTCACGCGGCTCGCAGGACGTGCATGCGCTTGATGTTCCAAGCCATGGTCACCAAGCTCCATTCGCCTTGTGCCTTGGCCAGCCCGCGCATGCTCATCTGGCGCCAACCCATCACTTGCTTGATGATGCCGAACACCGGCTCCACTGTCTGCTTGCGCAGGCCGTACAGGGCTCGGCCTGCTTGCGTGCCCAGGCGGTGTGCCATCTGCACGAGCGGATCCGTCGTCTGGGGCTCGGGCACATCGGGTGCAAAGCGCCCCATCACCGGCGTGTGATGCGACTCCCGCTTGAGCGCCAGCAGCGGCTCGATACCCGCGTCGTTGCACGCGATCACGTTGGCTTGGCTGAAGAAGCCGTTGTCCGTGATGAGCGTGTGCACCTCGCCCAGCACCGCGGGTAACGCTTGGATCTGCTGCAGCGTAGGCACAACTTCGCGCTTGTCGTTGGATGCCTGGCTCACATGCTGGGTGATCACCATCATCGTCGCGATGTCCACGCCGGCTTGTGCGTTGTAGCTTTGCTCGAAGCCCCCACCCGACACGGGCATGATGCGCGACTCTTCATCCGTGAGGTTGACCTGATCGCTGCTCCGGGGGCCGGCCTCTGGCGGCTCAGGGTCCTTGCCGCGCGGCTTCTTGCCCGCCTCGCGCTGGGCTTGGCGCTTGGCGGTCTTGGCCTCGTACTCCTGCTGCTCGACCTGATGGCGTTCGCTGGCGCGCTGCTCGATCTTGGCCTTGGCCTGCGCGATTGCGCTCAAGCGATCTGCACGCAGGGCGATCTCCGCCGGCACATCCATGCCGTCGGGTACCGTCGCGCGGTCGCTGTTCTCTGCCAGCGCCAGCAGCGTTTGTACTTCCTGGCGCAGCTGCGCCTCGATCTTGTTGGCATGAGCCCACGACAAGGCCTTGTGCTTGCTGGCGTTGGCGTCGATCTTGGTGCCATCCAGCGCGATGTGTCCGAGCTTGAGCAGCTTCATCTCGCGCGCCAGAACCAGCACCTGCACGAACAGTGCCTCCACCTCCTTCAAGAAGCGGCGGCGGAACGTCGCCAGCGTGTCGTGATCGGGGTGGGTATTGGCCGCAACAAAGCGGAACGCCACCGAGTCGTAGGTCGCCCGCTCGATCTTGCGGCTGGAGTGCACGCCGTTGGCGTAGCCGTAGATCAGCAGGCCCAGCAGCACCGCCGGATGGTGCGCCGCCGAGCCCCGGCCTGCGTACTGTCGGGCCAGATCGCCCAGATCAAGCTGCTCGATGACTTCGACCACGAAGCGCGCCAAGTGATCAGTGGGCAGCCATTCGTCCACCGACGGTGGCAACAGATATGCGGTGTCTCGGTCAACAGGGACGAAGCGGCTCATCGGCTCGGGCTCTCGGTTGTGCAGCAGCAATTGTCTCGGATAGCGTCTTCATCCGGAAGACCGCAAAGTCCGACAGTCTCCTAGACATCTCCATCAATCTGCCCCCCGAAGTGTTGCTCGACGCCGATTACCCGCGCTGGATCGACGACGCCTTGCAGAAGCACGGCATGGCCCCGGGACGCCTGCACCTGGAGATTCTGGAAAGCGCGGAGTTTGACGATGACAAGCGCCGCGATGCGGCTGTGCAAATGCTGACCGATTTGGGCGTGCGGCTGGTCATGGACGATCTGGGCTCGGGCTACAGCAGCCTGCTGCGTTTGCGCACCCTGCCGTTTCATGCCGTCAAGATCGATCAGGGGCTGGTGCGCGAAGCGCACAAAGATCCCCGCCGGATCATCGGCTTCATCGGCGCGCTGGTGCGGCTGGGGAAAGGACTCGGACTCACGGTGGCGGTCGAAGGCCTGGAGACGCCAGACCTGATCGAGGCCGCGGCCGTGTTGGGTGCGGACGGTGGCCAGGGCTACGCGCTGGCCAAGCCGATGCCCGCTTCCGAGCTGCCGGACTGGGTGCGGCATTTCCGTCTGAGCATCGATCCCTCCAGCCCCCGAACTCCCCTGGGCGCAGTCGCGGCAGATTGGCTTCGCGAACAAACCGTTTTCATTCCCCAATCTCCATCGGGGGATCTGGCCCGGCGTTGTGATGCGGCCGCGACATAGTCCGCCGCTCCAGTCACGTCAACAAAAACTCTGCTGCACGGCCACACACTCGGGCTGTTTCCGTGGATTCCTGGAAGCTTTCCAAGCTGCCGCCCGTTCCAAAATGGAGGACTCGTCATCCTTGCTGGTGTGCAGGGCCGGCATCTCGTGATGGGCGCCGCCCTGCGCGCCGGGAATGGGAAGCTGGGCGACAAGTTCCGCATATACGCGCTGGAGATGCGATGTCCGAGTCCAGGTAGCCAGCCGCCGCCCAACTCGATGAGGGCGATGCACTGGCCGGCGTCCGTGGGAACGTCGTAAAGGGCGCCGACCTGGTTCGGAAGATAACCCGGCATCGCCGAAGCGTCGCGCAGTTGGGCGATGCGGCTCTCGGCCACCGGCCGGGTGTCGAGCCCCAGGACGGCTTCGACAACAGCAGCGACGTCATTCGGCAACAGCACTGGGCCCGAGCGGTCGCGGAAGCGATGCTTGCCGTCGTGATCATGGCCAAGCTCGGTTTGGAAGGCTGCCTCAACTTTCGCCGCGGGCCCCAGTAGCTTGACCAGGCGCCTACTGGGTTCAACGGAAACCACACTCAGCCCGGCTTGCTGTGCAAAATCGGTGATGCATCGAATGTCGCTTTGATGTGCCGTGGTGCGAAGGGCGTTCAACTCGTTGCGGGTGCAGCCGTGCGTGGTCTTGGCAGTGTCAGGGCGGGGTTTGAGGTCAACGCGGACCTCGGCCGGCTCGTCCGGCGCCACATCGGCGCTGCGGCTGGCGATCGGCTCCAATCTGTGGCTGCCCGGCAATTCGACATACGTGCGACGCGTCATGCGTGAGCTCCGGTGGGCCCGTACGTTCAAGGGTCATGGCGGGCCGGCGCCCCGCTTGCTCGCCGCGCGCCTTCGTCACCATCTGCCACCCCGCCAACGTGGGCCTCGATCCGGGCACAACGCGCGCGATATTGTTTTCGTCTGCGCCCTCTGCGCCCCCAGGGTCGGCTCGCCGGCCCGCCCCCCCATGGGGGTCAAGGAAACTTGGGGCGGCCCTGCGTTTCCTTGAGAGGGCGACGCTGAACAAGTCCCTCGTGCGCATCGCGTCCGCGCCTCGGGCGGTCTGCGGCGTTGCAAATCCGCGCCATAGCTTGGGCTATGGCTGTGGTTTGCGCCTTGCATCCCATCCCGATGCGCGGCGCGCTGCATCACGGGAACTTGTTCAGCGTCGCCTTAGACTGTGCTTAACCGCCCGGAACACACCCCGGGCAGCGCTGCTGCCGCTTTTCGCGCCGTTGGCGCCACAGCCCTTGGCCATACCCGAAACGTCCCCAAACCCCGCGCCGAACACGCGCCTGCCCCGCACCGTCTGGCTGCTCGGCTGGGTGAGTCTGTTCATGGACATGTCGTCCGAACTCATCCACGCGGTGCTGCCGGTCTACATGACCAGCGTGCTCGGCTTGAGCGTCGTGGTCGTCGGGCTGGTGGAAGGCCTTGCCGAAGCCACGGCCTCGGTGCTCAAGGCGTTTTCCGGCGCGCTGTCCGACCGCCTGGGCAAGCGCAAGCTGCTGGCGGTTCTGGGCTATGGACTTTCGGCCGCGACCAAGCCGCTGTTCCCGCTGGCATCGGGCGCGACGGAAGTGATCGCCGCGCGCTTCATCGACCGCATCGGCAAAGGCATTCGCGGCGCACCGCGCGATGCGCTGCTGGCCGATGCCACGCCCGAGCCGTTGCGCAACGCCGCCTACGGTTTGCGCCAGAGCATGGACACGGTGGGCGCTTTCCTCGGACCGCTGGCCGCCATCGGCCTGCTCTGGTGGCTGCACGACCGGCTGCGATTGCTGTTGTGGTTCGGTGTGCTGCCGGCCGTGGTGGCGGTGGGCATTCTCGTATTCGGGGTGCGCGAACCGGCGAACTTGGGCGCGCGCTCCGCGGTCTCCCGCAGCAAACAGCCGGGGGTGGACAAAGCGCCGCGCTTCGCCGTGGTCCGCAGCCTGCCGCGCCCCTACTGGGGCGTGGTGGCCTTGGCCGGGGTCTTCACCCTGGCCCGTTTGTCCGAGGCCTTTCTGGTGCTGCGCGGTCAGCAGCAGGGTGTGCCCTTGTTGTGGATTCCGCTCGTCACCCTGCTGTTCAGCCTGGTGTATGCAGCAAGCGCCTACCCCGCCGGCGTGCTGGCGCAGCGTTACGGCCGGCGCGTCTTGCTGCTGTCGGGGATGGGGGTTTTGCTCGCATCCATGCTGCTGCTGGCGCTGCCCGGCATGCCGGCACTTTGGCTGGGCGTGGCGCTGTACGGACTGCACCTGGGACTGACACAGGGGGTGTTCGCAGCCGCCGTGGCGGCCACCGCGCCACAGACTCTGCGCGGTACGGCGTTCGGGGTGTACTACCTCATCACCGGTTTGCTGCAATTGCTTGCCGGGTTCGGCGCGGGTTGGCTATGGCAAGACCTCGGCGCGCCCTACGCCTTCGGCACCGGGGCGGCACTGGCGGCAGGCGCCTTGATGCTGGCCGCATGGCAGAGCAGGGCGCGGTTCGGCTGAAACCGCCTGGATGAAGGGGCGGATCGGGCCTGCAAACTCGCCGCTGAATGGGCACAATGCGGTTTGATTCGCACGCCCATCGAAACCATTTCCGGAGACCACCATGACCACCACCCACGCCATTCGCATCGATCGCACCGGCGGCCCCGAAGTCCTGCAGTGGCAGGAGTTGCCGTTGGGCAACCCAGGCCCCGGTGAAGTGCGCGTGCGCCACGGCGCCGTAGGCGTGAACTTCATCGACATCTATCACCGCACCGGCCTCTATCCGCTGCAGTTCCCGGCCGGACTCGGCCTGGAAGCCGCGGGAACCGTGGAGGCCGTGGGCGAGGGCGTGACCAGCTTCGCGCCCGGCGACCGCGTGGCCTACTGCAACGGCCCGACCGGAGCCTACGCGCAGGCGCGGGTGATGCCGGCACGGGTGCTGGTGAAGCTGCCGGATGCGATTGCCTTCGATATCGCCGCAGCCATGATGCTCAAGGGCTTGACCGCCCAGTTCCTGCTGCGCCGCACCCGCAAGCTGCAGGCTGGCGATGTCGCCCTGTTCCACGCCGCCGCCGGCGGTGTCGGCCTGATCGCCGGGCAGTGGGCACGGGCGCTGGGCGTGCAACTCATCGGCACCGCCGGCAGCGACGAAAAGTGCCGCCTGGCGCTGCAAAACGGCTATGCCCATTGCATCAACTACCGCAGCGAAGACCTGGTGTCGCGCGTCAAGGAACTGACTGGCGGCAAGGGCGTTGCGGTGGTGTACGACTCGGTCGGCCGCGACACCTGGGAGCGCTCGCTCGCCTGCCTGCAACCCTTCGGCCTGATGGTCAGCTTCGGCAATGCCTCCGGCCCGGTGCCACCGGTGACTCTCACCGACCTGGCGGCCAAGGGTTCGCTCTACGTCACCCGGCCGACCTTGATGACCCATATCGCCGACCGCGACACGCTGGAACAGATGGCCGCGGAATTGTTCGCTGTGGTCGGCTCGGGTCAGGTCAAGCCGCTCATCGGCCAGCGCTTCGCCCTGCGCGATGCGGCGCAGGCGCACATCGCGCTGGAAAGCCGCGCCACCACCGGCAGCATCGTGCTTGAACCCTGAGCGGATGGACGGCGCGCCTTGCAAGGCGCTGCGTGCCTCAGCCCGCGTCGCCCTTGCGTTTGCGCGACTGGCGCCATTCGTCCAGCAGCAGCAGGACGGCTCCCACGAAGATGGAGCTGTCGGCCAGGTTGAACGCGGGCCAATGCCATTGCTGGCCGCCGACGGTGATGTAGAAATCGAGAAAGTCGGTGACATGACCCCACACCAGGCGGTCGGCGACATTCCCCAGGGCACCGCCGAGGATCAGCGCCAGCGCAAGGCTGAACAGCGTCTTGCCGCGATGCCGGAACAGCAGCCAGACGATGAGCGCGGAAGCGGCCAGACCCAGCACGGTGAACAGCCAGCGCTGCCAGCCCGCGGCCCCGGCGAGGAAGGAAAAAGCGGCACCCGGATTCTCGATGTGCACCAGGTTGAAAAACCCGGTGATGGGACGGCCGGCATAGAGCGGCAAGTCTTGCGTGATCAGCCATTTGCTGAACTGGTCGAGCGCCAGCACCAAGCCCGCCGTGAGCAACCAGGGCCAGACCTTGGGGCGCGCGTTGGACGCGGACTTGGGCATTGAGTCGGACGAAGGCGCGCGGCTGGGCTGGTTCATGGATGGGGTGGGTCAGGATGAGCGTGGCGGAATGCCGGTCGCGCAATGGTGTGCGGCGTGCTGTCAGGGCCGGCCGCCTCAGGCAAACCGGCGCACCTCGCCCGGCCCTTGCAGATTGCCCACGCAGCGCAGGCACAGCCCGGGGTGGCCGGCATCGGCGCCGACATCGGTTTCCCAATGCCAGCAGCGTTCGCATTTGCTGGCCCCGGCAGCATCGGCTGCCTGCACCTGCACGGCCAGTTCGCTGCCCTCCAGGAGTCTGGCCTGCGAGGTGATGAAGGCGAACTTGAGTTCATCCTGCAAGCTGGCGAGCAGGGCATGGTCGGGCTCGGGCGCCGTGAGGTCCACCCAGGCCTGCAGCGACGAGCCGAGCTTGCCTTCGGTGCGCACGGTTTCCACCGCGCGGTTGACCTCGTCGCGCACCGCGCGCACGCGCGCCCATTTGGCCAGCAACGCAGCAGCATCAGCCGGCTCCGGCAGGGCGTGATAAGTCTCGACGAAGATGCTGCCGGTCTCGGCGGCACGGGCCGGGGCGAAGTGGCGCCATGCTTCTTCCGCGGTGAAGCTGAGGAAGGGGGCAATCCAGCGCAGCATGGCGTTCGTGATGTGCCACAACGCGGTCTGCGCGCTGCGCCGCGGCAGGCCCTGGGCCGGGGTGGTGTAGAGCCGGTCCTTGAGCACGTCGAGGTAGAAGCCGCCGAGGTCTTCGGAGCAGAAGATGAGCAGCTTGGCCACGACCGGATGATATTCGTAGGCCTCGTAATGCTGCAGCAGCATGGCCTGGAATTCGCCAGCGCGGGCCAGCGCCCAGCAGTCGATCTCCAGCATCTGCTCCACCGCAACGGCCTGGGTGGCGGGGTCGAAATCGGCCACGTTGGCGAGCAGGAAGCGCAGGGTGTTGCGCACGCGGCGGTAGCTGTCGACCACGCGGGCGAGGATTTTGTCGTCGCCGGCGATGTCGCCCGAGTAGTCGCTGGAGGCCACCCACAGACGGATGATTTCGGCGCCGAGCTTCTTGCTGGTTTCCAGTGGATCCACGCCATTGCCCAGCGACTTGCTCATCTTGCGGCCCTGGCTGTCGACGGTGAAGCCATGGGTCAGCAGGCTTCTGTAGGGCGCGCGGCCTTCCAGCGCGCAGGCCAGCAGCAGCGAGCTGTGGAACCAGCCGCGGTGCTGGTCATGGCCTTCCAGATAGAGGTCAGCCTCGGGCCCGGTGTCGTGGTGGGCCTCGGGGTGGGTGCCGCGCAGGACGTGGAAGAAAGTCGATCCGGAGTCGAACCACACCTCGAGAATGTCGCTGCTCTTGATGTAGTGCGGCGCGTCGCCGGGGCCGAGGATGTCCTCGGCCGTGACGCGGCTCCAGGCCTCGATGCCGCCCTGCTCGACCAGGTTGGCCGCCTGGTCGAGGATGTCCATGGTGCGCGGGTGCAGCTCGCCCGTCTCCTTGTGCAGGAAGAAGGGCAGCGGCACGCCCCAGGCGCGCTGGCGCGAGATGCACCAGTCGGGCCGGTTGGCGATCATGTCGCGCAGCCGGGCGCGCCCGTTCTCGGGATAGAAGCCGGTGTGGTCGATGGCGTTCAGCGCCATCTGCCGCAGGGTCTTGGGCGCCTTGTCCTTGGTGAACACGCCTTCGCCTTCGTCCATGCGGATGAACCATTGCGCCGCGGCGCGGTAGATCACCGGACTCTTGTGGCGCCAGCAGTGTGGGTAGCTGTGCAGGATGTCTCGTGTCGCGAACAGCCTGCCGGCCTGGCGCAGGGCGTCGGTGATGACCGGCGCCGCCTTCCAGATCTGCATGCCGCCGAACAAGGGCAGGTCGGCGGCGTACATTCCGTCGCCCTGGACGGGGTTGAGGATGTCCTCGATGCGCATGCCGTGGGCGAGGCAGGAGTTGAAGTCGTCCAGGCCATAGGCGGGCGAGGAGTGCACGATGCCGGTGCCGTCGTCGGCCGTGGCGTAATCGGCGAGGTCAACGGGGCTGAGCCTGTCGTAGCCCGGGTCGATGGCTGCAAGCGGATGGCGGAAGTTGATGCCGGCCAGGCTCTGCCCCTTGGTGGTGGCGACGACGCGGCCTTCGAGCCCATAGCGCTGCAGGCAGTCCTCGACCCGCGCCGCGGCCAGCAGCAGCAGGCCGCGTGCGGTGTCCACCAGGCAGTAGTCGAGTTCCGGGTTGAGGTTGAGCGCCTGGTTGGCGGGCAGGGTCCAGGCCGTGGTGGTCCAGATGACGGCGTAGGCCTCCTGGTCCAGCCCGGGCAGGCCGAACGCGGCGGCGAGTTTTTCGGGCTCGGCGCACAGGAAACCCACGTCCAGGGTCTGGGACTTCTTGTCGGCGTACTCGATCTCGAACTCGGCCAGCGAGGAGTGGCAGTCGAAGCACCAGTGCACCGGCTTGAGGCCGCGGTAGACGAAGCCGCGCTCGATCACGCGCTTGAAGGCGCGGATCTCGCCGGCCTCGTTGGCCGGGTCCATGGTGCGATAGGGGTGGTCCCAGTCGCCGAGGATGCCCAGGCGCTTGAAGTCCGCCATCTGCTGCGCGATCTGCTCGGCGGCGTAGGCGCGGCTCTTGGCCTGCATGTCGTCGCGGCTCAAGTTGCGGCCATATTTCTTCTCGATGGCGTTCTCGATCGGCAGGCCGTGGCAGTCCCAGCCCGGGATGTACAGCGCGTCGAATCCGGCGAGCTGGCGCGACTTGGTGATCATGTCCTTGAGCACCTTGTTCACGGCGTGGCCCATGTGGATCTGGCCGTTGGCGTAGGGCGGACCGTCGTGCAGGATGAACTTCGGGCGTCCGACGCGCGCCGCGCGCAGGCGCTGGTACACGCCATGGGCCTCCCACTGCGCAATCCAGCCCGGTTCGCGCTTGGGCAGGTCACCGCGCATCGGAAAGGCAGTGTCGGGCAGGTTGAGCGTGGCGCGGTAATCGGGTTTGGAATCAGTCATGGCGAGAGCGGGGCGCCGGGAGGGCGCGAACGGAAGGGGTGGAGTGCGAAGCCGCAACAGGGCTGCGGGCCCGCGACGCGGATGCCGGGGCTCGCGTCAAATTCGGGATGAACTGGTGTGGCGGCGGGTGATCGCGAACCAGGCGCGCGCCTGCTGCACATCGGCGGCGATGGCCGCGGTCAGGGCATCCAGCGAGTCATAGCGCGCTTCATCGCGCAATTTATGCAGCAGTTCCACGCATACGAGTTTACCGTAGGCATCTCCCGCCCAATCGAGCACATAGGTCTCCAGCAGCACCCGGCCCGAGTCGTCCACCGTGGGGCGCAGCCCCAGGCTGGAAACGCCGTCCAGGGGCTGCTCGGCAAGGCCGTGCACACGCACGGCGAAGATGCCACGCGCCGCAGGACGGGCATGCGCCAGGCGCAGGTTAAGGGTCGGAAAGCCCAGCGTGCGCCCCAACTTGCGCCCATGCTGCACATGGCCGGAAATGACATAGGGCCGGTCGAGCAGGCTCGCCGCCAGAGTCATGTCACCGCTGGCCAGGGCCTGTCGCACGGCGGAGCTGGAAACGCGCTGCCCATGCACTTCATAGGCGTTCAAGCGGGCCACGTCGAAGCCCAGGCGCAGACCTTGCGCGTCGAGCATGGCGTAGTCGCCAACGCGCTTGGCGCCGAAGCGAAAGTCGTCGCCAACCAGCACATAGCGCGCATGCAGCCCGTCGAGCAGCACCTGCTGGATGAAGTCCTGGGCTGGCAGAGATGCCAGTTGCTGGTTGAAGCGCAGCACGACCACGCGATCGACGCCGCAGCGCTCCAATTCCGCCAGCTTGTCACGCAGGCTGGCCACGCGCGCTGGAGCCAGATCCGGCATGCCTTGCATGGCGGCGAAATAGTCGCGCGGATGGGGCTCGAAGGTCAACACGCAGGAGGCCAGCTTGCGATGCCGCGCCTCGCTCACCAGCAAGGCAAGCATGGCCTGGTGCCCGCGGTGGACACCATCGAAATTGCCGATGCTGACAGCGCTGGGTGTCGCCAGCGCCGCGTGATGAAAGCCGCGAAAAACCTGCATGGGAGGTGGTGCTCGTCGAGTCAACACAGCCACCTTGTGGCACCGGGGCAACGGTGCGCTGGTCGGCTGTTGGGGATTTGTGGCGCGCTTCGCACGATGCTCTTGCAAACACACCAATCGGTGTATAGTAGGTCCTGCAGTCGCTTCAAGACGGGTAGTTTCTACCTACAGTTAGGTTTCATGAGTTTCAATACACCGGCTGGGCTTGTTGAAGATTTGCATTCTTCTTAATGTTCAAGATTCGAAAGGATGATTATGCCCACCGGCATCGTGAAATGGTTCAATGAAAGCAAGGGTTTTGGTTTTATCAAACCCGACGAAGGCGGCGAAGACCTGTTCGCTCACTTCAGTGAAATCCAATCCAAGGGTTTCCGTACCCTGCAAGAAAATCAGCGCGTGGAATTCACCGTGAAGGCTGGCCCCAAGGGCCCGCAAGCTTCACAGATCCGCCCCATCTGAGATCAAAGTTTTCTGCTTGCGGCGCACTGCGAGGTCCCTCTCGCCGCGTCGCCCCAGGCTCTGAAAAACCGGCTCCTCGAGCCGGTTTTTTTATTTATGATCACGCGCCTCGGTTCGCCCTGCATGGCGCGGCCGTCCCTGGAGACAGCGTGCTGGAACAGTGGATTCACGATTGGGGCTATGCAGCCGTCGCCGTGGGCGCATTTGCCGAAGGCGAAACCGTGTTGCTGGCCGCGGGCTACGCAGCCCATCGTGGCCTGCTCAATTGGGGGCTGGTCGTCTTGGTGGCGGCGCTTGCAGCCACCCTGGGCGATCAATTCTTCTATTGGATCGGACGCTTATGGGGTGCGCGTTTGTTGGCGCGTTTTCCCCGGCTGGCCGCGCAGTTTCCACGCGTCGAAAGTTTGTTGCGGCGCTACCCGCATTGGGCCATCATCGGCGTGCGCTTTTTGTATGGACTGCGTATTGCAGGGCCCATCATCATTGGCACGGCAGGCGTCACACCAGGCCGGTTTGCGCTGTTCAATGCAGTCGGCGCTTTGATCTGGGCTCCTTTGTTCGCCGGCCTGGGATGGGTGTTTGGACAGGCGCTTTCGGTGTTGTCCGGGCAAGTGCAGCGGGTCGAGATCGGTTTGCTCTTGCTCCTGGCTCTGGTGTTTGTGGTTTGGTGGCTGGTTGCACGCCGCCGGGGCCGGCGTGGTCAAGCGCCGCGTTAAAACACGGCCAACACGACTTCTGCCGCTTGCCGCATGACAGCATTCCTGCCGTATGCAGGCCGCAGTGCCAGACAAGCGCATGCCATTAGACTGAGCCGAACATCATTTGCAAAGCGAGTTTCGCGAGACCAACCGTGACGACAACCAGAGTCCTGACAGGCATCACGACCACGGGTACTCCCCACCTCGGCAATTACGTCGGTGCCATCCGGCCGGCAATCCAAGCCAGTCGACGTGAGAACGTACAGAGTTTTTTTTTCCTGGCGGATTACCACGCGCTGATCAAGTGTGACGATCCACAGCGCATCGCGCGCTCCCGCTTGGAACTCGCCGCCACTTGGCTGGCCAGCGGCCTGGATCCAGAGCTGGTCACGTTCTACCGCCAGAGCGACGTGCCCGAAGTTCTGGAACTGACCTGGCTGCTGACCTGCGTGTGCCCCAAGGGCATGATGAACCGGGCCCATGCCTACAAGGCCGCTTGTGATGCCAATGCCGCCGCCGGGGAGGATCTGGACGCAGGTGTGACCATGGGTTTGTTCAGCTATCCCGTGTTGATGGCGGCTGACATCCTGATGTTCAACGCCCATCTGGTTCCGGTCGGCCGTGATCAGGTGCAGCACATCGAAATGACACGCGATTTGGCACAGCGCTTCAATCACATGTTCGGTGGCGGACGCGATTTTTTTGTGCTGCCCGAAGCGGTGGTCGAAGAGCAGGTTGCGACTCTGCCAGGACTCGATGGGCGCAAGATGAGCAAGAGCTACGACAACGCCATCCCTTTGTTCGAGGGCGGAACCAAGGCCCTGGGTGAAGCCATCGCACGCATCGTGACCGACTCCAGGCTTCCTGGGGAGCCGAAGGATCCCGACGCTTCGCACCTGGTGACGCTGTATGAAGCCTTTGCCGAGCCCGAGCAGAACGCCAACTTTCGGAACGAACTGCGAGCCGGCTTGGGCTGGGGGGAGGCCAAGCAGCACTTGTTCGCCCTGGTGGAGGCCGAACTGGCGCCCATGCGCGCACGCTATGTCGAGTTCATGGCGCACCCGGATCGGCTGGAAGATCTCTTGATGGCCGGGGCCGACAAGGCGCGCCGTCTGGCGCAGCCGTTCATCGCTGAACTGCGTCAGGCCGTGGGCTTGCGCCGCATGCTGGCTGTCGCGCGCGCATCACCCGGTGAGTCGGACGGCGGCAAGGCCGACAGGGGCAAGCTTGCTGCACCGTCATTCAAGCAATACCGCGAGGCGGATGGCTTGTTCTATTTCAAGTTCACCGGACCCGGCGACCGTGTTTTATTGCAAAGCCATGGCTTTGCCCAGGGCAAGGAGGCTGGGGCGTGGATCCAAAAACTCAAGGCGGATGGTGGGGCCGTGCTGGCTACCGCGCCAGTGGTCTTGCCACAAGGTGTGAAGCCGGACGAGGTGCTTGAAGCCTTGTCGGCGCTTGCCAGTTCTTGAGAGTCCGCGGGGGACCGCCCGCGGACGCCTCAGGCTCTCAAGAAACAAAATGGGTTGAAGGCCGGTTTCATGCTGGCACCGGGTTTGGATGGATCTGGAAGCCAAGGGCAGCGGCGCGGCGCTTGAGGGCGACGATTGAGCGCTCGCGCTGCTGATCTTCATAGCGCTGCTGGCCTTGATCGACGAACGCCTCGCCACGCGTCAGCATGAAATACACCATGCGCGCCAGCTTGTGCGCGGTGGCGGTATTGGCACGCGGCTTGTCCATGCGGCCCGACAAGCGGCGGTAGAACGCGCCGAGGGCCGAGTCGCTGTGCGACAGGCTCATCGCGGCCATCTTCAGCGCCTGCCTGACCCGATTGGCGGATCGCCGGGTCTTGGCTGACAGCACCTTGCCGCCGCTGATCTTCGTGCCCGGACACAGCCCCAACCAAGAACAGAAGTGCTTGACGTTGGCAAAGCGACTCAGGTTGGGGCCGACCTCCGAGAGGATCTTCATCACCGCAGCCAGACCCAGGCCGTTGATGCGCGTGAGATCGACGCCGGCCCAGTTGGCCAGAATCTGGCGTGCGTCGAACTGCGCGCGCAGCTTGCTGCCTGCACGAGGCGTCTTGCCCAGATCGACCTTGGCCGCGCCAAGCTGGCTCAGCAGTCCTTGCAGCTTGGCGTCGCATTCGCCCAGGTGCCGGGCAATGTCGTCATACATCGCCAGCGCCTGGCGCAGCACGAACAGGTGCTCATCGCGCCAATTGCCCGTCAAGGCCTTGGCAATCTCCGTCTCACTGGCCTTGACACGAGCGTTGCGATACCGGGCCAGCGTCTTGGGGTCGCGCTCGCCAGCGACGATGGCGCGGATGATGGCTTGTCCCGTCAGTCCCATGACATCGGTCAGAACCTCGGTGAGCTGGATGTTCATCTGCACCAGCGCCTTTTGCATGCGCTGCACCCAACTGGCCTGCTCGGCCAAGAGCACGTCGCGCTGACGGGCCACGGCACGCACCACACAGACCTCATCGGTCGGGCGGAACGCCGCGCGCAAGAACCCCAGGCTCATCAACTTCTGCAACCACTGGCAGTCCTGCACATCGCTCTTGCGCCCAGGCACATACTTCATCTGCCGCGCATCGACCAAAAACACCGTCAAGCCGCGTTGCTCCAGCACCTCGAACACCGGGATCCAGTACACCCCGGTGGACTCCAGCGCCACGGTGTCGACCCCACACGCGAGCAGCCAGTCGGCCATGGCGTGCAGATCGTCGGTCATCGCACCGAACTCGCGCACCGGTTCGTCGCAGGCTTGCCGGGGTACCGCCACCCAGTGGCTCGACCCTCCTACGTCGATACCCGCCGCGTTGGGGAAGACCAGATCATCATCTCGCTTGCGCATCGCCATCGTTTGCTCCAAGATTGTCAACGAACGGCAGCGCCATGGGAGTCGTCGAATTCGACTCGATCTCTNCCTCTCAAGAAACAAAATGGGTTGAAGGCCGGTTTCATGCTGGCACCGGGTTTGGATGGATCTGGAAGCCAAGGGCAGCGGCGCGGCGCTTGAGGGCGACGATTGAGCGCTCGCGCTGCTGATCTTCATAGCGCTGCTGGCCTTGATCGACGAACGCCTCGCCACGCGTCAGCATGAAATACACCATGCGCGCCAGCTTGTGCGCGGTGGCGGTATTGGCACGCGGCTTGTCCATGCGGCCCGACAAGCGGCGGTAGAACGCGCCGAGGGCCGAGTCGCTGTGCGACAGGCTCATCGCGGCCATCTTCAGCGCCTGCCTGACCCGATTGGCGGATCGCCGGGTCTTGGCTGACAGCACCTTGCCGCCGCTGATCTTCGTGCCCGGACACAGCCCCAACCAAGAACAGAAGTGCTTGACGTTGGCAAAGCGACTCAGGTTGGGGCCGACCTCCGAGAGGATCTTCATCACCGCAGCCAGACCCAGGCCGTTGATGCGCGTGAGATCGACGCCGGCCCAGTTGGCCAGAATCTGGCGTGCGTCGAACTGCGCGCGCAGCTTGCTGCCTGCACGAGGCGTCTTGCCCAGATCGACCTTGGCCGCGCCAAGCTGGCTCAGCAGTCCTTGCAGCTTGGCGTCGCATTCGCCCAGGTGCCGGGCAATGTCGTCATACATCGCCAGCGCCTGGCGCAGCACGAACAGGTGCTCATCGCGCCAATTGCCCGTCAAGGCCTTGGCAATCTCCGTCTCACTGGCCTTGACACGAGCGTTGCGATACCGGGCCAGCGTCTTGGGGTCGCGCTCGCCAGCGACGATGGCGCGGATGATGGCTTGTCCCGTCAGTCCCATGACATCGGTCAGAACCTCGGTGAGCTGGATGTTCATCTGCACCAGCGCCTTTTGCATGCGCTGCACCCAACTGGCCTGCTCGGCCAAGAGCACGTCGCGCTGACGGGCCACGGCACGCACCACACAGACCTCATCGGTCGGGCGGAACGCCGCGCGCAAGAACCCCAGGCTCATCAACTTCTGCAACCACTGGCAGTCCTGCACATCGCTCTTGCGCCCAGGCACATACTTCATCTGCCGCGCATCGACCAAAAACACCGTCAAGCCGCGTTGCTCCAGCACCTCGAACACCGGGATCCAGTACACCCCGGTGGACTCCAGCGCCACGGTGTCGACCCCACACGCGAGCAGCCAGTCGGCCATGGCGTGCAGATCGTCGGTCATCGCACCGAACTCGCGCACCGGTTCGTCGCAGGCTTGCCGGGGTACCGCCACCCAGTGGCTCGACCCTCCTACGTCGATACCCGCCGCGTTGGGGAAGACCAGATCATCATCTCGCTTGCGCATCGCCATCGTTTGCTCCAAGATTGTCAACGAACGGCAGCGCCATGGGAGTCGTCGAATTCGACTCGATCTCTCAAACGGGATGCACATCGCTGTGCTCACCACTGTCGCCGACGATTCCCGGACCATGCTCACGAGCGGGCTCACCTCACGGCGTCCTACAACGCCGCAGGCTCGCACCAATGACTTGTCGGTCATCTCGGCACTGCCGTTCACCTTGTAGCCCAAAGATCGTTTCTTCGCGAACGCCGGGCGCCCCCAGGGGCTCACGAGCGGGCTCACCTCACGGCGTCCTACAACGCCGCAGGCTCGCACCAATGACTTGTCGGTCATCTCGGCACTGCCGTTCACCTTGTAGCCCAAAGATCGTTTCTTCGCAAACGCCGGGCGCCCCCAGGGGCTTGGGATGCTCATGAGAAAACGCCGGGCCACCCCAAGTTTTCTCACCCCCCTCGGGGGGCCTGACGCAAAGCGGCAGGTCTGGGGGCCCCCTCAGAGCAGCAGCTTGAAAGGGGTCAGCAGCAGGCCGAGCACGGTTTGTGTCAGGCCCATGAGGGGAATCAGCCAGACGGTGGTGATGATCCCGGTGAGCACCAGCGCCATGACGATGAAAAACCCGTACGGCTCGATGCGTGACAGGGCGATGGCTTGGCGCACCGGCAGCAGGCCGACCAGGACGCGGCCACCGTCGAGCGGCGGGATGGGGAACAGGTTGAACACGAACATGACGATGTTGACCAAAATACCCGCTCGGGCCACGTCATAGAAATAGATTTCAGTGTTGCCGAAGGCGTTCAAGGCAATGAGCGCCAGCCCCCACAAAAAAGCCTGAAGGAAATTGGAGCCGGGGCCAGCCAGTGCCACCCAGATCATGTCGCGCTTGGGGTTGCGCAAGGCGCCGAAGTTCACCGGCACCGGTTTCGCGTAGCCAAAAAGGAAAGCGCCACCGGTGGCGAAATACAGCATCAATGGCACGAGGATGGTGCCGATGGGGTCGATGTGGCGTGCCGGGTTGAGCGACACGCGCCCCATCATGTAAGCCGTGTTGTCACCGAAATGACGTGCCGCATAACCATGCGCAGCCTCGTGCAGGGTGATGGCGAAGAGCACCGGCAACGCATAGATGGTGACGGCCTGGATGAGTTGGTCCATGAATGGCTTGTGGGGATTGGGGGTTCGGGGATGGGGTCAGGATCAGGATTTGTGCTGCAGGGCTGGCGTCATGCTTCGGCGCTCAGACCCAGTGGGCCGAGTGCGCCGCGTCCCAAGCGCACCACCGTGGGCGGAGCGCTGCAAAGATCGATCACCGTGGTGGCTTGCTGCGGACAGGGCCCCGAATCGAGCACCAGTTCCACCAGTTTTTCGAGTTGGGTGCGAATGTCCTCAGGGTCATTCAAGGACTCGGATTGACCGGGAAGGATGAGCGTGGTGGCGAGCAGGGGCTGACCCAGTTCGGCCAGCAGCGCGTGGGTGACGGTATGTTCCGGCACGCGCACGCCGATGGTCTTGCGCGAGGGGTGCGACAGGCGTCGCGGCACTTCTTTGGTGGCTTCCAGAATGAAGGTGTAGGGTCCGGGTGTGGCTGCGCGCAGCAGGCGGAACTGGCGGTTGTCCACCAGCGCATAGGCGCCGAGTTCCGACAGATCGCTGCAGAGCAGGGTGAGATGGTGCTTGTCGTCGACCTGGCGGATGCGGCGCAGGCGCTCGGCTGCGGCCTTGTCGTCCAGATGGCAGACCAGGGCATACGACGAGTCGGTGGGAATGGCCGCGATGCCGCCGCCGTGGAGAATCGCACAGGCTTGCTTGATGAGCCGCGGCTGCGGATTGTCGGGATGGATGTGGAAGTATTGCGCCATGCTGAATGCGGAAGGAGCGGCTGATGCGGCATTGTCCGCCAGGCAGGCGGGGTCGAGCCGTCAGTGCAACAACTCCCAGATGGGGGCGAGATCGGCGGGAAGCGGCGGGAGTTGGCCCAGATCGCAGCGACTTTCCTGCGGACTGTGGAAGTCCGAGCCGCGCGAAGCGCGCAAATTGAACGCCAGTGCCATGCCGGCGTACTTGCGGAAATCCGCCGCGCTGTGGCTGCCCGTCATCACTTCAACCCCGGCGCCGCCCATGTCCTTGAAGCTGGTGAACAGCGCCAGCTCCTCGGTCGAGCTGAAGCGGTAGCGCCCGGGGTGGGCGATCACGGCATGTCCGCCTGCGGCCTGAATCCAGCCCAGCGCGTCTTGCAGCGTGGCCCAGTCGTGTTCGACATAGCCCGGCTTGCCGGGGGTGAGGAAGCGCCCGAACACTTCATGTGTATTGCCGCAGATGCCGTGCTCGACCAGGAAGCGGGCGAAATGGGTCCGCGAGATCAGGGCCGGGTTGCCGGCATGCCGCGCTGCGCCGAGATAGACGTCGCGCAGGCCCGTTTGCCGCTCGAGCGATCGCGCCATCATGTGGGCGCGCAATTCGCGCCCGGAGCGCACCTGGGCCAAACCGGCCAGCAAGGTTGGGTGGGCCGGGTCGATGCCCAGGCCCACGATGTGCACGGTTTGCGCCCCCACCGAAACGGAGATTTCCACACCCGGCACGAACCGCAGGCCCAGGGCAAGTGCAGCTTCGCCGGCCTCGGCAAGGCCGCCGGTTTCATCGTGATCGGTCAGTGCCCAGAGCTGCACGCCATTGCCATGCGCGCGGTGGGCCAGTGCAGCAGGTGCAAGCGTTCCGTCCGACACGGTCGAATGGCAGTGCAGATCGGCGTTGGGTGCAGCAGGCATGGCTGGATTCTAGGCCGCTGCCCCCTTGTGACCCCGGGTAAGGCTATCGGCCCGCTGTCGCTGCCGGCCAGGCGTTCGCCGTCGCAAGCATGACTTGGCAGGAAGGCTGCCGGCTGCTGCAATAGGGTTTCATTGTTGCTTCCTGGACGGCAAACCCGCATGCACTCGGCCCACAAGCCCAGCGAAACTCCCGCGACCACATGGCTGCGCGGCCGGTCCGCCGACTTCAGTTTGCACGTCTACGACTACGTGGACCATGGCGGAGCGACCTGGGGCGCTGAAGCCCTGGGACTTCCCCTGCACGCCGTGATCAAGACTCTGGTGATGCAGAGCGAAACGGCAAAGCCGCTTGTGGTGCTGATGCATGGCGATTGCCAGGTTTCGACCAAGAACCTGGCGCGGGCCATCGGCGTCAAAACCATACAGCCCTGCAGCCCCGCCGCGGCGCAGCGGCACAGTGGCTACCAGGTGGGTGGAACCTCGCCGTTCGCCTTGCGCAAGACCATGCCCATCTATGTCGAGGCAACGGTGCTGGAGCTGGAGCGCATCTACATCAACGGTGGGCGCCGTGGCCTGCTGCTGGGGATGGAGCCGGCCCTGCTCATGGCGCAGCTTCATGCGCAACCCGTGCACTGTGCCCTGCCACTGGCCTGAGTTGCGAATTCCGGATTGCCGATCCAGGCAGCTTGCCAGCTCGATGGCTTGCATGGCGATCCTGAACCCGGGGTCAATAGAATCCGCAGCGATGAATCTCACCTTCACCGCCCTTCTTGCCGCCCTTGCCGCCTATCTGCTCGGCTCCATTGCCTTTGCCGTGGTCGTCAGCCGGTTCATGGGGCTGCCGGACCCACGCGGTTTCGGCTCCGGCAATCCGGGCGCCACCAATGTGCTGCGCTCAGGCAGCAAGCTGGCCGCCGTGTCGACCCTGTTGCTCGATGCCTTCAAGGGTTGGCTGCCGGTCTGGCTGGCGTCTTGGGGCGCCCAGGCCGGGTGGCTTGAGCCCGCCGCTGTGCCCCTGGTGGCCGTGGCCGTTTTTCTGGGTCATCTCTACCCCGTCTTTTTCCAGTTCAAGGGGGGCAAAGGCGTGGCCACCGCAGCCGGCATCCTGCTGGCCATCAGCCCCTGGTTGGGTTTGGCGACGATCGCAACCTGGTTGATCGTCGCCATCTTCACGCGCTACTCGTCCCTGGCGGCGCTCTCGGCGGCCGTGTTCGCACCGTTCTACGACTGGCTGGGTAGCGGATTGGTTTGGAAGGGCGACATGGCCATGCTGCTGGCGATCGTCGCCATCTCGGCGCTGGTGGTGTGGCGGCACCGCAGAAATGTCCGCAATCTGCTGGATGGCAAGGAAAGTCGCATCGGGCGCAAGCAGCCCTAGCCTTGACGCCGATGGTCGATCAGTAGCGCGCCGTCAACGTCAGCTGGTCGGCGTTGTGCTGCAAATCCATGTGCTTGAGAAAGCTCATGCCCAGTAACACGATGGGCAGCGACGAGTCCTGGATGACGGCTGGCACTTCGCGGCGTTCGATGGTGCCGACGCGCACGGAACTCAACATGATTTCGGTTGCCTGGACGACGCCGTTGGCCGTGTGCACGGCAATCGGGCGCCCGCCTTGTAGCGACAGGCCGAGTTGAATCGCCTGCGCGCGGCTCAGGGACACCATGGTGGCTCCGGTGTCCACCATCATGCGAACGAGTTTGCCGTTGATGCGCCCTTCAGTGACGAACTGGCCATTCGGCAGCGCTTGCAGCACGGTCGATGCCGCGCCCTTGCCAGCCAGGTTCACGGGGCTTGCACCCACGCGCAGCTCCTGCTGTTGGCCGCCCACACTCACCACGGCCGACCCGTCGCCCACGCGCACGACTTTCACGCCCTGCCGGCTTTGCCCCGCAGCCACAGCCTTGGGCGCAGCGCCGTCGATCACCAGCAAGGCCTTGTCGCCGAAACTGCCGACCAGACTCACACTCTGCGCGCCAGCTGCGGCACAGCCGCCGAACAGGGCCAAGGCCGCGAGCTGACGCAGCCGCCGCAATGCCTGCAGCCGACATGCGGCAGCCGTGGAGGGCGAAGCGCGCATCAGTCGCGAAAGTTGGTGAACGACAACGGCGCGTCGGTGATGGCCTTGCTCAGCAAGGCCATGGCGGTTTGCAGGTCGTCGCGCTTGGCCCCGGTGATGCGCACCACATCTCCCTGAATGGCCGATTGCAGCTTGAGCTTGGACTCCTTCACCGCCGTGGTGATGCGTTTGGCCAAGTCCTGCGGAATGCCGGATTTCACGGTGATGACCTGCTTGACCTTGTCGCCGCCGATGGTCTCGATTTTCCCGAGATCGAGAAAGCGCACGTCCACATTGCGCTTGGCCATCTTGCTCATCAGCACGTCACGCACCTGGCCGAGCTGGAAGTCGCTGTCAGCCCAGGCCGTGATGAGCTTGTCGGCCAGGTCGACCTTGGCCGAACTGCCCTTGAAGTCGAAACGGTTATGGGTTTCCTTGCTGGTCTGGTCGACCGCATTGCGGATCTCGATCAGGTTGGGTTCAAGGACTGCGTCGAAAGATGGCATGGTGCTGGATCGGGCGAAGATAATGGCCGTTTGGCCGAAGCCACCGATTGTATGGACCTGCAACTCGAAACCCACGTTCCCCTGGCCGCCATGAACACCTTCGGTGTGGCAGCGCACGCCGCCCGCTTGGTGCGCGTGCACAGCCAGCGTGAGGTGCGGCAACTGGTCGACCACCCCGAACTCGGTGTGCTGCCGAAACTCGTACTGGGCGGCGGCAGCAACCTGCTGCTCACACGTGACCCGCAGGCGCTCGTCGTCAAAATCGAGATCGGCGGCTTGCGCGTGGTGCGCGACGGCGCCGATGCCACCATTCTCGAAGCCGGTGCGGGTGTGGGCTGGCACGATCTCGTGCGCTGGAGCCTGGAGCAAGGCTTCGGGGGGCTGGAGAACCTCGCCCTCATCCCCGGAACCGCTGGCGCCGCGCCGGTGCAGAACATCGGCGCCTATGGACTGGAGCTGGCGGAGCGCTTCGAGTCGCTCGACGCCGTCGACCTGACCACCGGCCGCGTCGTCACGCTGGACGCGGCTGCCTGCCGCTTCGGCTATCGCGACAGCCTGTTCAAACGCGAGCTGGCTGGCAAGTCCATCATCACGCAGCTGCGTTTGCGCCTGCCCAAACCTTGGAGGCCGGTGCTCGGCTATGCCGACCTGGAACGGCACTTCGGCAAACTCGGCATTGCCGCGCCCGATGCGTGGCAGATTTTCGAGGCTGTGTGCACGATCCGCCGCGCCAAACTGCCCGATCCAGCCGTACTTGGCAATGCCGGCAGTTTCTTCAAGAACCCGGTGGTCAACCGCACCATCCGCAATGAAATCCTGCAGGACTTTCCCGAGATCGTCAGCTATCCGCTGGAGGATGGCACCTACAAACTGGCTGCTGCGTGGATGATCGATGCCAGTGGCTGGAAGGGCAAGAGCCTTGGCCGCGCCGCCGTGGATGCGCGCCACGCCCTGGTTCTGGTGAACAAGGGAGGGGCCAGCGGCGAGGAGATTCACGCACTGGCCAGCGCCGTGCAGCAGGCTGTGGCGCAGAAATTCGGCATCACGCTCGAATACGAGCCCGTGCTGGTTTGATCAGCCTGCCTGCAGGAAAGCAGGCCTGAAAAAAGGCGCCGAAGCGCCTTGCTCTGAGCCGACGGTCCTGCCAACGCAGAGGTCGACGGGACCGTGCAGTTGTCGCCTTACTGCAGACCGACCGTGGGGTTGCCCAGATTGGTCCACTCGATCATCGAGCCGGCGTAGAGCTTGGAGTTCTGGTTGCCCAGAATTTCGTGGGTCACGAACCAGGCGCCGGACGCCAGGTGACCGGTGTTGCAATAGGTCACGGTGGGCGCATTCGGCTGGATGTTGAACTCGGCGTAGATCTTCTTGTAGTCGTCGGCCGTCATGAACTCGTGCGCAGCGCCCACGGGCTTGACGATGGCGTCGGTCGGGAAGGAACGTGCGCCGGGCAGATGGCCGGCCGTCTTGTTGATCGGCTTCTTCACGATGCCGAGGAACTGGGCCGTGGGACGCGCGTCGACAAACTGGTCGGAACCCTTTTGCAGACCTTCCTTGACCTGCTGCATCGAAGCCAGAATGCTCTTGTCTTCCGTGCCAGCAGTCCAATTGCCGGGGGCGGTCGCAGCCTTGTCGGCCACCACAGGGAAGCCTGCCTGCAGCCAGGCGTTCACACCGCCATTGAGGATGGCGAGCTTGTCGCGCGGCTCGCCGAAGTAGCGCAGTTGGAAGTACAGGCGGGTGGCCATGTCCATCGAATCGACGCTTTCGCCAGTGGGAACGATCACGATGGGCTTGTCGGTCTTGTTCAGGCCGGCATCGTCCATGGCCTTGGTGAAGAACGCGGCCGTGGGAAGCTGGGCCTTGATCTTCACGCCGTCGACGGTGCGCTCTTCACGAATCTTGCCAAAATCGACGGATATCGCCCCCGCGAGATGGCCGCCGGTTTGCACCAGATCTTTCTTGCCGGTTTTTTTGTCGACTTCGAACTTCGGTTCGGCGGTGAAGGTCTTCATGTCGTCACGAATGTCGACGATGGTGACCTCGTTCATATGCTCGTGCAGCCATTGCGGGGTGACCAACGGCCCGGGAAGGCCAGCGGCGGATGCCATCTGGGCAGCAGCTCCCAGAATGCCGGCACCAATCAAGTTGACTAATTTCATGCTTCTCTCCTCGTTGAACAAAAAATACCGGATCGGATTTGGGTTTCAGCCGATACCGGCGCCCTCCAAAAATTGAAACTGCTTCGCAAGGTCGATGCGACACTGGCTCAGGATATGGGTGCGTCGATCCTCGAACACGCGTTCGGGATCTGCGTGAAGTGTTCTTGTGGCGATGCGCGCATCGCGTCGCCGGACGAGCGCGGCGATTTGCACGGCGAATAATCGCACCATGCCTTCGACCCAGCGTGCGGCTGCTGCCGGCTTGGCTTGCGCCATGTCGATTTTGTGCACCGTGCGAATCACGGCCGGGGCAGGCAGCCACTGCTCGGCAGTGACCCAGCGGTTGGTGGTGAACAAGCGCAGGGGAAAGCCGCGCTCGTCCACGGAAATGCCGACGAGATGGGTGTAATCGGGGGTGGAACCGGGGGGGGCATCGGCAGTCAGGTCAGCGGTCAAATCAGCTGGGTCAGCGGAACTGAGTTCGAGGCCAGCCTTGTTCCCGTTTCGCAAGGTTGGAGCCGGCCCAAACACATGAAAATGGCCATGTTCACCGGCCATGCGCCCGCTCGCTGCGTGTGCGTGGTAATAAAAGCGGTAGCCGGTGCGTGCATCGACGGCGTCGTTGTTCGGGTAATGCGCCCATTCTTCGAACTGGGTGTGCTTGCCGAGCACATCGGCAAGCACACCGGTGCCGCGTCGTGAATACGTCTGGATGCAGTCCAGCACATCCTCGGCAGCCTGGAGCATTTGCTGCCGTTGCAATCGAGGCTCCATGCGCATCAAGCGCTGCATCTCGGAGGCGCCGAGCCGAAGGTGTGACGACGACTCGGATGATCTGACTTGCATGGATCAAGAGTGGAACGCGACTGGAGTCTCAGCGCAAAAACAGCGACGAAGCTGCGGGAATCAATGCCCGATAGCCAGCGCTGGGGATTACTTCGAAGGTGCGCAGGGGTTGCTGGACTTGTGTTCCTGCTTGCCTGGGGCGCAGGGGTTGCCGGCCTTTTTCTCCATATTCGTTTTCTTGTCCGTTTTTTTGGACGAAGGTGCGCAAGGATTGCTTGGGGCGCAGGGGTTGGCCGCGGCTTGTGCCGTGGGCGCGCCGGACAGGCTGCTCAGAGCTTGGGGCATGGGAGCAACGATGGCAGCGGCAAGCGCCAGAGCGGGCAGGGCATGAGACAACTTGAGGCGCGATTTGGCCATTGAAAATCTCCTGAGGGCGGTGGAAAAGACAACAAAAACGTGGGGCTCGATACTCAGCCAAATGAGCATCTGGCTGGTTGGACTTCAACGCGTGAGCGAGGGAAAGGTGCACAGGCGCCGCGTTGATCGGAGAAAGAGCAGTCCACGGCCGAGCTGGCGCGTGGACTGCTCCTGACACGCTCAGGAATGCTGCGTGACCGTCATGCCCGATGCCTTCCGGGGCATGGACGCTGCAGGAGATGCTTGGTTGGTGCGTGTGAGGTAGCCAACCCCCACCAGAATCGCAAACAGCAATCCCCAGACGGCCCAAGCGGGCATGTGCAGGAGTTGCGGTACGGTCAGTGAGTCGGGGCCCACCTGCTTCCAGGCCCAGCTTTCGATGGACGCCGAGAAGCCGTTGAAAACCAGCGTACCGAGGCCGATGCCGAGAAGGAAGATCAAGCCGTCAAGCTTGCCGGAGAACAGCGCAACCAGCGAAGTGCCTGGGCAGTAGCCACCGATGGCCATGCCGGCACCGATGCCCACGCCGCCCAAGGCGCTGCCCCAGATGAAGACGGAAGGCACGAACATGTCGCTGGCGACATTCACCAAGCCCAAGCCTTGCATCAGATACAAGCCGCCGGACGCCACGATGATGGCGGTGAACATGACCTTGAACACGGCCCAGTCCTTCAAACGCAACTGCGCCGTGAGTTTGCAGCCGCTGCCAAAACCGGCGTTTTCCAGCACATAGCCGAAGACGACGCCAAGGATGATGCCCGAAAGTGGACCGGTATAACCGAGAGGGAAGCTCATTTCCAAAGTCCTTTCGTCATTTGACCGAACACGATACCGGCGATGAAAAACCCGATGAGGAAGAGGAAGCCTGCGGCAGCCAGCGTGGCCGACCCTGACAGGCCCATGCCGCTGGTGCAGCCCAGCGCCAGACGCGCACCGAAGCCTGCGGCAATACCACCGGCGAGTGCCAGCACGAGGCGCAGACTGCGCCCGGCCTGCGTGGGTCCGTCAACCTGGAACTTGAAGCGTCCAGCCAGCACGCTGCCGATGAGGGCGCCGATGGCCAGGCCAACCACCTCCCAGACGATCCAGCGGTTCAGGCCAACGTCGAACATGCCGTGCAAATAGGTGTGTTGCGCGACGATGGCGGGGTCGATCCGGCCAGCCACGGCGGCTGTGGCCAGGGTGGTTGCTCCGGTGACACCATAGCCATTGCCGGTGACGATAAAGGTGGCCAGGAGTCCCAAACCGAGGACCACCCCGGCGACATAGGGATTCCAAAGGGGGCGTGGGGTTCGCATGATCGTGTCTTCCTCCTGGGATGCGTGTGAAAACTGCGTTTGACCAAATTTCCTCGAAATTGATAGGCGCTTTGGGGAACTGCGTCGAGTATAGACAGGTTCCCGTCATGCTTCCTGGAGTATTAGGGTTTGTCCAGGGGAGGGCAAACACGGACTGAGACTCGATTGGATTGACCCATGTCAATGATCCATCCATACTTGCGCTGCGGATCCGGTACCTGCATATCGCCGTGGGTATGCTTCGCTGACCGGTCAATGGCCAGATCAGTCAAAGATCGGCGGATCGGCAGACTGACAAACACAATGGCAAACGCAACAACGGGAATGCACAGCTACGCCTGCCGTGCCAAATCCTGAATGCGTCGATGACTGGGGCGGCTGCGCGCCGTGGCGCGTGGCTTCAGGCAATTGATCAGGACCGTTTCGGAGGAAACAACCTATGGCACACATCGTCGTTCTAGGGGCTGGCATCGGTGGCATGCCGGCTGCCTATGAGGCCCGCGCCCTGCTCGGGAAGGAACACAAGATCACGGTCATCAATGCCGTGGACTACTTTCAGTTCGTTCCTTCGAATCCCTGGGTCGCGGTGGGTTGGCGCTCGCGCGAGGAAGTCGTGTTCCCGATGCGTCCGTATCTCGAGCGCAAGGGCATTGATTTCATCGCGCAAGCTGCCACCGACATCGACGCCGCCGGCAACAACATCACGCTGCAGAACGGCGACAAGGTCCATTACGACTACCTGATGATCACCACCGGTCCGAAGCTGTCGTTCGAGGAAGTGGAGGGTTCCGGTCCACACGGCGGATACACCCAGTCCATTTGCACCATCGACCACGCCGAAAAATGCTACGAGGACTTTCAGAAGCTGTGCGACAGCCCGGGGCCCGTCATCATCGGTGCCTTGCCGGGGGCCAGCTGCTTCGGACCCGCTTACGAGTACACCATGATCCTGGATGCGGTCTTGCGCAAGAAAAAAATGCGCAGCAAAGTGCCCATCACCTTCGTCACCGCCGAGCCCTATATCGGGCACCTGGGGCTGGACGGCGTGGGCGACTCCAAGGGCATCATGGAGCACGAGTACCGCGAGCACGACATCCGTTGGATCACCAATGCCAAGACCACCAAGGTCGAGGCCGGGAAGATGTTTGTCGACGAACTCGACATGCAAGGCAATGTTCTGAAGAAGCATGAATTGCCCTTCAAGCATGCCATGATGCTGCCGCCCTTCAAGGGTGTCGATGCCGTGGCCAAGGTCGAAGGTTTGTGCAATCCGCGTGGCTTCGTCATGGTCGACGGTTTCCAGCGCAGCCCGAAATACAAGAACATCTATTCGGCCGGCGTGTGCATCGCGATCCCCCCCGTGGGCCCGACCCCGGTGCCCTGCGGCGTGCCCAAGACCGGTTACATGATCGAGTCCATGATCACGGCCATCGTCCACAACATCCAGGAAGAACTGGCGGGTCAACAGCCTTCCCACAAAGGGACCTGGCAGGCCATTTGCCTGGCCGACTTCGGCACCACCGGCGCGGCCTTCGTCGCCATTCCGCAGATACCCCCACGCGACGTGAACTGGTTCGGTTCCGGCAAATGGGTGCATCTGGCCAAGATCGCCTTCGAGAAGTACTTCATCCGCAAGATGAAGAAGGGTAACTCCGAGCCGATTTACGAGAAGTACGTGATGAAGCTCATCGGCTTCAAGCGACTGCAGGACAAGGTGCTGCATCCGCACCACCAGACCTGAAGCCATCCGGCTTCGAGCGGTCAAGAAAAAGCCGCATGACCCAATGGTCATGCGGCTTTTTTGTCGTCTTGCGCAAGGGCTGGTTCGCGTCGGTTCAGCCGAAATGGCAGATGTAGTGATAAGGCTCGGCGCCGACGCGAATATCGAATGACGCATTGGCGGGTACCGAGAATTGCTGGCCGTCGCCGCTGGACAGCCAGGCCTCGGCGCCTTTGAGGCGCCACTCGCATGAGCCGCCCACGCCTTCCATGATCTCGGGCGAGCCCGTGTTGAAGGTGAGTTCGCTGCCTGCCAGGATGACGCCCACGCTCTTGCGGCTGCCGTCGGCAAGTTGCAAGTCGTGACTCACGCAGCGGCCATCGAAATACACGTTCGCTCGAGGCGTGACCTGGGCTTGGATGGTGCTTGGATGCATGGCGATGGCCCTCAATGAGGTTCCGCGGCAGACTTGCCGCGTTTGGCGGGAGCGGGCTTAGTGGATACGGCCTTGGCAGCCGTTTTGCTGACAGGCTTGCCGCCTGGCTTGTTGGCGGCTTTGCTCGCCGCTTTGGCTGGGGCTCGCGGCTTGGCTGCGCGCCTGGCCTTGGCGTTGGCGGCGATGCGCAGGCGCAGGGCGTTGAGCTTGATGAAGCCTGCCGCATCGGCCTGGTCGTAGGCGCCGCCGTCGTCGTCGAAGGTGGAGATCATCGGGTCGAACAGGCTGTCGGTGGCCGACTCGCGGCCCACGCACATGATCGTGCCCTTGTAGAGCTTCAGGCGTACCTTGCCGTTGACGCTGGCCTGCGAGGCGTCGATCAACCCTTGCAGCAGCACGCGCTCGGGCGCGAACCAGTAGCCGTTGTAGATCATGCGGGCATAGCGCGGCATCAGGTCGTCTTTCAGCGCTTGGACTTCGCGGTCGAGCGTGATGCTCTCAATGGCACGGTGCCCGGCCAGCATGATGGTGCCGCCCGGGGTTTCATAGCAGCCACGGCTCTTCATGCCGACGTAGCGGTTTTCCACCTTGTCGAGCCGGCCGATGCCGTGGCGACCGCCGATGGCGTTGAGCAGCGTGAGCACCTGTGCGGGTGACAAGCGCTTGCCGTCGATGGCGACGATGTCGCCGCGCTCGTAAGTCAGTTCGACGATCTGCGGCTTGCCCGGCGCCTTTTCCGGCGACAGGGTCAGGCGCCACATCTTGTCGTCGGGCGCGTAGTTCGGGTCTTCCAGCACGCCGCCTTCGTAGCTGATGTGCAGCAGGTTGGCGTCCATCGAGTACGGCGCGCCACCACCCTTGCGCTTCTTGAAGTCCACTGGAATGCCATGCTTGTCGGCATAGGCCAGCAATTTGTCGCGCGACAGCAAGTCCCATTCGCGCCAGGGGGCGATGACCTTCACGCCCGGCATCAGCGCATAGGCGGTGAGTTCGAAGCGCACCTGGTCGTTGCCCTTGCCGGTGGCGCCGTGAGAGATGGCGTCGGCCCGTGTCTTTTTGGCGATGTCGATCAGGCGCTTGCCGATCAGCGGACGCGCAATGGACGTGCCCAGCAGGTACTCGCCTTCGTACAACGCATTGGCGCGAAACATCGGGAAGACGAAGTCGCGCACGAATTCTTCGCGCAGATCGTCGATGTAAATGTTCTCGGGCTTGATGCCCATTTTCAGCGCCTTGGCGCGCGCCGGCTCGACTTCCTCGCCCTGGCCGATGTCGGCGGTGAAGGTCACCACCTCGCATTGGTATTCGTCTTGCAGCCACTTGAGAATGACCGAGGTGTCAAGCCCGCCGGAGTAGGCGAGTACGACCTTCTTGATGGGGGGGACCGTGCGTGTCGAGGCCATGAAAGGATCCAGTTTGGGTCAGCGAAACGAGCATTGTAGAAAAGCAAAATGCCCGGCGTTGCCGGGCATTCGGGGCCTGCAGTTCAGTCAGAGGTCAGGCGGCTTCTCTGGCTTGTTCGTTCATGGCAGGGTAGTCGGTGTAGCCATGCTCGCCACCGCCATAGAACGTCGTGGCGTCAGGCTTGTTCAGCGCGGCACCTTGGGCGAAGCGCTCCGCCAGATCCGGGTTGGCGATATAGGAGCGGCCGAAGGCCACCGCATCGGCCATGCCCGAGGCGATGCGTGCCTCGGCTGATTCCGGGGTATAGCCGCCGCAGACGATGATGCGCCCCCCATAGGCCGCACGCAGTTGCTGGCGGAAGCTGTCGGTCAGCGACGGGCCGCCCGCCCAGTCGGGCTCGGCGACGTGGATATAGGCCACGCCACGGCGGCCGAACTCGCGCGCCAGGTAGAGGTGGATGGCCTCGGTCTCGGTGTCGACGATATCGTGGCGGATGAAGTGCGGCGAGATGCGCACACCCACGCGATCCGCCCCGGCGACGGCGATGATCGCGTCCATCGCTTCCAGCACCAGGCGGGCGCGGTTCTCCAGGCTGCCACCGTACGGGTCGGTGCGCTGGTTGCTGTTGGTGGAGAGGAATTGCTGCAGCAAATAGCCATTCGCACTGTGCAGTTCCAGCATGTCGAAGCCTGCAGCCAGCGCGTTTTTCGCGGCCTGGGCATAGTCGGCGACGATGCCGGCAATCTCATGGGTTTCCAGAGCGCGCGGCATGTCGCAGGGCACGCGCGCCGGGCCCTCGGGCGTCACGACGAAGGACTCCCCGGTATCGCTGCGAATGGCTGACGGCGCCACGGGCGCTTGGCCGCCTTCTTGCAGCAGGTGATGCGAAATGCGGCCCACATGCCAGATTTGCAAGGCCATGCGGCCGCCAGCAGCATGAACCGCGTCGGTCACCAGCTTCCAGCCCGCGACTTGCGCGTCGGTGTAGATGCCGGGGGTCCAGGCATAGCCCTGGCCCTGGCGGGATATTTGCGTGGCTTCGCTGATGATCAACCCGGCGCTGGCGCGTTGGGCGTAGTAGGTCGCGTTCATCGCGCTGGGGATGTCGCCGGGTTGACTGGCGCGTGAGCGCGTGAGCGGAGCCATGACGATGCGATTCGGCAGTTTCAGGGAGCCGCAGGTCATGGGAGAGAAAAGCTGGGGCAGTGCAGGGTTCATGGACGGTCCTTTGGACAGGTTCGAGCTTCGCCGTGCTTGTCTGGCAAAAGTTCGTGAAATGGTGCGGTGCAAGATGCATCGTAAGCAAGCTTGCGGGAAATTGCAGAGGACATGGCAAGACCTGGCGCCTGAATCCGTGGTAGGCGAGGCTGGTCCCGAGGCGCATTGCTGGATCTCCGATCAAAAAATACGTTGATCGTGAACCAAACATTGCGTTGGAAATGTCACGCGGGAGGCCCTAGGGTGAGGGGCAGCACCTCGCACACCACCCAGAGCCCCCATCATGTCCGGCCTCACCACCCTGATCGACCGCATCTTCTCCAATGGCCGTCCGCTGCACGATCCCACGGCGCACCCGGCCGGCGTCAGCACGATCAAGTCCACCACCTGTTACATGTGTGCCTGCCGCTGCGGCATCAACGTGCATGTGCGCGACGGCGAGGTGCGCTACATCGAGGGCAATCCCAACCATCCGCTCAACCATGGTGTGATCTGCGCCAAGGGCTCGGCCGGCATCATGAAGCAGGTCTCGCCCGCGCGGCTGACGCAGCCCCTCAGGCGCAAGCCCGGCGCCGAGCGCGGGGCAGGGGAGTTCGAGCCCATCTCCTGGGACGACGCCTTCAGCCTGCTGGAAGCCCGGCTGCGCCACATCCGCGCCACCGATCCCAAGCAGTTCGCCCTGTTCACCGGGCGCGACCAGATGCAGGCCCTCACCGGCTTGTTCGCCCGCGAATTCGGCACCCCCAACTACGCCGCGCATGGCGGCTTCTGCTCGGTGAACATGGCCGCTGGCATGATCTACACCACCGGCGGCAGCTTCTGGGAGTTCGGCGGCCCGGACCTGAAGCAGGCCAAACTGTTCGTCATGATCGGCACCGCCGAAGACCACCACAGCAACCCGCTGAAGATGGCGCTGTCGGACTTCAAGCGCGCGGGCGGGCGCTTCATTTCCATCAACCCGGTGCGCAGCGGCTATTCGGCGGTGGCCGACGAGTGGATCCCCATCCGTCCCGGCACCGACGGTGCGCTGTTCATGGCGCTGCTGCACGAACTGTTGCGCAGCGGCCGGTTCGATGCCGCCTACGCCGCCCGCTACACCAACGCCGCGCAGCTGGTGCGGATGCAGCCCGGCCACCCGGACGACGGCATGATGGTGCGCAACCCCGATGGTGAAGTGGGCGACCCCGCCGCGCCGCGCAACGCCTGGTGGTGGGACGCGGTCACCCAGAAGCCCGTGCCGGCCTGGGCCGACGACGCGCAGCCGGCCCTGTTCGGCCACTATCGCCTGCCCGACGGCACCCCGGTGGCCACCGCGCTGCAGCTGCTGCGCGAGCAGGTGGCGGCGTGCACGCCGGCGTGGGCCGCCACGATCACCGGCATCAGCGCCGCGCGCATCGCGCAGCTGGCCGAAGAGATGGCCGAGGCCGCCATCGACCAGGCCTTTGAGGTGCCGCAGCGGTGGCTCGATGCCTGGGGCCGCGAGCACAGCCATGTCACCGCCCGGCCGCTGGCGTTTCACGCCATGCGCGGGCTGGCGGCGCATTCCAACGGCTTCCAGACCATCCGCGCCCTGGCGGTGTTGATGAGCCTGCTCGGCACCATCGATGCTCCCGGCGGTTTCCGCCACAAGCCGCCATACCCCAAGCAGACGCCGCCGGGTGTGCGCACCGCGCGCTCGTGGAGCGACGTCAAGCCCAACACGCCCCTGAACGGCGCGCCGCTGGGCTGGCCAGCCGGGCCCGAGGACCTGATGGTGGACGAGGCTGGACGGCCCATGCGCATCGACAAGGCCTTCTCCTGGGAGCATCCGCTGGCGGTGCACGGGCTGATGCACAACGTCATCACCAACGCCTGGCGCGGCGACCCCTACCCCATCGACACCCTGCTGATTTTCATGTCCAACATGGCGTGGAATTCGGCCATGAACACGCAGCGCGTGCGTCGCATGCTCACCGATAAGCGTGCCGACGGCGAGCACAAGATTCCCTTCCTGGTGGTGTGCGACGCCTTCCAGTCCGAGATGGTGGCCTTCGCCGATCTGGTGCTGCCCGACACCAGCTATCTGGAACGGTTCGATGCGATGTCCATGCTCGACCGCCCGATCTCCGAATTCGACGGCGCGATGGACTCGGTGCGTGTTCCCGTGGTGCCGGCCCTGGGCGCATGCCGGCCGTTCCAGGAGGTGCTGATCGAGCTGGCCTCGCGTCTGGGCTTTCCGGCGTTCACCGCGGCCGACGGCAGCCGCAAGTACAAGGGGTACACCGACTTCATCGTCAACTACGAAACGGCACCCGGCTCGGGCGTGGGCTTTCTCTCCGGCTGGCGCGGCAAGGACGGCAGCAAGACGCTCAAGGGCGAGCCCAACCCCGAGCAGTGGGAGCGCTACGCCGCGAACGATTGCGTGCACTACACCCCCCTGCCCGAGAACCTGCGCTACATGCGCGGCGTCAACCGCGACTACCTGCGCTACGCCAAGGAGATGGGCTGGCGCCGGCGCGACGATCCGGTGGTCATCGCCATCTATGCCGAGGTGCTGCAGAAGTTCCGCCTGGCCGCGCGTGGCCGTGCCGAGGAGGCGGCCGCCGCGAGCCCAGCCCAGCCGCGCCGCCAGCCGCCGGCGCATTTGCGCGCGCGCATCGCCCACCATTTCAACCCATTGCCGTTCTGGGAGCCGCCGCTGGAGCAGGCGCAGACCGACGCCGCGGCCTTTCCGCTGGCGGCGGTGACGCAGCGGCCGATGGCCATGTACCACGCCTGGGATGCGCAAAACGCCTGGCTGCGGCAAATTCACGGCCACAACCCCTTGTTCGTGCACCCGCAAACCGCAAGCAAAGCCGGAGTGGATGACGGTGCCTGGCTGTGGGTGGAGTCGCCCTGGGGCCGGGTGCGCTGCGTCGCGCAGTATTCCGAGGCGGTGGAGCCCGGCACGGTGTGGACCTGGAACGCCATCGGCAAGGCCAGCGGCGCCTGGGGCCTGCAGCCGGGCGCGGCCGAGTCGCGCCGCGGCTTCCTGCTCAACCACCTGATCACCGACGAGCTGCCCGGCGCCAACGGTCCGCTGTCCAACAGCGACCCCATCACCGGTCAGGCCGGCTGGTATGACGTGCGGGTGCGGCTGCGCCCGGCCGACGCCCCTGAGATGGCAACCGGCGACGATGCCTACGCCGAGGTCCACGGCGCCCCCCTGCCGGCAACGGCCGACGTGTTGCACGCGGTCGATGCCGACGCCAGTTGGCCCCGCCACGCCCCGCCGCCGCGCACCCCCGGCCAGCACGCCGGGCCGCAATCGCACGAGCAGGTGCTGCGATACCACGCCGGGCGCATGCACAAGGCCACGACCTCTCAACCCAAGGCCCGCTCATGACCCAACTCGCCCTGGTCATCGACCTGGATGTCTGCGTCGGCTGCCATGCCTGCGTCACGTCCTGCAAACAATGGAACACCTCGGGCGCCGCCGGCCCCTTGAGCGACCTGGATCCCTACGGCAGTGACGCCTCGGGGGTCTTCTTCAACCGCGTGCAGACCTTCGAGGTCGGCCAGTTTCCCAACACGCAGGTGGTGCATTTCCCCAAGAGCTGCCTGCACTGCGAGGAGCCGCCCTGCGTGCCGGTGTGCCCCACGGGCGCCTCCTACAAGCGCAAGGAAGACGGCATCGTGCTGGTGGATGCCGACAAATGCATCGGCTGCAAATACTGCGCCTGGGCCTGCCCCTACGGCGCCCGCGAGTTCGATGAGGACCGCGGCATCATGACCAAATGCACCCTGTGCGTGGACCGCATCTACGACGAAGCCACGCCGCCCGAGCGCCGCAAACCCGCCTGTGTCAACGCCTGCCCGACCCATGCGCGGCTGTTCGGCGATGTGCACGACCCCGAGTCCGAGGTGTCGCAAGCCATTCGCAGCAGGGGTGGCTACGCCCTGATGCCCGAACTCGGCACCCGCCCCGCCAACCAGTACCTGCCGCGCCGGGCGATGGTGGCCGCAGGTCTGCAGGATGGAGCGGCAGGCGGACCGGCCGCTGCCCAGCCCCAGCCTCCATCGCAAGCCGGCATGCAGCCCGCGATGGCCGACACGGGGGAGTGTGCCGCCGCCACGGAACTGGTGCGCGAGAGCGAAAGCCTGCTGTCACGCATCTTCGGCCGCATGACGGGCGGCGTGGCCAGCAGGCGCACATCGGCGGCATCGTCCATACGCGCCAGTGCGGGCCGCGCATGCAGCGGCTGCGGATGCGACAAAGCTGCAGCCGCCGGCGCGGTTGCGGACTTGGCGCTGCATGCTGGCGCTGCCGGCGCCACGCCAGCATGCCGCACCCAGCCAGCCGGCGCAGCGCCACAGCTGGCCGCCGCTCTGCTCGGAGGACGTTGAGCATGCGTCCCGCCTGGTCGGTTTTAGTCCTCACCACCTGGATCGGCTGCGCTCAAGGCCTGGCCGTGGCGCTGGCCTTGGTGGCCTTGGGCGCCTTCGGCGGCCTATCCGTGGCGCATGGGGCGGCGCAGGGCGTGGCGCAGCTGGCTTTGCTCATCGTGCTGCTGCTCGGTGCCGGCGGACTGGTGGCTTCGTTCCTGCACCTGGGCCGGCCCGAGCGCGCCTGGCGCGCCGCAGCGATGTGGCGCACGTCCTGGTTGTCGCGCGAGGTCATCGCCCTGCCGGTTTTTCTCGGCGTGGCCGCGCTCTGCTGGGTGGCGCTGCGCTGGGGCGGAACCCTGCCGCAGGTGCTGGCCTTCTTGCTGCTGGCGCTGGCCGCGGCCGTCTTGTGGGTCTGCACGGCGATGATCTATGCCGGGGTGCGTTTCATCCGCGAGTGGGCCACGTCCTGGACCCTGGTGAATTTCGTGCTCATGGGCCTGGCCTCGGGTTTCATCCTCGCGGCGCTGCTGTTCGCCTGGCATGGCCTGCCGGCACGCGCTCTGGCGGCCTCGGCCCTGGCGCTCACCCTGGCGGCGGCGCTGGCGCGCGCCGCGCTGTTCCTGCGCAACGCACGGCTGCAGCCGGCGGGCAGCCTGGCCACGGCCATCGGTGTGCGCTCGGGCGACATCCGGCAGATTTCGCGCGGCTTCACCGCCGGCAGTTTCAATCTGCACGAGTTCACGCACGGCGCCGGCGCCAAGCGGGTGGCGGCGGTGCAGATGGGCTTCGCCGTGCTCGGCTTCGGGCTGCCCCTGGCGCTGCTGGGCGCGGCCGCCGGTGCGGCGCAGCCCACAGCCTGGCTGCTGGCGGCCTGGCTGCTGCAAATGGCCGGGCTGGTGCTGGAGCGCTGGTGGTTTTTTGCGCAGGTGCAACATCCGCAAAACCGCTACTACGCGGCGGCGCATTAAGCATGAGGCCATGCACTGACCCGGACCTGCAGTGAACCAAGCGCGCGGCCGGGGTTCTGAGAAGGCATTCCATCTCTCACGGAGTTGCCCCGATGTCTGGTTTTTATCGCGCGGCTGCAATGATCGCCGCTTGTGTGTTGGGTGTTTCCAACGCCCTGGCGCAGACCCCAGCGGCATCCGGCGCCACAGTCCCGGTTTGCGATCACACCTGCCTGCATGCGCTCAACCAGCAGATGAGCCAGCTTTACCGCGCCGAGTTGGCCCGCACCCAGGGCACCATCGGCGAGCGCAGGCTCATCCATGCGCAAAACCTTTGGCGCCGTTACACCAACGCCGATTGCATGTTCCGCCTGGGCCCGCAACGCACGGGCGGGCCCGATTGGGTGACGCAGGAGGACAGTTGCCTGGCAGCGCATGTGCAACGCCGCATCACCGCCCTGCAAGGTTTTGACGATTGCCGCCGGCATGGCGACTGCCCGGCCATCGGCCCGGTGTGGGGTGGCGGCGCACCCTGACGCCGTGGCCTCAGGGTGCGCCGCAGAACCAGCCGGACTCAGCGGTCGATGCCGCCCAGGCAGAGGTATTTCATCTCGACGTACTCCTCGATGCCGTGGTGCGAACCCTCGCGGCCCAGGCCCGATTGCTTGACCCCGCCGAACGGCGCCACCTCGTTGGACATGAGCCCGGTGTTGACGCCCACCATGCCGTATTCCAGCGCCTCGCCGACGCGGAAAATGCGGCCGACATCGCGGCTGAAAAAATAGGCCGCCAGACCAAATTCAGTGGCGTTGGCCGCGGCGATGACCTCCTCTTCGGTCTTGAAACGGAATACCGGCGCTACCGGGCCGAAGGTTTCCTCGCGGGCGCACAGCATGCCCGCGTTGGCCTCGGCCAGCACGGTCGGGGCGTAGAAGCGCCCGCCCGAGCCGCTGTCCAGGGTCTTGCCGCCGGTCAACACCTTCGCCCCCTTGGCCACGGCGTCGTCCACATGGCGCTGCACCTTGGCCAGCGCCTGGGCGTCGATCAGCGGGCCGACCTGCACCCCGGTGTCGAAACCGCCGCCCACCTTCATGGCCGACACTTGCCGGGCGAGCTTGACGACGAAGGCGTCGTAGATGCCATCCTGCACGTAGAGGCGGTTGGCGCACACGCAGGTCTGGCCGGCATTGCGGTATTTGCTCTGCATCGCGCCTTCCACCGCAGCGTCCACATCGGCATCGTCGAAGACGATGAAGGGCGCATTGCCGCCCAACTCCAGGCTCAGCTTCTTGATGGTGGGCGCCGATTGCGCCATGAGAATGCGCCCGACCTCGGTGGACCCGGTGAACGACAAATGCCGCACCACCGGACTGGCGCACAGCACACCGCCAATCTCGACCGAGCCCTCGGCATCGCTGGTCAGCATGTTCAGCACCCCCGGCGGCATGCCGGCGCGCAGCGCCAACTCGGCGGCCGCCAAGGCCGTCAGCGGCGTCTGCTCGGCCGGCTTGATGACCACTGGGCAACCCGCGGCCAGGGCAGGCGCCACCTTGCGGGTGATCATCGCCAGCGGGAAATTCCACGGCGTGATGGCCGCACACACGCCAACCGGCTGGCGAATGACCAGCAGGCGCTTGGTGGCGTCGGGGCTGGGGATGGTTTCGCCATACACCCGCTTGGCTTCCTCGGCGAACCACTCGACGAAACTGGCGCCGTACACGACTTCGCCTTTGGCCTCGGCCAGCGGCTTGCCCTGCTCGGCGGTCATGATGCGGGCCAGGTCGTCGGCATGCTGCATCAGCAACTCGAACCAGCGGCGCATCACCGCAGCGCGCTGTTTCGCCGGTTGCGCGCGCCATGCGGGCCAGGCCCGGTCGGCGGCGGCAATCGCCGCTTCGGCTTCGGCCGCGCCCAGGCGCGGAACCCGGGCCAGCAGCCGGCCATTGGCCGGGTCGTGGACGGGCACGGTGTTGGTTGCGTCAACCCAGCGGCCGTCGATCAGGGCCTGGGTCTTCAACAGGCTGGGGTCTTGCAGCAGGGCAAGTGGCGAGGTGGCAGTATCCATGGTGCTTGTCGGGTGTGTGAACGGAACCAAGCGTCAATTTAGTCCCGCGCGGGCCGCCTTGCACAGCACCACATGGCGCGAGATCGGTCAACCACTGCGCAACCCCGGCATGCCCGCCTGTCGCAGCGCCTGCCGAAGATGGGGTCGGCGCCTAAAATCGCGGTTTCGTCAGCGCGGGTTTGCGCGTGGCAGCCCCCGTATGCGCCGACTCCATTCAGGTGTTTCGATGAACGTTTCCGACCTCCGCGAAAAATTTCTGGCTTATTTCGAGTCGCAGGGCTCCACCCGCGTACCGTCGTCGTCCCTGGTGCCGGGCAATGACCCGACGCTGCTGTTCACCAACTCCGGCATGGTGCAGTTCAAGGACGTGTTCCTCGGCCAGGACAAGCGCCCCTACACCCGCGCCACCACGGCGCAGCGCTGCGTGCGCGCCGGCGGCAAGCACAACGACCTGGAAAACGTCGGCTACACCGCGCGCCACCACACGTTTTTCGAGATGCTGGGCAACTTCAGCTTCGGCGACTATTTCAAGCGCGACGCCATCCGCTACGCCTGGGAGTTGCTGACCACCGTGTACAAACTGCCCGCCGACAAGCTGTGGGTCACGGTCTACGCCGAGGACGACGAAGCGCATGACATCTGGGCGAAGGAGATTGGCGTGCCCATTGAGCGCATCGTGCGCATCGGCGACAACAAGGGCGCGCGCTACGCCTCCGACAACTTCTGGCAGATGGCCGACACCGGCCCCTGCGGGCCTTGCAGCGAAATCTTCTACGACCACGGCCCGGACGTCTGGGGTGGCCCGCCCGGCTCGCCCGAGGGCGATGGCGACCGCTACATCGAGGTCTGGAACCTGGTGTTCATGCAGTACGAGCGCAGCGTGGCCGAGGAAACGAGCTTCGCCAGCGAGGTCGAGGCCCAGGCCCAGGCCGCCAAGGCCGATGCCGAGCGCGCCGGCACCATCGCCCTCGTCGCACGTCAGGGCGACGCCTGGAAGCTGACCACCTATGCCCAAAAACCGTTGCCGCGTCCCTGCGTGGACACCGGCATGGGGCTGGAGCGCATTGCCGCGGTGCTGCAGCATGTGCACAGCAATTACGAGATCGACCTGTTCCAGAAACTCATCCAGGCCGCCGGACGCGAAACGGGTTGCGCCGATCTCGGCCATGTGTCGCTGAAGGTGATCGCCGACCATATCCGCGCCTGCGCCTTTCTCATCGCCGACGGCGTGATTCCCGGCAACGAAGGCCGCGGTTATGTCCTGCGCCGCATCACCCGCCGCGCGCTGCGCCATGGCTACAAGCTGGGCCAGCACAAACCGTTTTTCCACAAACTCGTTCCCGATCTGGTGGCCGAGATGGGCGCGGCTTATCCCGAATTGGCGCAGGCTTCCAGCCGCATTCAGGACACCCTCGAAGCCGAGGAGAAGCGTTTTGGCGAGACGCTGGAAAATGGCATGCGCATCCTGGAAGCCGAACTCGACGCCATGCGCGCGCGCGGCGCATCCACGCTCTCGGGCGACGTGGCTTTCGCGCTCTACGACACCTACGGCTTCCCGCTCGACCTGACCGCCGATGTCTGCCGCGAACGCGATGTGGCGGTGGACGAAGTGGGTTTCGACGTTGCGATGGACCGGCAACGCGAGCAGGCGCGTGCTGCCGGCAAGTTCAAGATGACCGGCAATCTCGACTACAGCGGCGCCGCCACCCAATTCCAGGGCTACGAGCATCTGCAACTCGACGCCTGCAGGATTCTGGCGCTGTATGTGGGCGGCGCTTCGGTGCCGCGCATGGATGAAGGCGAGGAGGGTGTGGTGGTGCTCGACCGCACGCCGTTCTATGCCGAGTCCGGCGGCCAGGTGGGCGACGCCGGCGTGCTGTTCGAGGGGGATGCCTGCGGCCTGCGCTTTCTCGTGGCCGACACCCAAAAAATCCAGGCCGATGTCTTCGGCCACCATGGCCGGCTCGAAGTGGGCAGCCTGCATGTGGGCGAAACCGTGGCCGCGCGGGTGGACGCCGGGCGCCGCCACGCCACCATGCGCAACCACAGCGCCACCCACCTGCTGCACAAGGCGCTGCGCCTGGTGCTGGGCGAGCATGTGCAGCAAAAAGGCTCGCTGGTCGATGCCGAAAAGACCCGCTTCGACTTCGCCCACGACGCGCCGATTTCCGCCGAGGACGTTCAGCGCATCGAGCGTTGGGTGAACGAGCAGATCCTGCACAACGCCGCCACCCAGGCGCGGGTGCTGCCGATCGAAGAAGCCAAGAAAACCGGCGCGATGATGCTGTTCGGTGAAAAGTACGGCGACGTCGTGCGCGTGCTCGACATCGGCGACAGCCGCGAGCTTTGCGGCGGCACCCACGTGGCGCGCACCGGCGACATCGGCAGCCTGCGCATCATCAGCCAGAGTGCAGTGGCGGCCGGCGTGCGCCGCGTGGAGGCCGCCACCGGCATGAACGCCTTGCAACTGGGCCAGCGCCAGAGCAGTGAACTGGCGGCGCTGGCGGCCCTGCTGAAAACCCCGGAACACGAACTCGATGCCCGCGCCACGCAGTTGCTGGAGCAGTTGCGCGCACTGGAAAAAGACCTGGCTGCGCTCAAGGCCCAGCACGCCGCCTCGCGCGGCGTGGAACTGGCCGCGCAGGCGCAGGACATTGGCGGCGTCAAGTTCCTGGCCGCCCGCCTGGATGGTGCCGATGCCACGGCGCTGCGCAGTGTGGTGGATCAGCTCAAGGCCAGGCTCAAGTCCGCCGTGGTGCTGCTGGCCAGCACCGAGGGCGACAAGGTGCAACTGGCTGCCGGCGTCACCCAGGACCTGACGGCGCGCATCAAGGCGGGCGAACTGGTGAGCATCGCCGCGCAGCAAGTGGGCGGCAAGGGCGGCGGCCGGCCGGACTTCGCCATGGCCGGCGGCAGCCAGCCGCAGGCGGTGGACGCCGCGCTCGCCGCCGGGCACGCATTCGTCGCGCAGCGCCTGGTGGCGCAATCGGCCTGAGCGTGATCAACCCCATCCCGCAATCCCGCCACATCCTTCTGGGTGTGAGCGGTGGCGTGGCAGCCTACAAGGCTTGCGAACTGGTGCGCGGCCTGACCAAGGCCGGGCACCAGGTGCAAGTGGTGATGACCACGGCGGCCACGCATTTCGTCGGGCCGGCCACGTTCCAGGCGCTCTCGGGCCGCCTGGTGGCCACCGACCAGTGGCAGCCTTTGGCGGCCAGCGGCATGGACCATATCGACCTGGTGCGCGCCGCCGATGCCCTGGTGGTGGCTCCGGCCAGCGCCGACTGCCTCGGCAAGGCCGCGAACGGTTTGGGCGACGACCTGCTCTCCACCCTGGTGCTGGCGCGTGGCGCCGTGCCCACGGTGTTCGCCCCGGCGATGAACCGCGAGATGTGGGCCAACGCGGCGGTGCAGCGCAATGTGCAGCGCCTGCGTGAAGACGGCGTGCGCATTGCCGGCCCGGCCAGCGGCGAGCAGGCTTGCGGCGAGGTGGGCGAGGGCCGCATGATCGAGCCCGAACACATCGTGCTCGAACTGGAAGCCCTGTTCCAGCCCAAGGCATTGGCCGGGCGGCGGGTGCTCATCACCGCCGGCCCTACCTTCGAGCCTTGGGACGCCGTGCGTGGCCTCACCAATCGCTCCAGCGGCAAGATGGGCTGGGCTTTGGCGCGAGCCGCCTGGGAGCAGGGCGCTGAAGTCACCTTGGTGGCCGGCCCCACGGCCTTGCCGCCGCCCTATGGCGTGCGCCTGCTGCCGGTGGAAACGGCCTTGCAGATGCGTGCCGCAGTGCTGGCCGCGCTGCCGGGGGTGGATGTGTTCATCGCCGCCGCCGCCGTGGCCGATTGGCGGCCATCGCAGGCGCATGCCGGCAAGCTGAAAAAGCAGCCCGATCAGCCGCCGCCGGTGCTGCAACTCGACACCAATCCCGACATCCTGGCCGAGATTGCCGCCCGGCCGGATGCGCCCTATTGCGTGGGCTTCGCCGCCGAGGCCGACGACCTGCTGGCCAACGCCCAGGCCAAGCGCCAGCGCAAGGGCGTGCCGCTGCTGGTGGGCAATCTCGGCCCGCAAACCTTTGGCCGCGACGACAACGCCTGCGTGCTGATCGACGCCCATGGCACCACCGAGCTGCCGCGCGCCAGCAAGCTGGAACTGGGCCGCCGCATCGTCAGTGAAACCGCGCTCCGTCTTCCCAGTTGTTCCAAGCCCCATCCATGACCCTGCCGATCGAAGTCCGCCTGCTCGACCCTCGCCTGCGCGAACAACTTCCCGCCTACGCCACCCCCGGGGCCGCAGGCATGGACCTGCGCGCCTGCATCGACGCGCCATTGGTGCTCACGTCCGGCCACGCCGAGTTGATCGCAACCGGCCTGTCCATCCATGTCGCCGACCCGGGGTATGCCGCGATCATCCTGCCGCGTTCCGGCCTGGGTCACAAGCACGGCATCGTGCTGGGCAATCTGGTGGGGCTGATCGATGCCGATTACCAGGGCCCGCTCATGGTGAGCTGCTGGAACCGCGGCACGCAGCCCTACACCGTGCAGCCCTTCGAGCGCATCGCACAACTGGTCATCGTGCCGGTGGTGCAGGCGCAGTGGCGGGTGGTCGACGCCTTCACGCCGAGCGCGCGTGGCGAAGGCGGTTTCGGCTCCACCGGCAAGGGCTGAGCCCGGCGTCGTCGCCCCGTATGGCTCGCAAGTACGCCCGTGCCATTGCCGCGCGTTTCGACGCGATGCGCGAGCACGCGCTGCTGCGGCCGTTTGCCAAGTATCTGGCGCATCCCGCACTGTGGAGCCTGCATCGGCGCAGCGTGGCGCTCGCCGTGGCCGCAGGCATGATTGGCGGGCTGATTCCCGGACCGCTGCAAATGCTCACCGCAGGCATCCTCGCCGTGCTGTTGCGCTGCAACTTTCCCATCGCCCTGGTCACCACGCTGTACTCCAACCCCTTGACCATCGTGCCGCTGTACCTGGCGGCCTACAAGCTGGGCAGCTGGGCCACCGGCATGAACGGCGGCAATGCGCTGGCGCCCTTGCCGCAATTCGATTGGACCCGGGTGGTCGATTCCACACGCGCCTTGATGCATTGGGCCATCGGCCTGGGCGAACCTTTGCTCGTGGGGCTGCCGCTGCTGGCGGTGTTGCTCGCGCTGGTCGGGTATACCGTGGTGCGGGTGGGATGGAACTGCTCCATTCGCCTGCAATGGAGCCGCCGTCGCGCGGCGCGTCTCGGCCGCTGAGTCCGGCGGCGCTAGGGCCTGTTCACGTTGCGGGGCATGCCGGCGAAGAACATGCCGCTGTCGACATCGTCGAGGTGGGCGCTTTGCGCCTCGCGCTCGTCCGGGTCGGGCTCGCGCACTTCCAGAATGGTGTAGTGCACGCGCAAGGCCATGCCGGCCAGCGGGTGGTTGCCATCGAGCACCACCTTGTCGTCGGCAATGTCGGTCACGGTGTACAAGGCGCCTGGCGCGCCCGGTGCGCAGCCAGCGGGCAGATGCTCGAACTGCATGCCGGGCTCAAGCACGTCCGGAAACAGCTTGCGCTCTTCGAGGCGCAGGAGATCGGGCTCGTAGTCGCCGAACGCGTCATGCGGTTCGATCTGCAATTGACCGCTGTCGCCAACCTGCTTGCCCATCAGATCTTGCGAGATGGCGGGCAGCAGATCGGCACCGCCGACGTAAAAGTCCGTGCCGTCTTCATGCTCGGCAATGGGTTCGTTCTGCGCGTCGGTCAGATGCCAGGACAGGGACACGACGGTATCGGGGGCGGCTTGCATGGTGGAAACGTGCTGAATGCGGCTGTCAGAAGGGGAATGGCGCGAAGAGCGCACGGGCGCGGCCACAACGGGTTGATGCTGCAAGCTTAGCGTCTGCTCGCATGAAAGCTAAACTCGAATGATGCAGTCCAGTGCGGGTGTCGAGCCCGGCCGCGTCAGCATTCCCGCACCTCCTCAGCGCAGTCCCGGTATGAACCTCCTCACCCAACCCGCTGCCTGGCCCCTGGCCGGCATCAGTCTCGAACGGTTTCTGCAGCGCCATTGGCAACGCAAGCCTTTGCTCCTGCGCCAGGCCGTCCCGGGTTTCAAGCCCTTGTTGAGCCGGGCCGAGTTGTTCGATCTCGCGAGCGACGACGCTGTCGAATCGCGTCTGATCCGGCGCCAGGCTGCCGGCAAATGGGATCTCAAGCACGGTCCTTTCACCCGCCGCAGCCTGCCCGCCTTGCGCCAGCCCGACTGGACCCTGCTGGTGCAGGGAGTCGATGCGCTGGACGACGCGGTTGCCGAATTGCTCGCCAGGTTTCGCTTCATCCCCGATGCGCGCCTGGACGATGTGATGATTTCCTGGGCCAGCGACGGTGGCGGCGTGGGTCCGCATGTCGATGCCTATGACGTGTTTCTGCTGCAGGCCGAAGGGCAGCGCCGCTGGCGCATCGGCCCGGTGCGCACGCCGCGCTTCGAGCCGGACCAACCTTTGAAGCTGCTGGTGGACTTCGTTCCCGACACCGACCACCTGCTCGACCCAGGGGACATGCTCTACCTGCCTCCAGGCTGGGGCCATGATGGCGTTGCCATCGGACCCTGCATGACCTACTCCATCGGCTTTCGCGCACCACCCGCCGATGAGTTGCTGCGGCAACTGCTGTGGAAGCTGGCGGAGGACCTGAAGCCCGGGCCACGCTACAGCGACCGGGGCCGGATCGACACGCTTGCAGCAAGGGCCCCCGCGCGTTTGCCAGGCGCCATGGTCGAATTTTTGCAAGCAGCATTTGTCCGGCTCAAACCCGGCAAGCGTGAGTTCGAAGCCGCGCTCGGCGAATTGCTCACCGAGCCCAAGCAGCTCGTCTGGTTCGATCCCAGCAGGCAGTCCGCCGCGCAACTGGCTCGCGCTTGCGCCCGCGGCGGGCTGCGGCTGGATCGACGCAGCCGCATGCTCTATGCCTCGGCCAGCGTGTTGATCAATGGTGAGCGGCTTGCATCGCCCCTGGCCCGCTCCAGCCTGTTGCGCCGACTGGCGGATCGACGTCAGCTCAGCTCGCAGGACTGGAAAGGCGCGACCGCACCCGAGCAGGCTGTGCTCCTGCAATGGTGCGAACAGGGATGGGCGCATCCATCCACGGCGGCGGAGCACCGATGACTTCGGCAGCACAAAGCACGAACTCGGCTGCGACGGCCATCTCAGGCCTCAGCGCCTGGCAGCGGGCCATCGCCGAGTTATTGAGCGCACCAGGACAGACCTTCAGCATGTACAGCGCTGACTATGCCGACTGGCCGTTGAACCAACTCGAACTCGTCAACGCCCTCGACGCCTGGGGTCTGCAGCGCAAGCATCCCAGCATCCGCATGTTGGCACGTCGCTTCGACATCGTGCAGCGCGACCAGGCGCGATTTACCCAGTGGCGCGTGCGGTTCTCGCATTTGATCGACTGTCGTGAACTGCCCGAAGATCTCGCCGCGCCTGCCGAGTGTTTGCTCATGCCTGAACGAGGACTCGTGGCGATCCCCAGTGATGGCCATCGGCGCGCATCCCAGTGTTCCGGAGGGCGGCTTCATGCGGCGTTTGAACGGTTTGACCAAGCCTGGGCCCTGTCTGATCCAGGCTTTCCGGCACATGTCCTTGGGTTGTGAATTTTTCGCAACAAGATTGGTTTTCTCAAATGCAGCTACCGGGGGAAACCCGAGCACGCGCTATACTTTCAACTGAACTTGACATGGCCCTTGTGGCATGAGGGTTCATGCGTTTTACCATTCCCGGAATCCACCGATTTCAATCGCCCGTTTGATCTGTCTGACGCTTTGAGGAAACAAATGAAAAAGTCCCTTCTGTTGGCTTCCATGATCGCTGCCCTGGCCCTGGCTGCTTGCGGTAAGAAAGAAGAAGCTGCTCCTGCTGCTTCTGCTCCCGCTTCGGCTGCGGCTCCTGCTGCCGCTTCGGCTCCCGCTGCTTCCGCTCCTGCTTCGGCCGCCGCTCCTGCTGCTGCTTCGGCGCCTGCTGCATCCGCTCCCGCCAGCGCTGCCAGCAAGTAAGCAACCTCGGCGCGATTCTTTCGCTTCGAACCAAAGCCAGCGCAAGCTGGCTTTTTTATCGGGGGTTGTTGCTCTTTGATGTGTTTCGTCAAGGCAGGCAACAAAAAAGCCCGTGTCGATGACAGCGGGCTTTTTTGTTGCCGAGCTTGTGGGCTCGGTTGCAAGCGCAAGACTTATTTGATCTTGCCTTCCTTGTAAGAAACATGCTTGCGCGCCACCGGATCGAACTTCATGATTTCCATCTTTTCCGGTTGGATGCGCTTGTTCTTGGTGGTGGTGTAGAAGTGGCCGGTTCCAGCAGTGGATTCCAGCTTGATTTTTTCACGTCCGCCCTTGGCCATGGTGATTTGCTCCTGTCCTGTTCAGTGCTCAGACTTCGCCGCGCGCGCGAAGATCGACCAGCACGGTGTCGATGCCGACTTTGTCGATGAGGCGCAACCCTGCATTCGAGATGCGCAGGCGCACGAAGCGGTTTTCGCTTTCGACCCAGATTCTGCGGTATTGCAGGTTGGGCAGGAAACGACGCTTGGTTTTGTTATTGGCGTGGGAAACGTTGTTGCCCACCATCGGCGCTTTGCCGGTTACTTGACAGACCCGTGCCATGGAGCACTCCACCTATATGAATGAAAACAAACCATAAATTATACAACGTTTCGGCCCCATTTCAAAGCCGGACCCGGCAGGGCGTCAAAGAGGCGACGGCTTCAGTTCTCTCTGGCAGGGAACCGCGTGGGTTTGCAGCCAGTTTTGTCCCGGTGCTGGGAGCTGGATGGCGGTGAGACTGCCGCCCCAGAGGCAGCCGCTGTCCAAACATAGTGCATTGTTGGCCCAGTGCAGCCCAAGCGTGGACCAGTGGCCAAAGGCGATGGGTGTGTTTTCCGTATGTCGTCCGGGCGCCAGGAACCATGGCACCAGGCCCGGCGGTGCACGGTCGACTTCCTGTTTGAAATGAAAGTCGATGCTTCCTGCGGCATGGGCCGAGGTGTCGATGAAGCGCAGCCGGGTCAAGGCGTTGATGGTGATGCGCCAGCGCTCCGGGCCCTGCAGCATGTCGCTCCAGCGGTCGGGCTGATTGCCGAAGACCTCGCGCAGAAAGCCGGCCAGATCCGGGCCGCGCAGTTGCTCCTGCACTTCGCTGGCGAGTTGAAGGGTCTGCTCGCAAGTCCACTGCGGCAGCACGCCGGCATGCACCAGCAGCCAGCCATGCTCGAACAAGGCCAGTGGCCAGTGGCGCACACGGTCGAGTAGATCGTCTCGGTCAGGCGCATCGAGGATGGGCTGCAAGGTGTCCGTCCGGTGGGCCTTGCGCACACCATGGGCCACGGCCAAAAGATGCAGATCATGGTTGCCCAGCAGGCACTGTGCGGCATCGCCCAACGCCATGAGCCGGCGCAGCACGGCGAGCGAGCCGGCTCCGCGGTTGACGGCGTCGCCCAACACGATGAGGCGGTCATGCGCCGGGTCGAAGGCAATGAAGTCGAGCAGGCGAGCGAAGGCTTGGTCGCAGCCTTGCAAGTCTCCAATCAGATAGATGGCCATGGCTTCCTAGAATAGCTGCAACTGTCAAAGTACGACGGCTGCTGGCTTCCCGATGGCTGAGTGATTTCGGTGAAGCCGTACTTGCGAAGTCATCTCCATTGCCTGCCCCCGAAACGACCCGCCATGGCGCAACTCGACCCCACCTTGTTCAAGGCCTACGACATTCGCGGCATCGTCGGCCGCAGCCTGACCGAGATGGCGTGTGAGCACATTGGCCACGCCTACGCCACGCTGGCGCGCGAACTGGGCCAGGGCGCGGTGTACGTCAGCCGCGACGGCCGCAACTCCGGGCCTGCGCTGGGCGCCGCACTTGCCAACGGCCTGCGCGCGGGTGGGCTGGATGTGATCGACATCGGCATGAACGCCACGCCGATGCTGTATTACGCCTGCGCCACCAGCGATGTGCCCAACGGCATCCAGATCACCGGCAGCCACAATCCACCCGAGTACAACGGCCTGAAGATGGTGCTGGGCGGCGACGCCCTGCATGGCAAGGACATCGCCCGTCTGCGCGAGTTGACGCAGTCCGAGCAGTACGCCACGGGTGCGGGTGGCTTGCGTCATGCCAGCGTGGTCGAGCCCTACCTGCAGAGCATCGTGCAGGACGTCAAGCTGGCGCGCCCGCTGAAGGTGGCGGTGGATTGCGGCAACGGCGTGTCCGGCGCCTTTGCGCCCGACTTGTTGCGTCGGCTGGGTTGCGAGGTCACCGAGTTGTTCTGCGAGGTGGACGGCACCTTCCCCAACCATCACCCCGACCCGGCGGATCCGCACAACCTGGAAGATCTGCAGCGCGTGCTGCGCGACACCGACGCCGAAATCGGCCTGGCTTTCGACGGCGATGGCGACCGGCTCGGCGTGGTCACGAAGCGCGGCCACGTCATCTGGCCCGATCGCCAGCTCATGCTCTATGTGGCCGACGTGCTCACGCGCCACCCTGGCGCCCCCATCATTTTCGACGTCAAGTGCACCGCCAACCTCGGTCCCTGGGTGCGCAAGCATGGCGGCGAACCGATGATGTGGCGCACCGGGCATTCGCTCATCAAGGCGCGCATGAAAGAGGTGCAGGCGCCGCTGGCCGGCGAGATGAGCGGGCATATTTTTTTCAAGGATCGCTGGTTCGGCTTCGACGATGCGCAATATGGCGCCGCCCGTTTGCTGGAATTGCTGGCGCGCGTGGCCGATCCCGAAGCCCACTTGCTGGCTTTGCCCGATTCCGTCTCCACCCCCGAACTCAAACTCGATACCGCCGAGGGCGCCAACTTCGTGCTTTGCGAACGCCTGCTGCGCGAAGCCAAATTCCCCGGCGCAGTCCAACTGCACACCATGGACGGCGTGCGTGCCGAGTATGCCGATGGCTTCGGCCTGGCCCGCCCCTCCAACACCACGCCTTGTGTGGTGCTGCGCTTCGAAGGCCAGACCACCGCGGCCCTGGCACGTATCCAGGGCGAATTCCGCGCCGCATTGCACGCGTTGGACCCCGCGCTGAAATTGCCGTTTTGACAAACCCGATGCGCGTTCTGTTGGTCAAGACCAGCTCCATGGGGGACATCGTCCACGCCCTTCCGGTGGTGAGCGACATCAAGGCGGCTTTCCCCGGTGCGCAGGTCGACTGGTTGGTCGAGGAGGCCTACGTCCCCTTGGTGCAGGCGCATCCGGCGGTTGACAGAATCATTCCACTCGCCCTGAGACGCTGGCGCAAAAATCTCGGGTCTACAGAAACGCGCGAGGAGTGGCGCGCCATGGTGCGCAGCCTGCGGAACTTTCGTTTTGACGCCGTCATCGACCTGCAGGGCCTGGTGAAAAGTGCACTCCTCGCCCGAGTAGCGCGTGGTCCGCACATCGGTCTGTCCTGGGCATCTTCGCGTGAGCCCCTGGCCCCCTTGTTTTACGACCGACGCATGAAGACGCCGCTGCGCCGCACCGAAGCTGCCGTGCCGCGCTACCGTCAACTTGCCGCCTGGGCCTTGGGCTACGCACCGTCCGGTCCGCCGCGCTATGGCTTGCAGGTGCAGGCCGAGCGTCCTGCCTGGCTGCCGGGTGTGCGGTCCTTTGCGGTACTGCTGTCGGCCACGGCCAAGCCGCGCAAGCTTTGGGCCGAGGACCGGTGGGTTGCGCTGGCTCGGTGGTTGCATCAGCATGACATCGCAAGTGTGTTTGCATGGGGCAACGCCATCGAGCGGGAGCGCGCCGAGCGCCTGGCCGCGCAGGTGAACGCCACGCTGACGAAGCCCGGCGCGGAAAGCGGCGGCCCGCCACAAGCCATCGAAGATGGGGCGATGGCGGCGCCCGAGGCCTTCGGGCTCGATGTCTGGATGCAGGTTCTCGCTGCATCCGCCTTGGTTGTCGGTGTCGACACCGGCTTGCTGTATCTGGGCGCCGCTGTCGGCACCCCCGCAGTGGCCGTCTACACCGGCTCATCCCCGCGCAGTGTCGAATTCGAATCGGCTGGGCCATGGCGCAGCCTGGGTGACGATGACCAGCCGCCGCTGTTGAACGATGTCATGCAAGCGGTAACGAGTCTGCTCGGCTTGCCGCTTGCGGCGGTGCTTTCCGCGCCCGACCAACCGGTCGCGCCCGCAGCATGGGCTTGAAGCGCGGCATGCAGGCAGCGCGTGCTGATGGCGTCGGCCTGAGTTGATGATGCCTGGGCGAATGACGCGAATGGTGCCATTTGCGCTCCGTCTCTACACCCTGGCTTGGCGCTTCATCGTGCCGCTCGCGATGCTGCGGCTCATCTGGCGTTCACGCCGCGAGCCCCTCTACCGTGGGCATCTGGCCGAGCGCCTGGGCTGGTATGGCCGCAAGCCAGATGCGAAGCGCGATGGCCTCCCGGTGCTGTGGCTGCACGCCGTCTCGCTCGGAGAAACGCGAGCCGCGCAACCCTTGTTGGACGCTTTGCGCGCGCAACATCCCCGGTTGCGACTGCTGCTGACGCACATGACGGCAACCGGCCGGGAAGCAGGCGTCGCGCTGCTGCGCGAAGGCGATGTCCAGGTCTGGCTGCCTTATGACCTGCCCGGACCCATGCGACGTTTTCTGCTCCACTTTCGCCCGGACCTGGGGGTGCTGATGGAGACCGAGGTCTGGCCCAATCTGGCGCAGGTCTGCGCCGGGCTCAACACGCCGCTGTTGCTGGCCAATGCTCGTCTATCCGCCCGCAGCGCGGCGCGCTGGGCCGCCTGGACCAGCCTGGCGCGCTCGGCCTTCGGATCGTTGACGGCAGCGGCCGCTCAAACCCGGAGCGATGCGGATCGTCTGCGCAAACTCGGCATCGCCGATGTCAGCGTGCTCGGCAATATCAAGTTCGACCGTGTCTCCAACCCCCGGCTGCGCGAACTCGGTCTGCAGTGGAAAATGCTGGTCAACCGCCCCATCCTGCTGCTGGCTTCCACCCGCGAACACCAAGGCCTGGCCGAGGAGGAATTGCTGCTCGACGCCATGCCGGCAGGCCTTCTACAGCGCGCCCTGCTCGTGGTGGTGCCGCGCCACCCGCAGCGCATGGATGCGGTGCACGCGCTGCTGCTGGCGCGTGGCTTGCGTGTCGTGCGTCGCAGCGAGGCCTTGCCGCGGGCCGACACCCAGGTCTGGCTTGGCGACAGCCTGGGTGAGATGCCGGCGTATTACGCCATGGCGGATGCAGCCTTTGTCGGTGGCAGCTTGCTGCCGCTGGGTGGCCAGAACCTGATCGAGGCCTGCGCCGAAGGCTGCCCGGTGGTGATGGGTCCGCACACCTTCAACTTCACTCAGGCAGTGGAGCAGGGCGTTGCCGCCGGGGCGGTGGCGCAGGCGCGTGATGCCTCTGCGGTGTGGTCAGGCTTGACGGCGTGGCTGGCAGACGCACGCGGTCTCGGGGCGGCCCGTGAAGCTGCGCTGCAGTTCAGCGCGGCGCACCGTGGAGCCGCCGAAGCCCAGGCAGCCTGGATCGGGCAGTATCTGCCGGCGCGACGCGCTTGATGGCTGCCTGATGAGTTGTCAGTAAGTCGGTACCGAGGGGTCGATTTCCCGCGACCAGGCGGTGATGCCGCCTTGCAGGTTGTAGACCTTGTCAAAGCCGTTTTGCACCAGGAAGTTGGCCACTTGTGTGCTGCGACCGCCGGAGCGGCACACCACCAGGATGCTCTTGGTTTTGTCCACGTCTTGCTGGCGCAGCGGGATGGTGGCCATGGGAATGTGGGTGTGCTGGAACTTGGGGTGCTTGATCGAGGCGCGCTCCAGTTCCCAGGGTTCGCGCACGTCGATGACCTGCCAGTTCGCCAGTTGCTCGGGTTGTTCGTCGAGTAGTGTGGACAGCTCGCTCACGGTCATTTGTTGAATCATGGGTGGGTCCTCAAAAGCGAAAATGTGGGGCATCGGGAAAGCCGTGCAACCTTGGAGCCATGGTGTCGAACAGGTCGACCACCTTGGACTCCACGGCGCTGGTGCGCGTGAGCAGTTGGGCGCGCATCATCGGCGCCTGACCGACGATGGCGCACAGGCGGCCGCCCGGCTTGAGCCGCTGGACGAGCGCATCGGGAATCTGCGCGACTGAACCGGACAGCATGATGGCGTCGAACTCGCCCGGGGGCAGTTCCTTCGAGGCGTCCATGCAGCGCACGGTGGCATTCATCACACCAGCCTGACGCAGCTTGTGCTGCGCGGTCTCGGCCAGATCGGGGTGAATCTCCAGGCTGAGCACATGGGCGGAGCGATGGCCGAGCAGGGCGGCGAAGTAGCCACTGCCGGTGCCCACCTCCAGCACCCATTCGTGTTTGCGCACGTTCAATTCCTGCAGCAGCCGACCTTCGAGCTTGGGCGACAACATGCTCTCGCCGCCGGGCAAGGGAATGTCCATGTCGGTGAACGCCAAACTGCGATAAGCCGCGGGCACGAAGTCTTCGCGCTTGACGGCGCCCAGCAGATCCAGAACGTCTTGATCCAGCACGTCCCAGGGGCGAATCTGCTGCTCGATCATGTTGAAACGGGCACGTTCGAAGTCCATGGTTTTCAAGTTGCAGGCCAAAAAAGGCATTTTAGAGTGCGCAAGCAGACGGTGTTTGCAAGATGCGGCCTGGCATTGCGTTGACTTCATTTCCGCGCGAATGCAAGAGAGATTGCGGAGCTATGCAAGCGATCGAAAAAATCAAATGTATTTTTATTATCGATTGCAGGAAACTATGAAAACGAAATCACCCCAGCACGGTTTGGACATCGTCCCAGAGCCCCATCATGCCGAGTTCCGCTGCCATCCGCCTCGATCAACGCACCCGCCTTGCCGCGCTGCAGTCGCTGCAATCGCCACGCCGGCGAGGCCGGCCGTTGCTGCCCTTTATCGGTCCGGCGGTCCTGGCGTCGGTGGCGTATATCGATCCCGGTAATTTCGCCACCAATCTGCAAGCCGGCGCTACCCTGGGCTACAGCTTGCTGTGGGTGGTGTTGTGGGCCAATGGGATGGCCATGCTGGTGCAGACGCTTTCGGCCAAGCTGGGCATTGCCACCGGGCGCAACCTGCCGGAGTTGATTCGCGCCCACTGGCCTCGGCCGCTGGTGCGGCTTTACTGGGTGCAGGGCGAGATCGTCGCCATGTTCACCGATCTGGCCGAGTTTCTTGGCGCAGCGTTGGGCTTTCATCTGCTCGCCGGGTTTTCCATGCCGGTTTCGGTCCTGCTCACCTTTGTCGTGGTCATGGCCATTCTGGGCCTGGAGCGGCGCGGCTTCAGGCCGCTGGAGATCGCCGTCGGCAGCCTGGTTGCGGTCATTGCCCTGGCCTATGGGGTGGAGCTGTTGCTGTCCCGCATCGACTGGCTGGCTGCAGCCCGTGGGGTGGTGATGCCGAACTGGGGTGAGGGCAATGCCGGCTTGTATCTCGCTGCCGGCATTCTGGGCGCCACCGTCATGCCCCATGTCATCTACCTGCATCCAGCCTGACCCAGCGCCGCCTGGTGGTCGCCGATCAACTCAAGCCGCGCCTGATGGCCGCCACACGCCGCGAGGTGATGCTGGCCATGGGCCTTGCGGGCTTGCTCAACATGGCCATGCTGGCGGTTGCCGCCGCGACCTTTGCCGGGCGCGGCGCCGAAATGGCCGACCTGTCGCTGGCCTGGCAGGCGCTCACGCCGCTGTTGGGTCCGGCAGCGGCGGCCTTGTTCGCCGTGGCACTGCTGGCCAGCGGAGTATCGTCCAGCGTGGTGGGCACGTTGTCGGGCCAGGTGGTGATGTAGGGCTTCGTCGGCTTTTCCATTCCGCTGTGGCTGCGCCGGGTACTCACCACCGTGCCGGCGGTGGTGGTGATCGCCCTGGGGGTGGACCCGACCCGGGCGCTGGTGTTCTCCCAGGTGGTGTTGTCTTTCGGCATTCCTTTCGCCCTGGTGCCGCTGCTGGTGTTCACCGGCCGGCGCGAGTTGATGGGGGCGCTGGTGAATTCGCAACGGGTGCAGGCACTGGGCTGGGTGATTGCCGCGGTCATCATCGTGCTCAACGCCTGGCTGCTGGTCACGATGGTGTGAACGCTGATGCTGCCGCGGGGTGGCGCAGCGGGCAGGCGTCGAGGGGTAACGGGAGGTAAAACAACTCGCCGTCCAATCAAGAACAATTATCATTTACGGAGACAACGACACCACTCGAATAGCCCATGAGTTCTCCCCTCGTCGCCAGCACGCCTCGTCCAGGCCTGCCCGCGACACGCTGGAAAATCTTTCTTGCCGTGCTCGGCCCTGGCCTGGTTGTGATGCTGGCTGATACCGATGTCGGCAGCGTGCTCACCGCAGCGCAAAGCGGCGCGCAATGGGGCTATCAACTGCTCAGCCTGCAACTCATCCTGATCCCTATCCTCTATGTGGTGCAGGAACTCACCGTGCGCCTGGGCATTTTCACCGGCAAGGGGCATGGCGAACTCATCCGCGAAACGTTCGGCCCGGTGTGGGCCTGGGTTTCGGTCACGGGGCTGGCCGTGGCCACCGTTGGAGCCCTGCTCACCGAGTTTTCCGGCGTGGCAGGTGTGGGGGAGTTATTCGGCGTGCCGCGTGCCTGGAGCCTCACGCTGGCTGCCGGCTTCCTGCTGGTCATTGTGTGGACGGGCAGTTACCGACGGGTGGAGCGGGTGGCCATTGCGCTCGGTTTGTTCGAGCTGGTGTTCATCTGGGTGGCCATGCAGGCGCCGATCAAGTCGCATGAGTTGCTCGCGGGCCTGGCGCATGTGCCGGTGCATGACTCGGGCTTCTGGTATTTGGTCGCCGCCAATATCGGCGCGGTCATCATGCCGTGGATGGTGTTCTATCAGCAGTCCGCCGTGTCGGACAAAGGCCTCAAACCCGAGCAGTACACCGTCGCACGCTGGGACACGGCTTTCGGTGCCGTGCTCACCCAGGTGGTGATGGCCGCTGTGCTGCTGGTGGCCGCAGCCACGCTGTGGGCCGGGCACCTCAGCCCCCCGCTCAACACCGTGGGGCAGGTGGCGCAGGCGCTCACGCCTTTCCTGGGCCAGACGCTGGGCCACACGCTGTTCGGCCTGGGCATCCTGGGTGCCGCCATGGTGGCGGCCATCGTCGTGGCCCTGGCGGCGGCCTGGGGCTTTGGTGAGGTCACAGGCTACAAGCATTCGCTCGAATACCGCCCCCTGGAGGCACCCTGGTTCTATATCGTGTTCACGCTGGGCGTGGTGGGTGGGGCCTTGATCGTGGCGCTGGTGCCCGATCTGGTCGCGCTGTCGGTTGGCGTCGAAGTGATGAACGCACTGATGCTGCCCCTGGTGCTGGGATTCCTGGTGGCCTTGGCGGTCAAGGCGCTGCCGCTCGAACACCGCCTGCGCGGCTGGTATCTCTGGATGGTGCTGGCCGTGGTGGTGCTGACCTCCGGGCTCGGGGTCTATGGTGGCTTGAGCGGCGTGTTCTGATCCCCTGCAGGTTGCATAGCTGCCCAGTCCGCTGAATGCGGTCTTGGGGGCGGCCTGCGCCGCCCGTGATAATGCGGTCCTTTGCTCACAAGCCGCATGGACACCCACACCGCATTCGTCGCCATCATTCTCGGCTTGGTCGAGGGCATCACCGAATTCCTGCCCATCTCCTCGACAGGCCACCTCATCCTTGCCGCCAGCCTGCTGGGCTGGGTGAGCGACAAGGCCAAGGTGTTCGAGATTGCCATTCAGAGCGGCGCCATCCTCGCGGTGATGTGGCATTACCGTGTGCGCCTCATCGGTGTGGTGGAAGGCCTGACCTCGCGCCAACTGGCCCCGCGCACTGCCGCCTGGCGCTTCAGCCGCAACCTGCTCATCGCCTTTCTGCCCGCGGCCCTGCTGGGTCTGGTGTTCGCTTCCGCCATCAAGCGCCATCTGTTCGCGCCCGTGCCCGTGGCGCTGGCCTTCATCATTGGCGGCTTGGTGATTCTCTGGGCCGAGCGGCGGCAGGCGGCCAGGGCGGATGCCATTCGTGTGCGCACGGTCGAGGCCATGACTGCGCTCGATGCCTTGAAAGTTGGCGCAGCGCAAGCCTTCGCCCTCATTCCAGGCACCAGCCGCTCAGGCGCCACCATCATCGGTGGCATGCTGTTCGGCTTGAGCCGCATCGCGGCCACCGAGTTTTCCTTCTTTCTCGCCATTCCCACCCTGCTGGCCGCCACCGGCTACGACCTGCTCAAGCACCGCGCGTTGCTGAGCGCTGCCGACGTTCCCGCGTTCGGGCTGGGCATGGCCGTGTCCTTCGTGTCTGCGCTGGTGGTGGTGCGCTGGCTACTGCGCTATGTGGGCGGGCACAGCTTCGTGCCCTTTGCCTGGTACCGCCTGGCGTTCGGCGCCTCGGTGCTGGTGACCGCCAAGATGGGTTGGGTCAACTGGGCGGGTTGAGACCATCTCGCCCGTTTAGCCCTTGGTGGTTTCAGCCAGAGATGGCGCGCTTCTCAAACACCAGATCCCACACGCCATGCCCCAAACGCAGGCCGCGTTGCTCGAACTTGCTGAGAGGCCGCCAGGCGGGGCGTGGGGCGTAGCCGGCGGCGGTGTTCACCAGACTCTCACTGGCTGACAGCACCTCCAGCATGTGCTCGGCATAAGGCTCCCAGTCCGTGGCGCAATGCAGATAGCCGCCAGGTGCCAGACGGCTGGCCGCGAGTTCGACAAACCCAGGCTGAATCAATCGCCGCTTGTGGTGGCGCTTCTTGTGCCAGGGATCGGGAAAGTACACATGCACGCCGGCCAGGGCATTGGGCACGACCATGTCGCGCAGCACCTCCACGGCGTCGTGCTGGACGATGCGCTGATTCACCAGCCCCAGTTTCTCGATGCGCAGCAGCAGCGCGCCCACCCCCGGCGTGTGCACTTCCACGCCGATGAAATCGCGCTCGGGCTGAGCCTGGGCGATTTGCGCCGTGGCCTCGCCCATGCCAAAGCCCACCTCCAGGATGCGCGGCGCCGTCCGGCCGAACACCGCGTCCCAATTTGCTGCGAGTGATGCGTAGGGCAGCACGAAACGCGGGCCCAGCTCCGCCAGCGCGCGCGCCTGCCCCGTGGTGGTGCGCCCGGTGCGCAACACGAAGCTGCGTATGCCGCGTGCGCGCAGCGCATTGGCCGGAGTGGAACCGGCTGCGGCCTGAACGGGCTCGGGAGATGGTGCGGCAGGCATGGCGCTGAAACTCAGGCTGGCAGGCGTAAAAAAACCGGCCGGGCCGGAGAGTTTTGCTGCAATGTGGGTGGAGCGGGCGATGGGAATCGAACCCACGCCATCTGCTTGGGAAGCAGAAGTTCTACCATTGAACTACGCCCGCTTGAGAACGTGAATCAAGCAAAATCAATCACTTAGCTTGCTTGCGATTTCCTGTACTTGCCCGAGATTATACCGTTTCCCCGGCAAGGTTTCCCTCGCAATTCCCACTGTGCTCCCACTGAGCGTGGGTAGTGTCTGGACTCAAAGCCACCAGTGACATTCACGGTGGCTTTTTTTACGTCAGCGCTTCCTGCCGGTGCCCTGAATCGCCCCCAAGGATCGAAAGCTGCATCAAAAGGGCCATCATTCGGAGAAAAATCGCCGAAAAACGGGCTTAAAGTTCTTTCCATGGCACAGAGAAAAGGAGTTAGCCATGGAACGCCAACAGAAAAACATTGTTTCAGCGCTTTTTGATGCATACCCCACAGAAGGCACGCTGGCGCGCAGCATGGTCCTTCCCTTGACCACGCTGCGCGTGGCGCGGGATGTGCGTGGAGAGTTGGGGGTCTTTGGTGTGCAGATGCCCGAGCCTCATGACATGGCTTCGGATGCGCACCGCCTTGCCGCCGCTTCCTCTGGTCACGCCTGGCGAGACCGCGAGGCCACAGACTTTCTCCAGGAATTCGCAAAGCGAGTTTGGACGTGGCAGGGCAAGCGGGCGCTGGATTGGAATCTTTTTGTCAGGTCCTGCTTCCGGCTCATGGGGCAGGGGCGCGATGCAGGGGGCGACCGGCGAATTCGTGGGGCGCGGGACCTCAATGCCCCGGCGCGTGGGGAAGATGGGCTGGCTTTGCACGAGACCATCGCCGCGCCGGGGCAAGAGCGCCGGGCAGAGCTTGATAAAGCCTTGCCAGAGCATGTGGAGGGCGTGGCTGATTTTCTGCGCGACGCACCTTCCAAAACCATTGCAGAGGCGCGTGGCGTCTCGGCGAGGATGGGAAGGTACGACACGGCAAAGCTGATACGCGCCACGGCCGAGGCTGTGCGCGATCCCGGCTTGTTCGGCTCGCTCAGCATCGGCCCCGAGGCGTGGGCGTCGCGTCCCAAGACCGGCAGGGGCGGGCGGCCATCCAAGGCTGCCCTGGCCAAGCGTCAGGCGGCGCAGGCGCGCCAGGCTGGGTTATTTTGAGGGGGGCACGCCGTGAACTCAGTTTTGAAGAGTGCCCCCAAAGCCAAACCACTGCCTAGGATTGAAGTCAAGGCCGGGGAATTGCCAACCATGATGGACGCCGCCGAGCACGCGCTGGGCGCGACGCTCACCGTGTTTGACAAGGGCCAGGTCTTGGTGAGCCTGAATCCTCACACAGGCTCCAGTGCACCGATGTCGCCTGCTGTGTGCAGGGTCGAGATGGCGCGCGCGGCGACGTGGTTCAGAGAAGTCACCACGGCACGTGGCACATGGGAAGAGCCTGCCAACCCGCCTGGAGCGCTGGCCCAGGCGCTCGTGGAGCGCCAGGACTGGCGCAAGATCCCCAAGCTGAAAACAATCACAGACCACCCCTTGTGGCTCGCACCTGGCCGGATGCTGTCGCCGGGGTATGACCCTCAAAGCCATATTTATGGTGCGTTCCAAGACTTCCATGCTGTACACGAGGACGCGACCAGAGAAGAGGCTGAAGAGGCTTTGATCAAGCTCAGGGCCGTGGTAAATACGTTCCCATGGGCTGAGCCGCATGACGAAGCGGCGGCGCTCGCAGCGATGCTGGCGTGCGTCTCGCGGCCTACCATGAAAAAAGCGCCTCTGGTGCTAGTCAGCGCGCCAGCGCCGGGTTCTGGCAAGGCTGTGCTTGCAAAGGCACTGGCTCGGTTTGCTCAAGGAAAGGATGTGACATCTGGGGTATTGCCCGCCGATGACGTTGAGATTGAAAAGCGCCTTATTTCCAGCCTGCTGGAAAGCCCGCCAGTTCTTCTTTTCGAGGAAATCGGGGACGGCAAGGCAGGCCAGGAAATAGACTCGGCCAGCCTCCGCAACTTGGCGACGGCAGAAATCATGGAAGGTCGTTACCTAGGAGGCTGTCGGACTTGAACCCGAGCGAATCCGATTGATCAGTGCGACGCGTTTTTTTTGACAGCGGCGCGCTGATCGAACGCTCTCGATGGTTGGCGAGACACTGTGAGGGCACATGGGGCGGCCTGGGGACTCGGTTTTGGCGTGGTCGGGGCGCACTATTGCCCTCACGCGGCTCGCAGGACGTGCATGCGCTTGATGTTCCAAGCCATGGTCACCAAGCTCCATTCGCCTTGTGCCTTGGCCAGCCCGCGCATGCTCATCTGGCGCCAACCCATCACTTGCTTGATGATGCCGAACACCGGCTCCACTGTCTGCTTGCGCAGGCCGTACAGGGCTCGGCCTGCTTGCGTGCCCAGGCGGTGTGCCATCTGCACGAGCGGATCCGTCGTCTGGGGCTCGGGCACATCGGGTGCAAAGCGCCCCATCACCGGCGTGTGATGCGACTCCCGCTTGAGCGCCAGCAGCGGCTCGATACCCGCGTCGTTGCACGCGATCACGTTGGCTTGGCTGAAGAAGCCGTTGTCCGTGATGAGCGTGTGCACCTCGCCCAGCACCGCGGGTAACGCTTGGATCTGCTGCAGCGTAGGCACAACTTCGCGCTTGTCGTTGGATGCCTGGCTCACATGCTGGGTGATCACCATCATCGTCGCGATGTCCACGCCGGCTTGTGCGTTGTAGCTTTGCTCGAAGCCCCCACCCGACACGGGCATGATGCGCGACTCTTCATCCGTGAGGTTGACCTGATCGCTGCTCCGGGGGCCGGCCTCTGGCGGCTCAGGGTCCTTGCCGCGCGGCTTCTTGCCCGCCTCGCGCTGGGCTTGGCGCTTGGCGGTCTTGGCCTCGTACTCCTGCTGCTCGACCTGATGGCGTTCGCTGGCGCGCTGCTCGATCTTGGCCTTGGCCTGCGCGATTGCGCTCAAGCGATCTGCACGCAGGGCGATCTCCGCCGGCACATCCATGCCGTCGGGTACCGTCGCGCGGTCGCTGTTCTCTGCCAGCGCCAGCAGCGTTTGTACTTCCTGGCGCAGCTGCGCCTCGATCTTGTTGGCATGAGCCCACGACAAGGCCTTGTGCTTGCTGGCGTTGGCGTCGATCTTGGTGCCATCCAGCGCGATGTGTCCGAGCTTGAGCAGCTTCATCTCGCGCGCCAGAACCAGCACCTGCACGAACAGTGCCTCCACCTCCTTCAAGAAGCGGCGGCGGAACGTCGCCAGCGTGTCGTGATCGGGGTGGGTATTGGCCGCAACAAAGCGGAACGCCACCGAGTCGTAGGTCGCCCGCTCGATCTTGCGGCTGGAGTGCACGCCGTTGGCGTAGCCGTAGATCAGCAGGCCCAGCAGCACCGCCGGATGGTGCGCCGCCGAGCCCCGGCCTGCGTACTGTCGGGCCAGATCGCCCAGATCAAGCTGCTCGATGACTTCGACCACGAAGCGCGCCAAGTGATCAGTGGGCAGCCATTCGTCCACCGACGGTGGCAACAGATATGCGGTGTCTCGGTCAACAGGGACGAAGCGGCTCATCGGCTCGGGCTCTCGGTTGTGCAGCAGCAATTGTCTCGGATAGCGTCTTCATCCGGAAGACCGCAAAGTCCGACAGTCTCCTAGGGCACTCAAAAAAGGCCCTTGTCTCCACTTGCACAAACGTCATCATCACCGCGAACAATGCTATTGCTGGCGCCGACAGCGCCAGACGCATCCTTGAAATCAGGCTTGATCCCAGGCACGAGACGCCATCGGCAAGGGTCTTCAATGGCCCCATGCCAGACGCGCTTGTGCTCGGTAGAAGGCAGGAATTGATTCATGCGGTGATGACGATCCAGGCTGCATTTCTGCATGCGGGGTGCCCTGGTTTGGATGATCTGGAGCGGGCCAGCGATTTCGACGACTGGCACAAGTGGTGCAGGGGGCCTATCAACTGGCTCATGGGTCTTGACCCCGCCACGCGGCTTGTGAAGGCGCAGAAAAAGGACCCCAGGGCGGGCGAGGTCGCGGGCGTGCTTGAGGCCGTGTTCATGCTGAAAGGGCCGATGACCTGGAAGGCAAGCGACCTTCTGAAAATGGATGGAGGGGTCTATCTAGCGCTCGAAGATGCAATGGGTTTGAGTCCCGGCAAGGAACCATCCACCAGGTCTGTAGGACGCTGGCTGCAGGGCGCAAAAGACCGGATTGCTGGCGGCTATGTGCTGCGCGAGCATAGCCTGGCGCAGGGCAGCGTCACGTGGAAAGTGGTCAGGGCCGACTGATTTTTCCGGGTCACTCAATCGTCGCGACCAGATCTATCCTGCTGGCCGAGGGGCGCACCAGCTTGTGAATGCCGTGTCCTGGATTGGAGACGCGCTCAGACTTCACCACGCCCAGCTTTTCCAGCAGCAGCACATCGCGGGTGACGGCTGTGCGGTCTCGCTTGAGACGCTTGGCCAATTCGGGAATGGTGTCGGGCTGGCGCATGACGGCACGTACCAAGGTTTGCCGGTTCTGCGTCAAAACGTCGAACAGGCGCTGCGGGTCCTCAAAGGACAGTGTCACCGTACCCTCAAAGGGTCCGCCCGTATCGGCGCGGCGGGCGGCATCCTTGGCGCGGTTGAAGAACTCTTCAACGGTGCCGGCACGCATCACAACCCGGATCATCGCTTTTTCTCCTTAACGCTCTGCAAGATGGCAGCCACTTCTTGCTGGAAACGCTCCAGCGTGGCTTCGTAACTGGTGAACTCCATCGGCTCCACCGTGCCCATGTGGTGCTTGTGGTGGTAGCCATGCGCGTTGTCGTACCCCAGCACGCGCCCGTTGTCGACCGGACAGACCGCATGGTTGATGTACGCCAGGTTGTAGCGGGTGACCACTGTCTTCCCTTGCTCGACAACACCCCAAACCTCATAGCTCAACAGCCCGCCGCCAGACTTGGACTTGATCTCGAAGCGTTCGCGCTCCAGCAGCACAGCAGCATTGTTCCTTGGCGGCATTGGTCGTGTGTTTCAGGATTGTCATATTTTAGCACTCCTGGACCGCCATCGCGCCAGATCCACCTATTCCAACATCGAGCGGCGCGATAGATGAAAGTGGGTTAGTGGGTTTGAGTGGGTTGATTGGCCCTCAGTAAATTCACAACAACAAAATTTTCCGGGTATAGAAATAACCCACTCAAACCCACTAACCCACCAAAACCGTTGGCCAGGAAGGGCGGCTTTGCCACCCTTCGTCATTCGCCACCAGTGCCGCGGAATCGCCAAAAATTCCGCGACGGAACGCTTCATAGCCTCGTAACCCCTTGATTTCATTGAAAACAGGCCCGCGAAAGGTCACGGTTTTGCGCAAAGGTCACAATTTTTGGGCGCGGCTTTGAGGGGCCGGAACCGGCCCCTCTGGCCCGACAAAATCGACGAGAACCGCTCTATGCCACCGACACCATGCAGAGCCTGCATGGTTCATCGCGGCACTGAGGCCGAGAATCCTTAAAGAGTCTGGAAGGCTGAAATCGCGTCTGCATCATGCAAAAAATGCATGATAGGTATCAGGCCAGCTTTGGATGGGACTTCAACCACTCCTTCAGGGCAGCGTTCATCCGAGTCTGCCAGCCAGGACCTGATGTGCGGAAGGCTTCCAGCACATCACGGTCAAAGCGGATGGCCACCTGTTCCTTCGTTCCAGACCCGACTGGTCGGCCTCGACTGCGGCGGTAAGCCTCGATTCCGGCGCGCAGTTCATCGGCGCTCGCCGGGCGGTCGTCTTCATTCTTGCCGTCCCACACGTAGTAGCCACCTGGCGGCGACGTCTTCATCGTCGCAAGGATGGCCTCACGCTCAGTCTGCTTCTTGTTCAAGCCACTCATAGTAGATCTCCGTTTCCGTTTCACTGGCCCGCCTGAAACTGATGATGCGTGCCGCGTCCTCGCGCGCTGTGTGCACGACCACCAGCACGACCAGCAGACCGAAGGCGTAGGACATCGACATGGTGCGCGCTTCGCCGCCGCGCTCCACAGGAATGTCCAGCCGATACCGCGATTCCAGGACCTGGCCTGCTTGCGCGAAATCCAGTCCATGTTTGCGCAGGTTCCTGCGCCGCTTCACTTCATCCCAGGTCAGCCGCTTTCCCATCGCCTTTATTGTAGATGCGTTTATTTGCGTCTGTGCGGCCAATTTCCGCCGCTGTCTATAGCTCCACACCCCGCACACGGCGGGCAGATGGAGCATGAAATGGCAATCCAAGGCGTCACGACAAGAACCAAACGCAGCCGCATTCACTGGGCAACGCGAGCCTTCGTCATCGGCACCGTCAGTGCCGCCATCAGCCTGTCCCTGTGGGCGGGCTGGGCCGCCCGAATTTGGCACTTTGAGTGGCTGTACTGGCATCAGTCAGCCCCGCTTGCCCCTCAGCACTTGGCGCTGCAAGGGGTGCTGGTCAGGTGGGCGTGCAGCACACCCATCACAACCACCGCATGGTTCATGACCCTCGCGACGGGCCTCTCAATTTCCGCCCTTGCCTATGCATGGGAAGAGTGGTCGTCACGACCCATGGACAACAGCAAAGCCAACATCAGGGAGTAAATCATGATCATCGACATTCTTAGGGGCCATAGCCAACGCGCCACAGCCTGGCTGTCTGGCAAGGTTCTGAAATGGGCCATTCTTCCGAGCGTTGCTGGCATGATGGTGAGCGCTGTGGCAGGAGCCGCTGGTGCGCCAAACTTGGGCAGCGCCTTGGGGGTCCTGACAGGCTTTGCCCTCATCATTTTCATGGCCCGCAAAGCCTGGCTGGCGCGCCAGCCGCAGGTGCAAGCCGACGATCTGCCGAACGTGCACGCACACGTGCAGATGGGCCAGTTCATGCAGAAGCCAAGCTACCAGGCCGAGCCGTGGCTCGCGTCGGCAAGCCAGCACCAAGCCGTATTCGTGGGCATGGGCTGTCGGCCAGGCAAGGGCAAGAAAGAGCCTGCGAAGGTTCGCGACGTGCCGATGACGATTAGCCCCGACCAAGCGCGCAAAAACCACATGGCGATTATTGGAGCGAGCGGCACAGGCAAAACGGTGATTACAACTTCGCTGCTTGTTCAGGCTATGACAGCCGGGGATGCATGCGTGGTGATCGACCCCAAGAACGATGAATTCGCCCCCGGCATTTTGTTCCGTGAGGCACAAAAGCTGGGGAAGCCAACGGCATTCATCGATCTGCGCAAGGATATTCCGCAGATTAACGTGTTCCAGGGCTGCACAAAAACTGAATGCGAGGTCTTGGTCAATACGGCTTTGCAGCTTGAGAATTCCGGCGATCCAGCCGTTGATTTTTACCGTGGTGAGGATAGGGATGCCTGCGCAACGCTACTCGATAAGCTGACCGAAGGCCAATTCAATCTGCGCTCGATGGTCAATATAGGCGCCGACGTCGACGAAGTCACCAGCCGTCAGAATTTCTGGCGTGCTCTCAAGGATATGGCACGCCTGGGCGCATTCGACACAGCAGCAGGGCCGAATCTGGCCGAGATTATCGAGCGGGGTGGTCTCGTGTATATCGTTGGCTCGGTCGACGATTTGCGTGTGGTGGCAGCGCAGAAAATGTTGCTGACCCGCATCGTGCAAATCATCAAGAATCGGGACCGAAACGGAGCCAGACACGTCCACTTGTTTTTGGACGAGTTCAAATACAGCCTGGGTCAAACCAGCTTGCGCGCTTTGGGCACGATTCGCGACCAACGGGCGACCGTTTATCTCGCCTTCCAAAGCTACGGCGATTTGCATGATTCAGGATCATTACCTTCCAAGGCTGTTTTGGGTGCAGCCAAAGGGAATACCAGCCTCAAACTTGTATTTCGCCTGGAGGATGACGAAACCGCAAAGGAGCTTTCCAGCTTGTCGGGTAAATATGCGGTCGAACTTGAAACCACGGGCAAAACCACGAACGCCGAGGGTTTGGAGCAGGGGCAGTATTTCAGGCAGCTTCGTGAAAATGTGACCCCGGATATGCTGAGTACCGCCATGCCAAAACCCGCCAATGCGCAGGATGCACCCGTATTCTGGATGTTCGGTCATGGCGCGCCGGTGCTTTTGGCGGCGGGTTATATGACTCCGGGCAAGACCCCTGACATTACCCCAGCCGCAGCCGTGGTGCGAAGCAGTAAGAGTGACCCGACCAAAGCGCAAGACATAATCTAAAAAGGAGAAGGATATGAGCGCATTACCGCCACAAATGACATTTGCGCAGCGTATGCAGCGCGCTGCAGATAAGCAAAACATTGTTTTGCGGTTCTTGCGCGAAGAGATTTATACGACGCTTAATGTTATGCAAATGTTATTAGGATTATCGGCAGATCAAACCAAACGAACTTTGGTCGCGATGGAGCGGGCAGAGTTAATCACACGCCAACAAGTCACCGCGCCGAGCGGATGGAGGCCGATGCTTTGGGGTATCACACCGAAAGGGCAGTTAATGGCCGGGGACGATCATGAAATTCCAAGCGCCTCCTACTTCAAACCAAACAGGATTGGACTCACACTTCTCTCGCACACGGTGGGTTTGCAACGGATGAAAATCAGCGCTGAAAGGGCGGGCTGGGCGGGGTGGGAGAGTGGGGACAGGCTCGCCAAGTTCGATGCAGATTCGCGGCCCGACGCCACGGCGAAGGACGCGGCAGGCACGGTTTGGTGCGTCGAATTCGAGCGCACCATCAAGACTAGCGGCCGTTATGAATCCATCTTATTCACGCGCTTGCGTGACATAAAGGCAGGCAAGTACCAGCGCGCAATTTGGGTCACGGAGACACCCCACGAAGCTGCCAGATTACGTGGACTGGTGTTGTCAATTCGTGAGTTCAGCCGCACACACGCCGGGGTGAAGCAGACAGTTCGCATCATCCCAGAGCAGCACCACCCGTTGCTCGCATTCACACACATCGATGCGTTTCCAGCGCGATGATGCTGCATGGTGCGCTGGCGCCATGCGCGGCGACCGTCCGCTTCGCAGGGGTGCGCACTTGCGCAGCGCACCAAGGCTGCGCACAAGTCAAAGGCCAAGGCATGAGGCCAGACCACTCTCGCTGCGCTCGCCCCTAGGAGGCTGTCGGACTTGAACCCGAGCGAATCCGATTGATCAGTGCGACGCGTTTTTTTTGACAGCGGCGCGCTGATCGAACGCTCTCGATGGTTGGCGAGACACTGTGAGGGCACATGGGGCGGCCTGGGGACTCGGTTTTGGCGTGGTCGGGGCGCACTATTGCCCTCACGCGGCTCGCAGGACGTGCATGCGCTTGATGTTCCAAGCCATGGTCACCAAGCTCCATTCGCCTTGTGCCTTGGCCAGCCCGCGCATGCTCATCTGGCGCCAACCCATCACTTGCTTGATGATGCCGAACACCGGCTCCACTGTCTGCTTGCGCAGGCCGTACAGGGCTCGGCCTGCTTGCGTGCCCAGGCGGTGTGCCATCTGCACGAGCGGATCCGTCGTCTGGGGCTCGGGCACATCGGGTGCAAAGCGCCCCATCACCGGCGTGTGATGCGACTCCCGCTTGAGCGCCAGCAGCGGCTCGATACCCGCGTCGTTGCACGCGATCACGTTGGCTTGGCTGAAGAAGCCGTTGTCCGTGATGAGCGTGTGCACCTCGCCCAGCACCGCGGGTAACGCTTGGATCTGCTGCAGCGTAGGCACAACTTCGCGCTTGTCGTTGGATGCCTGGCTCACATGCTGGGTGATCACCATCATCGTCGCGATGTCCACGCCGGCTTGTGCGTTGTAGCTTTGCTCGAAGCCCCCACCCGACACGGGCATGATGCGCGACTCTTCATCCGTGAGGTTGACCTGATCGCTGCTCCGGGGGCCGGCCTCTGGCGGCTCAGGGTCCTTGCCGCGCGGCTTCTTGCCCGCCTCGCGCTGGGCTTGGCGCTTGGCGGTCTTGGCCTCGTACTCCTGCTGCTCGACCTGATGGCGTTCGCTGGCGCGCTGCTCGATCTTGGCCTTGGCCTGCGCGATTGCGCTCAAGCGATCTGCACGCAGGGCGATCTCCGCCGGCACATCCATGCCGTCGGGTACCGTCGCGCGGTCGCTGTTCTCTGCCAGCGCCAGCAGCGTTTGTACTTCCTGGCGCAGCTGCGCCTCGATCTTGTTGGCATGAGCCCACGACAAGGCCTTGTGCTTGCTGGCGTTGGCGTCGATCTTGGTGCCATCCAGCGCGATGTGTCCGAGCTTGAGCAGCTTCATCTCGCGCGCCAGAACCAGCACCTGCACGAACAGTGCCTCCACCTCCTTCAAGAAGCGGCGGCGGAACGTCGCCAGCGTGTCGTGATCGGGGTGGGTATTGGCCGCAACAAAGCGGAACGCCACCGAGTCGTAGGTCGCCCGCTCGATCTTGCGGCTGGAGTGCACGCCGTTGGCGTAGCCGTAGATCAGCAGGCCCAGCAGCACCGCCGGATGGTGCGCCGCCGAGCCCCGGCCTGCGTACTGTCGGGCCAGATCGCCCAGATCAAGCTGCTCGATGACTTCGACCACGAAGCGCGCCAAGTGATCAGTGGGCAGCCATTCGTCCACCGACGGTGGCAACAGATATGCGGTGTCTCGGTCAACAGGGACGAAGCGGCTCATCGGCTCGGGCTCTCGGTTGTGCAGCAGCAATTGTCTCGGATAGCGTCTTCATCCGGAAGACCGCAAAGTCCGACAGTCTCCTAGGGGGGCCGTGGTCTTTTCGCCCTAGGGGGCTCACCTCACCGCAAGAAAAGTCGGCGGCATCGCTCCCTATGCCCTCCGGGCAAAGGGGCGAGGGGGTGCCTTACCAACGATGAGGCCGTTGGTAAGGCACCCCCTCGCCCCTTTGGGGCTCGATGCCGGGGCTGTCGCCCCCACTGCCACCGACGCGCTTGGGCGCGTCTTCGCCCGGCACTTAGCCCACTTCTTCGCTGTCGCTCAGTCGTGGTCTGCGTGTCGCGGTCGATGGCAGCGGCCCCCCCGGTCTCGTGTCTTCGGGTCGGGGTTCGGTGCGGTCGTGGCGGGGCAAGTGTCACGCCAGCCTACGGCTGTCATGCCACCTGCACGCCACTTCCTTACTCACCCGCGCCAGCCGTTCGGCTGGCTCTCCCCTCGCACTCGACGGCTTCGGCCTGGCCGGCCTCGCCCCGCAGTGTTGGTCGTGTCTTCGCCGCATTCGCCATCGCCTTAGGGCGATGTCTCATGTCGTGCTCGCACTCCCGCCCTGCGGCTCCTGACCCACGCCGCCACACGTCTCAGCCCAGGCTCGCCAGCCGCTTCCGCGTCAGGCGATCTGGTCTTCACCGCGCTGCAGCGTGGCGTTGAATCCACTGCACCTCAAAACCCCGTCACGATAAAACCGTGACCGGGTTTTGAGTGTCAATCCAAACCCATCCATCAGCCAGCGGCAATGCTAATGCCGCAGCTTTAGGCTGCGGCATCGACAGGCACTGTCGCGATAACCAATTTCCGCGTCTTCCTATAAGCGCATGGTGCGCCAACGACTGCTCGACCTCATGGGTGTCCACTCAAAGTGGCGCCCCGGCTCTGCTCCGCGAGCCTCACCACGTCGAACCAACGCACTTTCAGGCCGAAATCAGCCAACGGGGTGGTGAAACACCACCCCGTTGAGCCTTAGCCACGTCGAACCGACGTAGTCATGGCCGAAATCCGGCATGGGCGCACAAAATCGGTGCATTCATGCCGCCAAAGCACGTCAAGCCAACGCAGTTGCGGCCGTCGTGGGCTCCATTTATTGGGGATCGTCTACTTTCGGACGCTCTGCGGTTATCAAACCAGCCTGAAAAGCTCGGGCCAAGGGCTTCATTAGGCGAAGCCACTGCATTTTGCGCCGCAGTCAACACCTGCCCAGGTTGGAAAGGGGGTTCCGTTTCGTTACCCCCATGTCCAAAAGGAGGTCGCGTTTCACGACCCCCATGCCAAAAAGTGGGGTGGCGTTTCACCATCCCATCTTGCCAGCCTCGCACGCGTTCGAGTTTCCGCCCCAGCCTATATGAGTATGGGCAGCGAGTGCGCGTCCCAACAACCAGGAGTTTCAAATGGACATCATCACCCTCATCAAATTTGTCGGCGGCCTGTTGATCGTTGGCGGCATTTTCTTCGCGGTCCACGAAATGGACCAAATGATGAACAGCATGACCCCCGCCGCCCAAGGCGTGGTGCTGGTGCCGATCAACGCCAAATAACCGCCAACCCACCGGAGCTAATCGCTCCGGCGAAACCTTAACCCCCTGGCCCGATAAAGCCAGCGCGCGGCCAACGCGCCGCGCGCGGGGATTCACGAATTACTCACCACGGAGAAACACCATGAATCACGATACCCAAACATTCGCCGCCAAACTCGATTTTCTGGAGGATTTCGCGAATAACTACACCCAGCCCATGGACGAGGGACAGGAACTCATGGGCGAAATTGCCCATTATCTCTCCGACTTCCCCGATGCTCCGGCGCTCGGGCATCACCGCAAAGTCGTTTGCGCCGAGTTGATTTGGAATCATCTCGGTGAAGATCATCCAATCGGCGCCGTGTGGATTGCATTCATGCGCGATTGCGTGTGCCGTATCAACGATTACAACACGAAGGGTTAATCATGAAAAAGTATCTTTTGATTCTCGCTGGGTTGTGGTTTTGTGTTTATCTCGCCGCAGCCACATTCACGGCCGAAAAATTCCCGCCTGCTGCGCGCGGCATCGCCCGCGTGCTGGTGATCCACACGCTTGAGCCGGGCTTTTTGCAGCCCAAGATATTCACATTTGGGGATGGTTCGACAACGACTGGCGCGACGCTTGATGGTTATCTCGCAGAAGCGAAGAAAACGTCGCTTGTCGATTTTTGGACGACCCGGCTCGATCATTTCAAGCCGGTCGTCCTGCTCGATTTGTGGCTCTGGGTTTTGCCTTGGCTGAGTTTGTATGCCGCCGCAAAACTGCTGAATACGGCGCTCAGCGTGCGGCAGCTCACCAGGCAGACCTGAATTTCCGCGTCCGCCTATGCAAAGCACGGACCACCCGGTCCGGTTTCAACTTCCAGACTACAAGGAGTAAATCATGGAAGACAAGCGTGAACTGACCAAGGCCGACAAGGCCAATCTGGCTCGCGTCAGCAAGCTGAGCAAGGCCGATAAGGACAAGGCCAATGATTGGGAAAAGGAGTTTCTGAAGAAGCTGACTGAGCGGTTCGACAAGTTCAAGGACAAGGTTTTCTTGTCCGAGAAGCAAAGCGCCGTGCTGGCCAAAATCGTCGCGGCGCTGGACAAGCCCGACGACTCGGACCTGCCTGACCCCAACGATGAATGACCCACGCGCCGGGCCATGCGGCCCGCGCACAACCCAACTGGAGAGCCCTATGAACAAGATCATCCTCATCGTCGCAGCGGCCCTTGGCCTGCTGCTCACCGGCTGCGCCGGCGTGCCGCCGATGCTGGGCGGCTCGCCTTCGGCATCGGCCTTGTCCTACACGCCTGGCCAGGCTCAGCAGGTCCAGGCCGTGCAACTTGGCACCGTGGTCTCGGTGCAGCCCATCACCATCTCTGCCCCAGGCGGTGCCACCACGCCCGGCGGCCTGCTCGGCGCGCTGGCGGGTGGCTTCATCGGGTCGCGTATTGGAAACGGCAACGGCTCCAAAGTTGCGGCTGTGCTGGGCGCCATCGCTGGTGGCATCGGCGGCGAGGCGGCCACCAATGCGGCCTACAAGCAGCGTGGTGTGCAGATCACCGTCGCCATGGACGGTGGCGGGAATTTCGCCGTCACCCAGGCAGCCGACGTGCAACTCTACGTCGGCGAGCGTGTGGAGGTCGTGGGTGGCTACGGCCAACCGGCTCGCGTCTTGCCTCTTCAAGCAACCCAAGGGAGCAAGCCGTGAACGCGCCGCAAGTGAACGCCGATGCGGTGCTGCAGGCGCTTTCAAGCTGGGGCTTGGGCGACCTGTGGCTGGTCCTCACCATCGGTGAAATCGACGCCCTTGGCTCGATGCTCGCCGATCACGAGGCAGGGGAGCGCACCAGCGCGCACATGTACCCAGAAGCCGCGCAGCGCCTGGGCTGGATGGCCCAAAGCTGCGGCCTCGACCCGACCACAGGGGGGCAGGTCAAGGCTGAGGCGTGATCAGAGGGGCCGGGGTGAACCCGGCCCTGAGAGCCTGTCAGTGCACAGGGAAGTGGGGCTCGTGTTTCGACTTCGACGGCTTTTGCAACACGGCCAACACGACCGCCGCCAAACCGAACAGGACGACAAGCCCCATGCCATAGAACGCCGCTTCGGTGAAGCTCATCATTCATCCTCCATGGAGAGCAGAAACGCCGCGATGGTCTGACAGACCACCCACCAGACGAACGCGCCAAAAAGCATCAACGGGGCGCGTGTCGAGTAGCCAAGGACGCCAAGGCCGATGCCGCCGAACGTCGAGACTTTCTTGAGTTCTTCGGCAATCGACTTCCTGACCTCTTTGTTGAATCGCAGCTTCATGCAGACACATTATCCCAGCTTCGCTATTTCCTGCCCTGCCTATACACAGGGAAAGGAGCCCCACCATGAAAACGACCAAGACCACCAAACCCGAAGCCCGCGTCTTCCGCAGCGGCAAAGCCATCAAGACCAAGAGGCCCGTTCCCGAACTCGCGCCCCGGCGCGATCCGTGGGTGTGGGCGTTATTTGGGCCGAAATACAAACCATCCATCCAAGGAGCCTGACCATGAACGACAAAGCAACCCCTGAAATCGTCCTGCCGCGCCTCGTTGGCGTGGCCGAAGCCGCGCGTATTTTGGGCGTGAGCAAGTCCTTGCTCAACCGAGACCGCCGCACGGGTGAAGCGGGCAATGTGCCCTGCATCAGGATAGCCGGTCGCGCCCTCTACAGCCCGGCCCAGATCATCGCCTGGGCCGAGGCCAAGGCAATGACCAGCACAGCCGAAGTGGTCACACGCGCGCCCGAGCCGCCCGCCAAGCGTGGGCGCGGTCGGCCACGAAAGATGGCCTGAGTTTCATGATGGCAGTCCTTCACCCGGCCAGCAGCCATGCGGCGCCGGGTTTTTTGCGTCTTGAATTTCCGCATGCGCCTATGAAGGCACGGGCAGCAAGTGAGCCGCCCGGCAACCGAAAAGGAAACCATCATGAATGACACTTATCACCAAGCCCTGGGCTTGGTCAAGAAAGACAAGGCGTGGTTGGCCAAGGTGAGGGAGAAGGGCTACAGGGAGGTCGTTTTCATGGTCGGTGCCGGCTTCATCCGGGCTGGCAGCGAAATGGATGACATGGACCAGCACATCATTTTTCTGGACATGGATGTGGTCCAGCAGGTCAAGGGCGCGCTGGATTATCACCAAAGCGTTTGGGGCTGATCCCCCCTCCACCTACCCCGCCCCGGCGGGGTTTTTCATGCGCGCTGCTCGCGCATGCGCCCCGTGGACAAGTGACGTGCACTGGCCTGTGCTCACTTGCCCACCGCGTGCAATTTCCGCCGATGCCTATTGATGCACGGCACGCCGCCGTTCCCCTCGAAAGGTCTCAACATGAAGCACAACAAACAGCAGCAAGGTTTCACCCTGATCGAGTTGATGATCGTCGTGGCGATCATCGGCATCCTGGCGGCCATCGCCGTTCCCATGTACGGCAACTACACCAGCCGCGCCCACGCATCGGCGACGATGAGTGAGCTGGGCGCGGTGAAGACGTCCGTGGCGCTATGCGCGCAAACCCAGGGCACGCTCAGCAAGTGCGGCACGCTGGGCCAATACGGCATGCCGGCGTCCATCACCGCCACCGCGAATGTCATCAACCCAGCCATCTCAATTGGCTCGGCTGGTGGCGCGCCGACCGTGGTCATCGACGCTAATTCTGCCGCCACAAGCTCGGCAGGCGTGGCGCTGCACGTCCATGACTTCGCCGCCTTGGGCAGCACCTCCATGACCTGGCTGAACACGGGCACGATCTGTGACGGCGGCACCCGTGGCGAAGGCCCCGGCCAAGGCGACTGCCCGTAATGGAGAGTTGACCCAGAGCCCCGCCCATCGTGAGATGCGGCGGGGCTTTTTGCGTGCGCTGCGCGCGCAATTTCCACCCTTGCCTATGCAAGCACCAACACAGGAGCTTGCCATGGCATCACGCTACATCCCCATCCAGCAATTCATTCAAGAGGCGCACGCCTATCGGCGCCAGCGCCGCGCCGCGCGACGCCGCGCGATCATCAGCACCATCCTGACCCGCCTGCTTGTGATCCTGGCCGCCGTCGCTATCGCCGTCATCGGCTATCTCACATTCCCAAGTACCGCCAGGGCCGCAGAACTGCCCGCTCGGCCGCGCTGGGGCCTCGATGTCAGCACCACGTCCTATCACCTGCGGCAGTGGGCGCGCGACAGCCTCAACCAGGACAACCCAGGGCTGGGCCTTGAGTACCAGTACAGCCCCAGCGTGGGCTTTGCGGCTGGCTTCTACAAGAACAGCTACAGCCGCGAATCGGTCTACGCCACCGCGACCTACACCCCGCTCACATCCACCCTGCCAGCGGGCTTCAGCGTGGCCGCTGGCGGCCTTGCTGGCGTCATCAGTGGGTACACAAACCAGGAAGCGCCAGCACGGCCGTTGATGGCTGCGGCGTTGCTTGAAGTGAGGAACGCAAGCGGCTGGGGCATCAACCTCGTTGCCGTCCCCAACGCAGGGCAAAGCGCTGGCTTTGTTGGCCTGCAACTCGTGGTGCCGCTGGCCTGAGCGCGCGATTTCCGCGCATCCCTATACCAAACAAGCGGCAAGCCCAGCGCAGCCGTGAGGCTCGCGCAATTTCCGCGCTTGCCTATGAAGGCATGGGCGGCACGAGTCACCCCGCAAACAGGAGAACATCATGCAAAACGAAGACAGCGGCGATGTGCTGGTCGCGATCCTTGACAACATCGGCCAGATCGACAACGCGTGCATCGCCATGAAGTGCCCAGCGCACGCGGGCGTATTCACGTCCAGCCTCGAAGTCACGCTCAAGGCGGGGCGGCTTTCCATGCATTGCATGTGCGGCTGCCCTGAGGACCGCATCCTGGCCGCTGCGCTTGGCACCGGGCAGGAGCAGCCAAGCAATCGTTTTGAAGAGTTCATCGACGCGCTGGCAGCTTGAGTTTCCGCGCTTGCCTATGAAGGTACGGGCCACGAGGCCCGTGCCAAACCACGCCACCAGGAGCACACATCATGGACAGCATCACAGCCAGAATCGTCGCAGCCATGCTCAGCATCGCCGCGTTCGGCGGCATCGGCACCGCGACGTACACCAGCCTGCAGACCTCTGCACAGGCCAAGACCATCCAGACCAAGTTCATGGCCTCGATGCCAAAGCCGCCGACCGCAACAGCCCAAGTGAAATGAGCAAGCCCGCCGCTCTCAAAGAGCGGCGGGCGAAGAGGCGGGCCATACAGCCTGGGCTGTTCAGCAAGCCCACGGCATCGCGCTCGCGGGCCATCGCGGATGCCTTCAGGGTCGGGCGTCTGGACGAAGCCCGCCGCCTCGCCAAGGAGCAGGCCGAGCTGGATGACTGGCTGCTGCACCAATCATCGCGACGCGCAGCCTGAACCACCAAGCATCAACCCAACCAGGAGAAAACCGTGAAAGAAGACCAGATGATTCAAACCATCATCCATCTCGCAAAGGTGGCGCGTCATGAGGGACTGCGCGGCGTGCTGCCGCTCACAGAATTGATGCCTGATGCCTTCAGTCGCCGGGGGGTGACGATGCTCGGGCTTGGCGCCGAGCCCGACGACATCCGCGACTTTTTGGGGGTGACTGCGGCGCGCGAGGCCAGGGTCAAACAGATGGTGATCGAGGGCCTGGCCGGGATCGCCGATGGCGAAAACCCCGAAGTTCTGGAGGCGCGGCTGCGGCTGATTGCAGGGCTGGGGGAGGCATGTGATCGGCTCTCAAAACAATCTTGAATCTCCCAAGGGCCGGGTTCCACCGGCCTTTCTTCCTCGTCCGTCACAGTGACAAACATTGTTTCAACTTCATGCGTCTGATGGGCTTGCACTGTCACAGTGACAGTTCTAGGATGTCGTCATCAACCCAAGGAGCACATCATGATTGCACTCATCCTTCGCATCGTCGCTGGCCTGCTGGTTATCGGTGGCATCAGCTTGGCCATCCATGAAATGAACGTCATGATGGACTCGATGACCCCGGCCACGCAGGGCGTGGTGCTGGTGCCGATGAACACGCGCTGAGGGGACGCATGAAAACCACGTCAGCAGAGCGTATGCGGGCCAAGCGGGAGCGCGACGCGCAGGCGCTGGCCGAAGGCGGCGACGAACGCGAGTTGAGCGACCGCGCACTACTCGAACAGATTGCGCTGTCGTGGACTCAAGCAAGGGCGCACGGCAAAACGGGGATGGTGCTGGCGCTGGTGAAAGAGCTTGCACGACGCATCCGAGCGATATGCAAGGAGTGAGCATGAAGCCGTACGCCGTCTGACGCCCAGGCGGCCTAATCGAATGCCCCCCAAGCCCGCCCGGCCTGACAGCTCGGTGGGCTTTTTCATGCGCGCTGCTCGCGCATGCCGGGTTTCGTTCCATCCCCTGCCGATCTGCCATCCGAAGCCGCCTGCACTTTCCACGCCTTGCCGCTCAGGCAGCCGCCACGCCATGCTCGCTGCGCTGTGCGTGGCATGCCCGCTGCACGCGCCATGCCCGACGGCACCGGCTTGGAAGCTGCTTTCGTGAGGCGGCTCCGAACAGCAGATCAACCAGCAGGAGAAGGCAGATGAACGAACCCCTACACCCCACAAGCAACGGCGAGGCTCACCAAACGGCAGATGTGCAAATCCCGGAGGCAACCCTGCACAAGCACTACCTGAGCGGTGAGTTCTTCATCACGGCAGAGGCAGCCCAGGCGCACGACGTCGACGAGGTGCTGCGCTGGTTCAACGGCCCGCATGAGCCGGTGACCGTCGGCGACACGCGCGACATCGGGCACGGCCTGAAAGCCTATTTCGGATACGACGACAGCAAGCCGATGCGCAAGGCTCTCTTTGTCCGCATCTACTGATCCACGCAACCACGCAGGAGCACACACCATGACCGCAGCAACCATCACCCGCACCGACGCCATGCAAGAAATCTTCGGCGAACCCATCCACATGTACACCCGCGCGCAAGCCATCGAGGACGGCATGCTGATCGATGTCAGCACCACCGCACGCGAGGCCGGCATCGTGTGGCCCGTGGCCCTCACATCCGCCGCGTGGGCCGACGCCTGCGCTTGGACCGACGCCGACGACAAGCGCAAGGGTGGCGGGGCGTGCTGGCAGAGCGAGAGCGGCAGGCTTTGGGATGTCGTGTGGATGGCATCGCGTGCGATCCGCGCAGGCCTGCGCCGTGGGCACGATGGCCGCGACCCGATCTTGTTTCAAGTCTTGCGCATCCCGCGCGATGGCCGGGGCGTTCGTCCCCGCCTGGCCACGCTCAAGCTGCAGGTCGGACCTGGCGACGCAGGCGAGCCGGTCATCACGATCATGCTGCCGAGCGAAGATTGAAAGCAGGCAAATTTGTACTAACATATTCGCATGCTCACCAAATTCGAATGGGACCCCGCCAAGGCGCTGGCCAACCTGCGCAAGCATGGGGTGCGCTTCGAGACGGCCATGCGCGTGTTTGCCGACCCGCTCGCATCGTCCAACCAGGACCGCATCGAAGGCGGTGA